>JAISYR010000021.1 GCA_031269795.1 Puniceicoccales bacterium
CCTTTACCTCCTGGGATTTCCGACTGCCCATATGTACAATATTTTCATAGCAATCCCCAATTTTTCCTAACAAATGTGGCACTATGTAGAACAAAAAATCCAGATCAGAGATAGATCAATAACTTCTCATGCTTTCTACGCAATTTCACCGCATCACCCCGCAATCCTTGCATTCATCGATGGTGCTCGGGGCGGGACTCGAACCCGCACGGCCTTACGGCCAAAGGATTTTAAGTCCTCAGCGTCTACCATTCCGCCACCTGAGCAAGGAAAAACAAACTCTTGTTGGTTTACGGGATAAATCAATATTTTTCTGGGAAATAGTTAAAAGAATAAAAATTTGTTCACAGGTTTATAAGTCCCTTCGTACAGAATGCCGTAGGTATGGGAAAATATAGGGAAAAGCTACTGAAGGTTTCTAGAAACAGTTTCTGGGAACTGGCATAGGGCTCATGGGCAAATGAATGGATGGAACAAGCTTGGAGTACTTTTGTGGAAATTTTCCTGCTTCGATGGGTTGGGAACTCTCTTCGGAGCGGACCATTTTATTTATTGACAGCTTGTTGAAAATTACCTTCTGTTAGGACTTACCTCCCTTGGGAAGGTTTATGTTCGAAAAATTCATACTATGAAAGTTGGAAGATTACTATCCCTTCGGGGACGAATTGGCCGTTTGTGTTACTTAGGCATGCACCTCCTGCTGGTGGTGGTTTTAGAATTGGGATCTGCGATGATATCGCTATTGGGCTCGGTTGTGAAACCGGATTGGGCTTTTGCCCATCCCCGGTATGTAGTAGAACTGGTCTGCCTGTGGATCGCATTTGCGCTCTTTTGCATCTACTTGGGATTTATACTTCTAGTAAAACGATTACACGATGTAAATATGTCCGGTTGGTATTGTCTCTGGATCTATCCTGGCAGCATATATTTGGAGATGCTCAATGATGGACATGCGTGGACGTGTTCGCTGTCGGTTACGTGGAAGGATATATTGACGATACTTGCCGTCATTACCACGTTGGTGTTCTCCATCATGCTCACTTTTAGGCCGGGGACCAGGGGGCCGAACAGATTTGGAGAGCGGGCAAGGCATCCTTCGTGTGTTATTTCATAAACCCATTTAGCGAAAGGGCTGCTTTTCGTCGCCTATAAATTTTTATTTTTTTGGTAGCCTAGGCTCAGGATTCACAGGAGACTCCTGGTTTTTCTATTTCCTAGAAATCATATTCAACACCGCCGGTGAGGCTGTGGGCTAAAAGGTCTTTATTGAATCTTGCGGAATAGGACCCGGCAATGCTCCAATGGTCATTCAGCTTTTGTGAAGCTCCGAATGATATGACGGCAGCATTTTTGCGAGGGCTCGGTGGCTTTTGGACGTACCTGTCGTTGTCTTTGTCAGTGCTAACGGTGGTGATGAGGCCGACGGGACGGGTGTTGAAATTTTGTATTACGCGGCATTCCCACCCAGCTTTCAAAGACAGTGTCAATTTTTTGTCGGCACGTTTGAAGGCTTCTTTTTCCACGTTAAGGCCGATGGTGGTGGCAAGAAAATCGTGGCTAAATTTAGCGTCATAGTAGGTATTACTATCTTTACCGCTAATCGTCAGTTCTGGTTCTACGACATCCACATCCTGGAAGACATGGGCATAGTTTGCTTGGAACCATAGGCCAAATTGGTATCCCTCGTAGGCATATAGGTTTTTTATAAATTCCACTCCCAGGGAAATGCCACTGGATATAAATTTGATGTCGAGCGGATTCGTAACAGTGGCGTCGTCGGATATAAGCCTGTCGGGGATATCCATATGAAATTTATTTCTGCCATGGTTGTACCCAAGGATAACCCCAATGCTAGTCTTTAAACATTTGTCGTTGAATGACTCATAGGCACCGAAAAGTCTCACTGCGTAGACGTCATGGCGGAAATCTGTACCGAAGCATCTTGCAGCAATGTCAGCAGAATCAAGACCGTCAAAAGCCTTCTCAGAGACTATCCCAGTTGTCTTTGCTAGGACAAAATTATCGGAAGGTGTTGTTTTCCCGTGAACGTACCCTAAAGCAGCGCCCAGGCAAAAATACTTTTCGTCGGCGAATGTCCAAACATTGTCAACCCCCAGGACAAGGCCATAGGTATCGTCCTTGCGGCTATATTCCTTGACAATATCATTCCGGCTATGGCCGTAGATGGCATGGACAAACGGCTCGGTGGAGCAGCCTTTGACATTTGTCATGCGGCTGGAGAGCGCATTGGTCAGCAAATTATTGGTGGTCACCGCCAGGAATTCCCCTAACGTGGTCTCCACCAGGGATTCCACTGCTTGAACGGTGGATGAAGCTACATTAATTGCACCAAGCGGAATTTGTACACCATCAATGTTCAAGTTAAAATTAAAAAACAGGCACCAAATGATTGCCCCCCGAAGAGCAGAAATTCTTGTCCTAAGTGTCCACATCTTATCCTCCTATGGAACAAAGGATACTTAATTCTCTCCCTTTGTCAACGATAATTTACGAAAATTTTGCAAATTTTGCAAACAGAACTTAGGAACACTCAAACGGATGGTATAGCTGCCACATTACTCATAATCTGCATGCGCATTTTACGGCCAGGCCTTTTATGATAGATTTTTGATCCTGGTAATGCTGTATGATTTCATCAAAAGCTGACGTAAACAGTACTTGAAAACCTAGCAATTTGGACAGTTTGTGTTTCAAGACCAATGGAATTAGTTTGGAAAGATACCATGTGTTCTGAGAAAAAACACTAAATGTAGTTTTAGAGAGATTCTCCATGTGGAAGAATTTTGAAGCATAAATAAAATCGTTCTTGGAAAAGTTGTGGCTAAAAATCTTTAGATGCCCCAGATCTATCAGTGTTCGAAGCTGTATCAATGTCCTGTTTCTCGACTGCAAGGCAGAAAGTAGTGCCCTAGCATCGGTATTATGGAAAAAGTATTTATCTATGGATTTGAATGTTTCATCCAGGTCACCTTCGAAAAACTTCTCCATTGGCTCGAAAAAATTCCCAGTGTCGTAGTCATCGGTCAATGATAAAACATCATCCCGACATATGGTACTTTTTCGACCAAAAGCATAGGCCGATAGTTTGTTGATCTCCTGTTCCCACAGTCTTGCATTATTTCCACACTTTGATTGCAATAGCTGAACGGCATCGGAATCTATGGCCATTCCGTTGTCACTGGCAAACTGTTCGACGGTACTCATCCCGGCATCGGAGTCGATATCAACGTTTTCAGCGGTAGCCAATTGGGTCAGATCTTTAAAGATCTTCGTTCGCCTATCAACCTTGGCCGTAGAAATTATCACCTTTTTATCATGGGCAGATTTTATACTTTCAAAAAGGGAAAGGACGAGATCTTTTTGGTCCGTTGGCAGGGAAGATTCTCCCAGAAAGTAGGCGGTGCGCAGCCATACCGTTTGGTTCTCAGGAAATAGTGATAGGGTATCCAGAAAAGAAATAGCATTGCCTATGTCCCTGGAGAGATCATTGGCCTCATCGAACACAAAAATTTCACCCTGGTCATCGCATAGGGAGTTAAATATAACACGAGCGCGACGATCTACGAGGAAATCGTCGCTACCATAAACAAAAGTCACGCTTTTGTTGTTGTTTTGCATTATTTGCTGATTTCGCGCAGTTCTGCCGGTGTAATATCATTCATCCTTTTCGTAATGAACGCTTTTATCTTGGCATTTGCTCCGTTAATTGCTTTTTCCACGACATTGGCCGGAGTTCCACTTGCGAACTTCAAGTTTTTGATCAACCCATCCCCTTGAACTTCCACATGTACGCCTCCCTCATCGTATTTTTCAGTATATAAACCCAATTCCTTTTGCATGGCTTCCATGCCATCCTTCATTTGGGTCATGCTTTTCAGCAATTTTTCCATGTCTTCCATCTTTGTCCTTTCGTCATTTTATTATTATTATTTTGTTATTTTTCTATGTGGTGGAGTAACAATTCCACCGGAAATTATAAATTTCATTCCATCGGTCACGGACATCTTAAGTTCAATGATATTTTTTTTTGGAATGACCAGCAAAAAACCACTGGTAGGATTGGGCGTTGTCGGAACAAATACATTAACAACTGGTTCTCCTATTTTATCCGACACTTCACCTTCAAATTTACTAGACAAAAATCCTATGGCATAGCTCCCCTCCTTAGGGTATTCGACGAGTACAGTCTTACTAAAAGCCGCATCGCGGTTTGCTCCAAATGTACTAATTACCTGTTTGACCGTTTTATAGATCGTATTAACTAGGGGGACATGGTTTATGAATTTTTCCGTTAGACCTATGATCAACTTTCCAAGGAACAACTTCGATAGAAACCCAACAAACACAATGATGATGGTTACCAGACAAATGGAAACAGCATTTATTACGAAATACATGGTGGACGTGTTTCGAACATTAGCATCCATCCAGCAAAATAATACCCTGCTAGCTGGAGCTCCGACATAACGCAACATCAAATCTATGAAAAATAGTGTCACCCCAATGGGAAGAATCAGGACGATGCCTGTAATAAAAGATTTTTTAAGCGAGGCTAACATTAAAATATGAAACATTACGATACAAATACCGCAAGGGTTGGCAACTGTAAAAAAGAAATTTCCACAAAATTATTTCAGGTATGACTGTTGATAGGCCATATCCACGGACTTTGCTCCCCAGAATCTACAGGGTTGCTATTCAAAAGATCGGTTGCTCTTTTAAGTTAACGCTTGATGAAAGCGTGGGATTTTGTACTTTGGGACAAAAATGGATCTAAAAAATTTTTTGGCAGACTATGTTACATGTCAAAGCGTGTCATCGGATCTCACACTGGAAAGTGGTATGGCGGATGCCCGCAAATATTTGATAGGATTTTTTAATAGTTTGGCAATTGAAGTTCGGGAAGTAAAATTTGGGAAACATGCCGCTATTTTTGCCAAGACGGCACAAAGATCTGATAAACCAACTATTTTAGTCTACGGGCACTATGATGTTCAACCGGCCGATGATAAGGAACTATGGACAGGCGATCCTTTTATTTTAACGGAAAGGGATGGTCGTTGGTATGGTAGAGGAGCGTCGGACAACAAGGGTTGCCATTCCGCAGTTCTAATGGCAATCCATGATTTGATGACTACAAAACAGGAATTGCCGGTTAATTTAAAGTTCATTCTGGAAGGGGAAGAGGAAATTGGTAGTTGTAGCATGCCACAGCTTCTACACAGCATGCAAGATGAGTTGACTGCCGACTTTGCCCTCGTTGTAGACACTTGTTCGTTGGACAAAGAAAATATTGTCATCACAACGGGGTTGCGCGGAATAGTTGGATGTGAAGTAACACTAAGGGGACAGGACCATGATTTGCATTCCGGATATGGCGGATGCCTTTTGAATCCCATATGGGCACTCGTTGATCTTTGTTCAGCCGTGCATACCCGGGAAGGGCTCGTCAATGTTCCCGGTTTTTACGATGAAGTTGTCCCTCCCCATGATTGGGAACGGGAACAAATGAAACGTTTGCCGATGCTAGATGATGAACTTAAAAAAAGCCTTGGCATAAAACATTTCAAACTTCCCAGGGATGATTTTTCTGCCGCCGAAACCATACGATTTTTACCAACGCTGGAATTCAATGGTATCAAAGGAGGATTTCAGGGAACAGGTATAAAAACGATAATTCCAGGTTGTGCCTCCGTCAAAATATCCTGCCGCTTGGTTCCCGATCAAAATGCCGAAAAGATCAAAAATTTATTGGCCGAAAAGATTACCAATCTTTGTCCCAAAGAAATGTCATTGGAAATGAAATTTGAACAGGCCTCGAATCCGTATTTATTCGACGTGCGCAACGGCAAAAATGAAACACTTTCCCGGGCGATAAAAATCGCCGGAGATGGTATTCAATCTACATTTGGCAATCCTCCGCTTTATTTACGGGAAGGCGGAAGCATAGGATTGGTTTCCATGCTAAAGGAAATATTAGGCATCGATTCCCTACTTATTGGGCTGTCTACGGCCAAAGATAATATCCATGCCCCCGATGAAAGCGTAGAAATTGCAATGTTGGAAAGGGGGAGGAAATTTTTTAGGGAATTTTTTTCCGAATTTTGAAGTTGAAAGGCATGCGAACCATTACCCATTTTCACAGGTTGAGGAACAATCGCATAAAAATGTTTTACATGATAGCAGCGCTAGCATTTGCCTATCTGATCTGTGGGCTTTTCTGTCGTCAAATTATTCAACATGGATATTTCCAACGGAAGGAAAGTCGTCAAAATTCACGGCGAATCGTCGTACCCGGCATGCGGGGGAATATTTACGACAGAAATGGCATATTGCTAGCGGGCCATAGAAGTATTTTTTCCATTAATCTGTATTTACATGAATTACATGGCGAATTCAGAAAGGAATACCTAAAACGTGCAAATACTTTGAGGCAGAATAATGTTAAATTTAATGCAAATGAGCTACGCCGTGATAGCAGGGTCGATGTTGTCAAAAAATACTTGGATGTCGTCAATGAAACAATGGAAGCAAACTATATAGTTTCAAGGGACGCAATAGAAAAGCATTTGGCCCAAAAGTTTTTGTTGCCCATGAAGATTGCCGACGATATTCCCCAGGAGGTCTACGAAAGATTAATGTACGTTCTGCCAAAAAATTCTCCCGTGCAGCTATCCATGGACGAAGTGAGGTATTATCCGTATGGAGATCTTGCATGCCACATCATTGGATATGTAGCGATGGATGAGTATGGTGGACAACCATTAAATGAAAAGATTAAAACATTTACCTCCAAATGCCAAATGGGAAAGTCGGGAATCGAACTAGGAGCGGACGATGTTTTGCGTGGGATCCCCGGCTATGAATTATGGCAGATTGATACCCTTGGAATGGCGAGGGTTTTACTAAGGTCTGAAAATCCTAGACATGGTAGTCCCATACGGCTTAGCATCGATAAAAATTTGCAAGATGTGGTCGAAGGGGCTCTCGGAGATAATAGGGGCTGTGCCATTGTAATGAATGTGCGAAGCGGTGAAATCCTAGCAATGGTAAGCAAACCATCCTACGACATAAACCTGCTGGTTCCAAAAATTTCCTATGATGCCTATAATCAGATAACCTCAAAAGGTAGCTGGTTGAATCTGGCAACCCAGGGGAAATTTCCCCTGGGTTCCGTATTTAAACTAGTTTCATCCATAGCATTTTTACAGTCCGGTGAAGTGCTGAGGACAGATTCCGTTTTTTGCTCGGGCGTAACGGAAGTCGGTGGTAGAAAATTTACCTGTAAAAATCACACAAGCAACATTGACATAACATTTGGGGATGCCATCGCGAGAAGCTGTAACACTTTTTTCTACGAAAATGCCAAGAAAGTAAAAAAGGATAGGCTAATCAAAACCGCCAATAAGTTAGGTTTTTCCGAAAAAACTGGCATTGAATTACCCCATGAAGGCAAGGGTTTTGTTCCCACCGAAGCATGGAAAAAAGCCCGAGGTTTCGGAAGTTGGGTGGGCGGAGACACCCTTAATTTATCAATAGGCCAAGGGTATTTGCTTGTCACTCCCATTGAGGTTTGCTGTTTTACTTCCTCAATTGCGGCAAACAGATTGCGGACAAAACCGACAATTTTTTTCAATGGGAACTGTGGTAATCTGCCCAATTATCCATCCCTTGGTCTGGACGAGATGGATTACAATTTCCTTGTCAATGCGATGGTTGAGGTCGTAGAAAATCGATCGGGCAAACATGCCAAGGTAGAAAATTTAAAAGTCGCAGGAAAAACGGGTACAGCACAATTCTTCGACCACGGAGAAAAAAGAAATCTGGCATGGTTTACCTGCTTTGCTCCCGTCGACGACCCTGAAATTGCCATTACCGTCATGGTCCAAGAAAAAAGTAAATATGATTCCTACTGGGGAGGGACAAAAGCCGCCCCCATAGCGAAAAAAATCATTGCGGAATATTTTATGAAAAATAAAACGCCTCCCCTCGGTTCCATTCGTTGACATTTCCATGGGAACCGATGAGCTGTAATTAATCGACTACCCCAACATGGCCTATCTTTATTACAATGGCTTACCTTTCGCTACGATTCTTCTTTGCCTTGCATGGCTTTATTTCCTTTTATATTTTTTAGTGATACGGGGAAAAACTGGGAGACTTCTCGGGAAAGGAGATTTTTCATTCCATATGAAAACTCTTGGCCAAAACTAAAACTGATACAATCTCTCCACGACACTGCGAGCCAGTATGGTGTCATCGTATCTTTTTAAGTCAAGTGTGTTTTTAATCTTATTTCATCGTGCATAATTTGCGGAGAGACTTTACTTGCAAGCCATGGGAAAATTTTTATCTAGTGCACCAATTCTATGAAAGTAAGTGCAAAGTGGTTGAGTAAATATTTGGATATAGGGATTAGCGAAGAAGAGCTTTGTGAAATTGTTACCAGTATTGGGCTAGAAGTCGAGGGGATTGAACACGTTGGAACTGCTAGGCAGAAAACACTCGTCGTAGGGGAGATTAAAGAAATTCGACAGCACCCCAACGCCGATAAATTGTCGGTGTGTATGGTGGGCGTTGGCCCGAATGATGTGCGGCAGATTGTTTGTGGGGCGAAAAATTTTAAACTGAATGACCATGTTCCTGTTGCGTTGCCCGGAACGACATTGCCTGGGGATTTTAAAATTAGCAAAAGTAACTTGCGGGGAGTTGATTCCGATGGTATGATGTGTAGTGGGAAAGAACTCGGTTTGGGCGAGGACCACTCCGGCTTACTGATTCTCGAACGAAATACACCCATTGGGACATGTCTCCACGACGCCATCGATGTCACTTGGGATACCATTTTCGACCTATCGTTGACCGCAAACCGGGGAGACTGCCTGAGCCACATTGGAATTGCACGGGATTTGGCTGCAAAATTAAACGTGGCATTGAAACTTTTCCAAACCCATGGAGTTGAAATCTCTGAAGGGGAAAGGCCACCAGGTCATTTTTTGAAAAAAATTTCCATTGAAACCGACCATTGTGGATGCTATGCAGCCATTTGCATAGAGAATATTAAAATTGGAGATAGCCCCGACTGGATGAAGCGTGATCTCGCAGCCGTTGGAGTAAGGTCCATCAACAACGCGGTAGACATTGGCAATTGGGTAATGATGGAAACTGGGCAGCCGGTACACATTTTTGATGCAAAAAAAATCCGAGGAAACCAACTAACCATCAGGCAAGCCAAGGATGGAGAAATCATCATCTCCCTCGATGGTCAAAAAAGAGTATTAAACGGCGATATGGTTGTAATTTGTGACGTGGAACGGCCGCTTGTTGTTGCGGGTATCACCGGTAGCATAGATGCGGAAGTCGACGACAATACGACGGATATTTTGATAGAAAGTGCCTATTTCAATCCGGATAACATAAGAAGGTCTGCCAAGACTTTGAATATTTCTACGGAGAGCTCCCATAGGTTTTCCCGGAACATTGACAAAGCAAATATTGCGAATTATGGAGTGCGGGTAGCAAATTTGATAACGGAAATCTGCGGTGGTGAAATTGTTGTAGCGTGTTGGAAAGTAGACAATTTGAAGGAGAAAACCATAGTTATTAACTTTCAACCATCGCTGATAGAAGAACTATGCGGCTTTGCCATTCCCCTCGAAATTGCGGAAAATATTTTAATAAAACTTGGATTTCTCATCGAAAAATTAAATGCGGAAAATTGGAAGATAACGGTACCATCACATCGGCCGGATATAACCTGTGCCCCCGACATCGTGTCCGAATGTCTGAGGATATATGGCACGGATAAAATTCCAACAACTTCCGCGAAATACACCGGTATTCAGCATGAATCAGATCGTTCGGCAGTATTCTGCCAAAATGTAAGCCATTATCTGTCCGATCGGGGATTTTTCGAGTCCTATAATTTTGCCCTTCGCAGTGGCAATGAAATGGAAAATTTATTTGGGAAAAATACTGCCCTAGCCATGCGCAACCCTTTCAATGCCGATCAAAACTGCTACAGAAACTCATTAATTCCTGGATTGTTGGATGCCGTTAAATTCAACATCCAAAATGGCAATTCGGATATTAAATTTTTCGAAACGGGGCATGTTGTGCTGAGGATCAACGAAAAGTTTAACGAATGTTTGGCCATTGGTTGTGTGATGCCAATGAAACCGCTGGAACGTTCATGGCAGCTGGTAGAAGCGGCAGGTTTTTATGATGTCAAGGCTTTGATTTTGCCGATTTTAAAAAACTTCTCCCAGCGACTGGCACAATTTAATCCCATGAAAATTAGTAACATTTGGCAACCCGAACATGCGGCCTGTTGTGGATTCCTAAGCCGTGAAAAGTTTCAAGCAACGTGCGGATTTCTCAATGTGAATTTGACCAGGGCTTTTGATATCAAACAGTATGTTCTTGCAGCCGAAATAGTGATACATCCCACCGTCTTTGCTAGAAAACCTGAAAAGGTTTCCCACAAACCATTCAGCCAATTCCCTCGCATATCAAAGGACCTATCCCTCATGGTAAAACTTGATGAGCCCGTTGCCAATGTCGAAGGTAAGGTAATGAAAGCTGCCCAGAAGAGTATTTCGAATGACATTTTCATAGAGTCGACCAAGGTTTTTGATGTTTACCAGGGCAAAGAGATTCCAAGTGGTACAAAAAACATTGGCCTAACGATAAATTATCGTTCCCACGGTAGAACGCTGGTGGATTCCGAAATACAGGCGGCATTCAATGCCATGCAGTTAGAAGTTGAAAAATCATATGAGATAAGGAAACAATCATGAAAGATAAAAGTTTTGACCATAGTGTGCACATCGAAAATATTGCAGCATTGGCACGCATTTATTTGACAGACCAGGAACGACGAGATCTGGCGAAAAGTCTAGATGAAATTTTGGAATATTTTGACAAGCTAAGGACAGTGAATATTGAAGGCGTAGAACCGTCGGCCCATGCATTCCCGCTCTATGATATTCTCCGGGATGATGAAGTTGGTACTCCATTTGACAGGAAGACTGCCCTACAAAATGCTCCTAAACAGAGAAATAATCAAGTCATAGTACCAAAAGTTGTGGAATAGGAAAAATCATGGATAGCGAAATTTTTTATAAATCAGCATCTGCGTTAGACAGTCTCTTAGATTCCGGGGAACTAACATCCGTTGAGTTGGCGAAAGCTGTTATCAAAAGGACAAAATCAATCGATGCTAAACTGCATGCTTACATTTCCTTTGACGAAGAAAAGACGATAAGCAAAGCGATTCAATCCGACATGCGGCGAAAAGTAGGTAAAAAGTTGAGTAACTTGGACGGTATTCCGGTGGGGATAAAAGATCTTATTTCTGAACGGGGGCAGCCGCTTACCTGTGGATCGAAAATCCTAGATGGATATGTTTCTCCCTATGATGCAACGGTGATAGAACGCATGCGCAATGCCGGATGTGTCCTATGGGGCCGCCTCAATATGGATGAATTTGCCATGGGATCATCCAGTGAAAATTCCTACTACGGCAAGGTTGCAAATCCATGGGATATTTCGCGGGTGCCCGGTGGAAGTAGCGGAGGCAGTGCTGCTGCGGTAGCATCCGGGGAAACGATTATAGCCCTGGGCAGTGATACGGGGGGATCAATTCGCCAGCCGGCAGCATTTTGTGGCATAGTCGGCCTTAAACCAACCTATGGAGCGGTTAGCCGCTATGGGATCGTTGCATTCGCCAGTTCCCTCGACCAGGTGGGTCCAATGGGACGTTCCATTGAAGATGTCGCCACATTATTTCATGTCATCTCCGGGTACGATGATAAGGATTCGTCTAGCTATCCGGTCGACAAGACAAATCATAGCATGGAGTCCATAAAAAATAAAAGGATCAAAACCATTGGTATTCCAACCGAATATTTCGGAGAAGGATTGGATCCTGAAATTCGGCGGGCGATCGAAGATGCTGTCAGTTTTTACAAAAGTGCTGGCCACAGGGTTAAGGAAATCTCACTGACCATGACCGAATATACTATGGCAGTTTACTACGTTATTGCAACCGCCGAAGCATCGTCAAATTTGGCGCGGTTCGATGGTATTAGATACGGCTATCATTCCGAAAGTGCAAAGGATGCTGTTGACCTTTACTATAAAACTCGTGGAGAAGGTTTTGGTTCCGAAGTTAAGCGGAGAATTATGCTTGGAACCTATGTACTCAGCAATGAAAATTTCGAGTCTTACTATTTGCGAGCGCAAAAGGTGCGAACTCTGATCAGGAATGACTTCATGGAAGCCTTTAAAGATGTCGACCTGCTGATTACTCCTGTGACTCCAAGTCCGGCATTTAAAATTGGAGAAAAATCTGCCGATCCATTGCAAATGTACCTGAGTGATATTTATACGATATCTATCAACCTAGCTGGTCTCTGTGCCCTATCTCTTCCCTGTGGATTGTCCTCCGACGGCCTACCGATAGGACTCCAGGTGATAGGCAAACCTTTTCACGAACATGAAATCCTGTCGTTGGGATATGAGTTTGAACAGACCCATGATTTTAAAAATATGCACCCGGTCATTTGAAAAGAGGCCCCCAAGGGGTTAGAATACGATCCTATTTCCCAATGCAAAAATTGGAAAATATCAAATCTAGCATCTTTTCGTTGTCGTAGGCCCCTGTGATTTCTCCGAGAATTTCAAGGGATTGGCGGATATCGCTGGCAATTGTTTCGATGTGTAATGGCTGCAACCATTTGGATTGTGCCGCTTCCAGACATGCATTTGCCCGACGTAGAATATTGACATGTCGAGCGTTCACTACGATGTCGATGTCGTTATTCAAAGTTTTATTCCTAGAAATTACCTCTAAAATTTTCCTTTTCAGTACCCGTGGATTTGTTTCATTTTTTATGGAAATTTCAATCCTGTCCAAATGTGGCAAAAAATCTTCAACGGCACAACTTTTTGGCAAGTCGATCTTATTAATAACGACCAATGCATTTTGATCGTTCAAACAATCGACAATTTCCCGTGGAATCGCTGGCAATGTATTCGAATTGATGTTCACCACTATCAAAAAGAAATCAGCACCTAAAGCCTTTGCAATTGCTTTCGCAATTCCTGTTTTCTCAATCTCTCCCAATGCCCTACTTCTCAAACCTGCCGTATCACAAATTTTCAAAATATGGTTACCTATCACAATTTTTTCTGAAATTATGTCACGGGTGGTTCCAGCAATTTCACTGACGATGGCACGGTCTTCATCCAATAGGAAATTAAACAGGCTACTTTTCCCGGCGTTGGGTTCTCCCAATATTACCGTTGAGATGCCGTTGCTAATAACCGAATGATATTTGTTGCTACCGATTAAAGTTTCTAACTTTTTAATGGCTGTTTCAACCTTTTGCAAAATGTCATGGAAAAGAATTTTTTCATCGAAAATTTCATCGTCTGAAAAATCTATCTCCATTTCTATCCTCGCGAGTACATTCAATAGATCCTTACTTACTGCATTAATTTTATCGCTCAAGATGCCACTGAGCTGATTTTGTGCCACCCGTATTGCCCGTTCATTTGTTCCGTGAATCACATCTGCCACCGCTTCTGCCTGGCATAGGTCTAATTTCCCATTTAGGAAAGCTCGCTTCGTAAATTCTCCTGGTTCCGCAAACCTACAACCTCTCGCACATAGGTCTGCCAAGATATTTTCCACTATCAGCATATTTCCATGGCAATAAATTTCCACGGCGTCCTCTCCCGTGTAGGAACTGACAAATGGGAAAAATACCATCAAGACATCGTCGAGTAGTTTTCCTCCCCCTAACAGATATTTGCAATGGTACAACGTCCTAGGAGAAAATTCACCCTTGGAAGTAAAATGGCAAAACAGTGATTGGCTCAAAGGTCCACTGATGCGAATAACCGCCATGGCAGATACTCCAGCTGGCGTAGCGAGTGCAACTATCGTATCTCGCTGCATTTTCTAGGCAACATTACCGATTTCTATTGGGACCAAAGCTACGAATGGGCGTATTTCTTGGCACTTCGACATTTTTCATTCGAAAGATAATCCTTGCCTTTTGTAAATCCTGGGGACTCATTTCCATTTTGACAGTATCACCTATCATGAGTTTAATAAAATTCTTTCTCAATTTCCCAGAAATATGAGCCAACACCACATGCTTATTCGGCAATTCTACCCGGAACATTGTCCCAGGCAACACGGAAACGATTTTACCGATAACTTCTATATACTCTGCCATTATCCTACAGCAAATATATTGAGAAAGAATAAACTTGCCATTGTCCAGCAAAATCAAACGATCCTTAGCATTTATTTTGCGGGAAAATTTCCATGAAAAACTACGAGTTGTGTGGATATTACCTAACAATATTAAAATCAAAAGCATTTTAGCTTTCTTTTCGCGAAAAACATCCTATTATTCCATTTAGGGGAAAGATGAAAAAGAAAAATGGGAGTATCTTGCTTTTTGTATTAATTTGCATGGGCATCTTTGGGGCGATGTTGCTGACGTTTTTAAACACAACGGCCCCCCAAAAGGTTTTCTATGAAAATGCTACACGCTCCTATGGTTTTTTGGACGATTCCCAAAATTTACATGGGCTCCTTGAACTTGAAACGGAGTCGGCGAAAAATTGGATGTTGGCACAAATAAAAAGCAATTCCCAACCAATGTCTTTGCGTAGACCTATAATATGGGATGAAAATCAGTTGAAAAATTCAATGGCGATATTGAACCGGACCAATGAAGAATATTGGGATAAAGCAGGGGAAAATGTTGTCAAAGAGATCTGGAGGGTAGCAAATGAAGCACAGTCAAAGAGTTCGCCATATGATAGAACACGGAGAATGTATCGAAGTGCTCCCAGCGTAGCACGCTTATACGACTGGGCACGTAACAAAAATCTGGAAGAGAAAATGGTGGAAGAAATATTAGCACTCTCCTTTGATATTACCCAAAAAGCCCCTACCAGCCTGAAAGATACACTCAAGGACATCCTCGAGCGGTTAGGAATGTTAAATGGGCCAAACTTATACATTGGAGAGGAGTATAAGTCAACGGAAATCAAAGAGATGCAAAAAATATTATCGGAGGTATGGCAGGACAAGCATGAACCATGGGAAAAACAACTGCGAGAACTGGAATACGAAGAAAGAGTAAACGGGGTGATGGCAAAATTAAAACCGCCACAGGAGGAAAGGCTAAAGGAACTAATGTCTCTTAAAAAAATAGAGCAAAGTTTAGATGGTAAAACAAACATCGACCCAAATACTTGGCAAGAAATAAATGAACTGCTAAACCTAGAAAAAAGTTTGGAGAAAAGTTTGCCCCAAGCGGATCAGGACAAAAAGAACTTCCTAAAAGAATTGGAGCAAAAGTTCCTTTCCTCCGATGGACAAACCCAACTCCAAACACTTGAAGAAATAAACCGTATTGGGGATGAAATCTTAAAAATATTTCAAAACTCAATTGAAGATGCGTTGGAGCAGGGAAATTCTGAAAATGGCAGACCCCAAGACGATTCACTGTTAAAGCAGTTGGAGGAAGATGTTATCGGATTGATACAAGATCAATCCAGATTATCTACCAATAGGTTTACGGGTTTGTCAGAAAAAGAACTATCTAAGAGTTTACAGGATATTCTGGATTCGATAGACAAAGACTTGGTTGATAAGTTGAAAAACTTAGCAATATCCTATAATAATAGGACAAGCGATAAAAATTATCAGGATTTGAGGAAATTAGGGAATTTTAGAGAAATTCTTGAATTAGACAAAGATGAAAATAGGTTGCAGTCTGTCCTTGCGATGATATATCCAACAGCCAGCCAATGGGTTTTTCATATGGATGACGCTTTTCGGGGTTACGAGGGAAACTATAATATGAGAAAGAATGTCATTGTCGATGCATTAGATGACAAACTCCCATTAACTGGGAAATTTAAGGGAGAGGTTGCAGAAACAATTAAATTAATTTTCCAAAACTATGGAATCGATGAAAAGGAAATAATGCCGTTTTTGAAGGATCTTGAAAAGGTTACAGACGTACTAGGCAAACCAGTAAGCCTCAAACATAATGATGAACTTAGGAGAGGGGAATTAGAATATTTCCGTACGATAATTGAAGATTTTAGAGATACAAAGCATCATTTGGATATAAATATTTTCAAAGAATTCTCTTCTTGGAAACAAGTCTTTCAAAATAAAAACCTGGATGTCGAAGAAGGGATTTTGGTTCAGTTGGGTAAGAGCTTAACCTTTGCAAATGGTATTGATAGTATAAATTTTTACGCGGCAAGCGAGCATGTCCGGCAAGCTCTAGTGTATACTCTACCACTACGGTCAGAAATAAGCAATCAACAAAAACAAGAAGCTAACTTGCCCACCTCAAAGGATCCCGTAGTGATCAGACAAGAAATACGAAAAATATTTGATTATGGACTTCAAGAGGGCAACAATGATCAAACTGAGCTCCAAGAAAACAAAAAAACAATTCAAAAAATATTAAAACTATTGCATGAAGCTAAGCTTGTCAACTTCCTAGAAAATTCAAACGGGGAAATAGATATATATACTTCATACACTAAGGCTCTAAAAATTAATGTACTCGTTTGGGATGAGGACTATCAATTACCACTTCATCGTTCTACAGATTATCACTGTAGGGTAGAGTATGCGGGAAATGGTAAAGTTAGTCTAAACAATAATACTGTTCAAACGGTTGAAGAATTTTAAATACCAGCTTGATTCGATGAGTATTTTAGTAATAGGAGCAGCGGGGTTTGTTGGTAGCCATCTGGTGAAGAGGTTGGGGGCGTTGGGTTATCGTGTCTGTGGAATGGACATAGATAATGTGCGGGCTAAACAAGTATTGGCATCAAACATTCCATTTTATTGCTGTGACTTCGGGGCACAATCTTCCCTGCAAAATGTTTTTAAACAGGAAAATGTTGAAATGGTCATTCAATGTGCTGGCAAATCCATTGTGGAAAATTCAGTCGCAGACCCAATGCCATACTACACGAATAATGCCCTCTGTAATATCTTTCTACTGGATACTTTGCTAAAATCGAATATTACCAAAATGGTATATGTTTCTTCAGCTACCGTTTTCGGGGAAGTTGAAAAAATGCCAATTACCCAGCAAACGATTCGCAATCCCATAAGTCCATTGGGTAATGCACAGTTGCTCGTCGAAAATATGTTGGAGTCTTTTAGGATATCCCATGGCCTAACCTATGCAATTGTTAGGGCGTCGAATATCACCGGAATGGGCGAGGTAGAGAATGAATACTTTATACAAAACTTAGGAACTGGTCTTATTCCAAACCTTTTGAGGTATATTTTAGGGCAAATGGACGCAGTGAATATTTTGGGGACTTCCCATGACACCATCGACTTGACAGCTGAACGGGATTACATACACGTGGACGACTTTTGCAGTGCCTGTGTTAACGTGATTCCCAAGCTGTCAATCCGTGGTGAGGGGATGGCCTATAATATCGGGAGTGGTAAAAAGTACTCCGTTAGAGAGGTAATCGCAATGGTCGAACAGCTGTTTGGGGTCGCGATTAAAACAACTGAAGGACCTTCCCGAATTGGAGATCCTTCGCGCCTATACTTTGATATTAATAAAACCAGAAGTGAACTAGATTGGTATCCCAAATATGACTCTTTGGAACTGATATTGAAAACAATGCTTCCCTATTACCTAGCCCACCGGCAAAACCGCTAGATATATGGTGGAACATTTATCCATCACTCTCCGTATTCTGCACTTACGGAAGGATTGGTTTGCAAATTTGCCCCACTCGGATTGCCGTGAACCATAACCGCCTTCAATACCTCCCTGTCTAGTTTTTGTCGTTCAGGGTCGGATTTTTCCAGTGCATCCTGTTTATTTTCAAAAGCTTTTGTCCCTGGACGAGTTACTTCCGTGGCTTCCCTGCTAACATGCTGCGTACTCCCCACATCATTTTGCGGAATATTTGGGTTTGCCGTAGGGTTTGCCTTCATATCTCCCACCGCACCTGTTGGACCAGGCATGGTGACATTTGTATCCACTGGACCAGTATTTGTATTAGAAATTCCCATGTTTGACATCTCAATCCTCCTTGTTAAGATTCTAACCTATTAAGGATATTTGGTAAAAAAATTTTTGCAACAAAAATTTTGATATTTTGAAAAAATTATTTCATCCCAGCATCTGTAAGGAATCCCATTCTGACTTCACTGAAAATGTTCGCAACTAGCGGTAATATTTTTAGAAAAGTATGGCATTATAGGCTTTTTTGTGGTAGAAAAAGATCATGTGTCCCCTAATACACAATACCGTAGATCCGCACGGGTTCAGCGGTTCACCCACGTCGACCATCGAGACATGTCAATATTTGAAATTGGCCCTATATCGAGGAAGTTACGATAAAAACACTGAAGTCTTGGAAGTACATTGGTTAGCCGATGATGTTCACAAACGGATTGGGAATTTTTATCACCAAAGCGACAATTACATTGATATTATTGGAAGCGATTCACATCCGAACAACGTTGATCTGGTACACACGTTGAAAAATAGGCTTTTGGAAAAAGAGTCATCATTTATTAGGACATACCAATTGCTCAGCGACGAGAATGTTTATCGGCTATTTGTTGAAAAAATCAAGATAACGGAAAAGACTAAAACGGAGATAAAGTTTGTTGGGTGTCTTTTCATGGTTCCGGAGTGTGAAAATGATACGGGAGGGGGAGATATTATCCGGCAACAACTCCTCGAAAGCCTACGCAAAGAACGGGAAATTAACCAGGTGAAAAATCTATTTGTCAATATGGTATCCCATGAAATGCGCACTCCTTTGGCAGTTATACAGGGGGCTATTGACCTGATCGAACACTGCAATGACAAGTTAAGTGATGGTGATAGGACAAATTACATGCAATCGATAAGAAGAGCAATCTTGAGGATGACACGGACAATGGACACAGTGTTAATTTTGGGTAAAGTACAAAGCAACCAGCTATCGTTCCAACCGTTGAAATCCGATGTGGTGTTGTTTTGTAAAAATATAATTAACGAAATTGAAAATCTTAACGAGGGAAGAAAAATTGTACTTCAGATATCAAAGGCGTTTCCGCGGAGTATTGACATAGACACGACGCTTCTCTATCACATCGTTTCTAATCTGCTAAACAATGCGATAAAATATTCCGATCCGATGACACTGGTATATTTAAACTTAGTTTACAATGAAAAAACGTTGACCATTTATGTCAAGGACTCTGGAATAGGTATTCCTCCTAAAGAATTGAAAGGGATATTTAAATTGTTCCATCGGGGATCCAACACGAAAGGTCTCAAAGGCATGGGAATTGGTATGTTTATCGTCAAACATTGCATCGCATTGCATAACGGAAGCATAGAAGTTAAATCCAAGGAACATGAAGGGACAATTTTTCGGGTAAAGTTGCCATTGCGCGTCAAAATTAGATAACTCTCCCAAACATATGGACCAGTAATATTTCCTTTTCTCTTTACATTTTATATTCTTTGAAGGCAAAAAATTATAATGTGTTGCCTATGCCGTCAAAATTTGTTTGATGTGTTGTGGAAGTTACGGTGGTATTAGTTTTGGCGTTCATTTTCTAATTTCCTTAAAATGTCATCAAATAAAAACATCGAAGATAGGAAAGCATCTCTCAGGCATTATACCTTTGAGGAGTTACAGGATTGTGCCGAAAACGATTTCAAAAATTTGAACGCCATCAAGTTAGCGAGGACCCCTCCCCATGAAATAGGTGCTTGGCTTGAGAGGCTCTCTCAAGAAGAAAGAGAAATAGTTTTACGCAAACTATCCGTCGACGATGTAACCGAAATTTTGGCAGAAATGAACGTTTCCGATTCGGCCGAAATCATTTCTGAAATGCGAGATGCCAAAGCTATAAAGATTTTGAGCTCCCTTGCGCCGGATGATGCCGCTGACCTATTAGGTGAGTTGGAAGATGACGTAAGAGAACGGCTGATGATTAAAATGCCATCACAGGTTGCCACGACCTTACGCAACCTGTTGACCTACGATCCGAATACTGCGGGTGGTGTCATGACTCCCCATGTCGCCGCTCTGAAAATAGATATGACAGTCGATGAAGCCATTGAATTTTTGAGAGAAAACAAGGACGTATCGGAGAATGTGGAAAGTTTGTATGTCACCGATGATAAAAAACATTTGGTCGGAGTTTTGAACATACAAAAATTACTATGGACCGATCCGCATGCAAAGATTGGTGACCTGATGTGCAGTGAAGTCGAAGGTATTTGTTCCCTAGAGCAGGATAAAGAGTCGGTTGCCCACATGATGGCAAGAAATCACTTCAACACATTGCCTGTTGTCGATGGGCAACATCGGTTGATCGGTGTTGTTACACACGATGACGTCATCGATATTTTGCGGGAGGAAGCAACGGAAGATATCCAAAAATTACATGGAGCGGGTGGAGATGAAAGTATACACGATAGTGTGCCCTATAGCATTTTTAGGCGCACACCGTGGTTGATAATAAATTTGTGCATTGCATTTGTGACGGCCGGTGTTATTCACATTTTCGAACAAAGAATTGCCCAGTGTACCGTGCTGGCAGTTTTCATGGTAATGATAACCGGACTAAGTGGAAATTCCGGAGCCCAAACATTGGCAATTGCAATCAGAGGTCTTGCCTTGGGCGAATATCACCATGGGGATTCGCCGAGGGTCGTACTGCGAGAAACTTTAAAAGGGTTCCTCAATGGTATTATCATAGGTTTTATCGCACTCGTCGTGACAGGTATTTGGTCCCAAAACATAAAGGTTGGGGTAGTAGTTTTCTTGGCAATGATTCTGAATATGGGACTATCCGGGTTCGTTGGATCACTTATCCCGATATTTTTGACGCGCATCAAATGTGATCCCGCCCAAAGTTCGTATATTTTTCTCACCTCGATAACCGATATTGCTGGAATGTTTATTTTCTTGGGAATCGGATCATATTTTCTGCTCTAGATGCTTCGTTTTACATTTTGTTTCCGAACACCATGAAACAGATCGCCCAAGACCTGAATTTAAAAGCAACGGCGGATTCCACATTTTGTAAAATTTTTCCTAAATTTTGCAATTTATTCGGCAAATATACCCTATCTGGAAAATTCCGGGGAAAGGATTTTGAGATATATACCATCAAATTTCCTAGCATCAAACAATTTCCCCTACGACTTGTGGTGAAAAGCAATCTTGGGCTTACCGAACCATTTCACATTTTGGCCAGGAAAAGACCTTTTTTCATAAGTTTCCATAAAATTTTCGACAGAGATATATGTTTTACAAATAACCCGATCCTAGACAGTAGGTTACTATTTTCGACCGGCAGGCGGGACCTTTTGACTTTGATACTACAATATGACGAAGTTCAGGACCAACTCTACAATATTTGGAAGACAAGGAAATGCGATGGCACGCTGTCCATAGGTAATAATTTTATCATGTACCACGAGCCATTTAGGCTGCTTACGAAAACAACCCGTGAAAGAATAAAGAACGTAGCAAACCTAATCTGCGACATCGCAGATATCATCAAGCTATCACGAAAATTTATGACCAAAAATAATTGATGTGGTGAATTTTATTTGCGCCATGAAGTTGCGTTTGTATGAGGCTAATGGCAGGGGTTAAAATTACCTAAGCCTCATATTTTGCATCAGGTTGATCATGGGCAAAAACATTGCAATTACGACGATAGCGACGACAATGGCCAAAAAAATTATGATGGCCGGCTCAATCAAAATGGTCAGAAATGTCAATTGCTGCTCGATTTTTCGATCATACATTTCCGATATTTTTATAAATGTTTTGGCCAATCCCCTTGATCGTTCTCCCGCCAAAATTAGGCCATTGTCCGTTGCCGTGAGAAACTTATTGCCTCTGAAGCTATCCGATAGAGCTTCTCCCTGCATTATCTTCATTAAAACTTTTTCAAATGCTTTCTTGCACTTGCCGTTATTTATTACTGCAATCGACAGTTGCAAAGCTTCCTGAAGCGGTACCCCAAATGACATCAACATCCCAATGGTTCTAAAAAAAGTGTTGAGGTTTATGGTCAGAAATAATTTGCCAAAAAATGGCAGTTGATTTTTGAAAAATCTTTTACGAAGATAAATTCTAAAAGCTACGATGGCAGCTATGGCAAGTATCACCATCGTTCCCCAATGATTGCCGATAAAATTACAAAAGTTTACCACCCGTTGGGTCAACCATGGAAGAGATCTGCCATGGGGATCTTGGGATGTAAAAATAATTTCAAACTTTGGAACAACGATTGTCATAAGCAAAATCAGAGCAATTCCAGCGACCACCAATACAATCGCTGGATAGATCAGTGCCATTTTGACCTTTTCCCCAATGGACGACATTTTCTTACCAACTTTGGACATTTCTCCCAATGCGATTCCGGGACATCCTATTTTTTCTGCGGCTTTGACTGTTTTTATTTCGGTATCTGAAAAAAACTGGCGGCAGTACATCATTCCTTCGGATAATGACATTCCGGCAGAAATTTTTTCCCTAAGGGAATATATTATATTGTAACCCGTGGAACCTCTTTTAAGTCCGGCTGTTAACGTTGAAAGACATTGTTCGATCGGTAGACCTGCCGTTAGCAACATTGCCAATTGTTCAAAAAATGCATATTTCCAATTGGGTTGACCGTGTCTTTTGCAGGAGAAAAGACTACAAAACTTCTCCATGCCCAAATTGTTTCTCCTGGTCTTTGTTTCACAACATTGCAACAGTTGTATATGGAATCCCCTATCTCGCAGTTCCTGTTCGGCAAGGGCTTTACTATCTGAAATAATTTCACCCCTAACGACCACATCGTTAGAATCTACGGCTAAAAACCTAAATCGCATTGGCCACAATTGTAGAAAATATTTTACATAAATAAACCCATTTCGTGAAAAATACTTCACGGGAAAAATTAGAAGCTTTTCCCATACAATCCGTTTTTTCTCTTCCCTCCTTAATTTGATGGCACCACCGGAGGAACACCATAGCTTTACCAGCTTTTCTGCCATCCGTAAAAAGTAAAATTTTTTACAAAAAATGCTTGCCACGTGCCGGCTTTCCCGTCTGTCAGGCAAATTAATTTTGTGCAAAACTTACTCCTTCTATGATTTGTCACTCTTTTTTAGTACTTCTTTTGTTCTGTCTTGTTCGTTTTATTCGAGCGTTCTATATGTATTTCGCACGCCATAAAAAATGAAGCAACCTTGAAACAATGGATTTTTCTTGGTACTCTGTTTTGTGCTTCCCCTATCCCCCGCTAGGCCTGTGGTTATCGGTGGTGGTGCTCGAGGAGGGATTCGAACCCCGAACCAATTGATAGTTGATCACCCAATTGCTTTTTCCGTTTGCATGTCAATTAGGCGTTTCATTTCGATGCTATATTCCATCGGAAATTCCCGTACCAAATCATTGATGAAACCGTTGACACTTAGACTCACTGCCTGGGTTTCTGGAATGCCGCGCTGTTGCATATAGAAAATTTGTTCCTCGCTGATTTTTGACACACTAGCTTCATGTTGGACGATATTTTTATTGCCGGTAACATTAATTTTAGGAAAAGTCGCAGTTTTACTGGTTGGGTTTATCAAAAGTGCATCGCAGACGGTATTATTTTTACAATCCTTTAAATCCTTTGAAATATTGACAACTCCCCGATAGGATGCCATACCTCCACCGAAAGAAACGGATTTTGATATAATATTTGAGGAGGTATTATCGGATAGGTGTATCATTTTTGCCCCGGTGTCTTGGATTTGGCCATCGGCAGCAACCGCTAGGGATAAGACTTCACCCTTGGCATATTTCCCCGCTAGATAAATCGCCGGGTATTTCATCGTTAGGCGGGAACCGATGTTACAATCAATCCATTTAATTTCTGCGTTTTCGTGGGCAACACCACGTTTGGTTACCAGATTGAAAACATTGTTCGACCAGTTCTGGACGGTAATGTACTGAATTTTTGCATTTTTCATGGCAATGATTTCCACAACGGCGGAATGCAAAGTGGACGTTTCAAATTTTGGAGCGGTACATCCTTCCAAGTACGTCACTTCAGCACCTTCATCCACAATGATTAAAGTACGTTCAAATTGTCCAAACCGTTCTGAATTTATGCGAAAATATGCCTGCAATGGTTGCTTTACTTGAACATTTTTAGGGACATAGATGAAACTACCACCACTGAAAACAGCGCTGTTCAAAGCGCTGAATTTGTTATCCGCAATGGGAACAACCGTTCCGAAATATTTTCGAAATATTTCTGGAAATTTGTTCAGTCCTTCCGTCGAATTAACAAAAATTACACCCTGTTTGCTGACTTCTTCCTGTATGCGAGAATATGCCGATTCACTGTCGAATTGGGCTTCAACTCCAGCAAAAAATTTTCTTTCTTTCTCCGGTACCCCAAGTCGTTCAAAAGTCGTCTTCACATCCTGAGGAACTTTTTCCCAGGACGTTTGTGGCAGTTGGTCGTTGGCCAGATAATACCGAATGGCAGAAAAATCTAAATCGTGGACGGCGCGATTAGTTACCCACGTTGGCAAAGATATTTCATGAAATTTTTTTAATGCGGTCTTTCGAAATTCCCGAATCCAAGGGGCATCGTTTTTGACATCGGAAATATAATCAATTGTCTGTTCATGTAGACCGACGCCAGCATCATACTTGTAATCAATATCATAGTGAAAATTTGCAGCGTCAATTGATTGGTGAAGATTGTCCATGTTATTTTACAATGTATGTTCATCGTGGATAAACCCATAGCCAAATTTTTCTAACCTGTCGATGAGCTCCAAACCTCCGCTCATTGCAATTTTCCCATCGGAAATGATATGGACAAAATCCGGTTCCATATAGTCTAAAAGTTTGTTGTGGTGCGTAATAATTATTGCCGCAAAAATACCATCTCGCATGGCATTGACAGCATTTGAAACAATTTTCAATGCATCGATATCAAGTCCACTATCCGTTTCATCGAGAATTGCATATTTTGGTTCGACCATCATCATTTGCAAGACTTCACAACGTTTCTTTTCTCCGCCCGAGAAGCCATCATTTAACGACCGCGAAGTGAAGGATTTATCCATTTGTAAAGCCTCCATTTTAGCATATAAATTTTTATAAAAATCTACACCGTTCAACGGGGTTCCCCTGGGCAGTCTTGCTTGCACTGCAGCACGAATGAAGTTTGCCAATGAAATTCCTGGCAGTTCCAGGGGAGATTGAAAGGCTAAAAAAAATCCTTTCCTTGCAATTTCATCGGGAGCCTGCCCCACGATACTTTCCCCATCCAGGACAATATCTCCCCGTTGAATTTTGTATGCCGGATGTCCCACAATGGCTTTGGCCAAAGAACTTTTTCCGATCCCATTTTTCCCGACGAAAGCATGGATTTCTCCCGGAAGAATTTGAAGGGAAAATCCATCTAATATGACCTTATCATTTACCGACAATTTCAGATTTTTAATTTCGAAAGCACACATGGACTTTTTCCAATGGTTAATCATTAAAAATTTAAACACAACCATTTTGGCGGTGTAGCAAAGAAAGTAGGATATTTTCATGCTTGAGAATCTGGAAAATATTTATAGATATGGCGACAATGACGTTATTTCATGTCGTATTCCCTTTGGTTATTGGGTTCGTTTTTTTAACATATGGGGCAAAATTCTTTTGTGATTCCGCTCTACACATACTGCGTAAGTTTAACATCAATTCAGCCATGGTTGAAATATTTTTGATTTCAATCGGGACGGCAGCTCCAGACCTTGTGTCGACCATAACAGCGATCCTGGAAGACCACCCTAACATTGCCATGGGCAATATCGTGGGTAGTAATTTTTCGAACTTGGCCCTTGGGTTTGGCATAGCATCCCTTGTTTCTCCGTTCAAGTGCAATAAAAGAGTGGTGTGGGTAGAATTTCCTCTACTGGTTGCGTTGACAATTTTTTTTACCTCTTGCTGTTTGAGAGGCCAGATAACACGGTGTGCAAGCGCCATCTTTTTAACAACATTTGTGGCCTACCTATTGTTTCCATTTTTGAGAAAAAAATCTAGAAATACATCGGACAAAACAGGCATTGGTGTGGAAAACTTTAACGTGTGGTCCACCAAGAAAAGCGGTGCTGTTTTCATATTTTCCATTGTCTTTCTGACCATTGGGGCTCACCTGGTAGTAACCTCCTGCTATCACATTTCGAACTTTTTTAAAATATCGGAAACATTTGTGGGGTTTTCATTATTGGCCTTGGGAACAAGTGCTCCTGAGATTTTTGTTGTTACGACGGCGGCAAAGCAACGACATTATACCATTTGCTCCGGAAACATCATTGGGTCAAATTTATTAAATCTGATGCTGATAACTGGACTTTGTACCCTAGTACATCCTCTATACTTTGCAAAAGGATCATTTCTGGTAGAGACCGGTGCTCTTATTTTTATAACAGTAGTTGCCTGGTACATTTTTGCGGTCAAAAATGTATTTTCGAGAAAATATGGTCTAATATGCATAGCGACATACTTTCTTGTGGTATTTTTCCTACACAAGAATATTTAGGTTTGCGAAAAGTTTGTGAAAGATGGAGAGATCTTTGGCTCAGGGCTCAAAAAAAGCTCGACATGTCGAAAAAAAGAACAGGTTATTGAGATTGGTCTTGGGAAAATGCCGTGGCTTTACCAATTTTTCTGGCTAGCTGCAGAAAGCAAAAATTTTTCACAAAAAACTTGCCATAGAAAGATTTTTCGTATAAGTGTTATACATAACAACCAACGAAAGAACTATATGGATAGCATTAATACTATAAGAGATTATGGAATATACACCCAGAGGGATCTAGGATGTGTGACTCCGACGGATTTGTATGAATATCCATCGAAAATTCAAGTGGCCGGATCAAATTTTTTGGATGGAATGGCAAAATTAAAAGAACAGGCCGAAGCCCAACAGAGACTTGGACACCACTACATGCGCGTGTCGACAATATCATCTGATGATGGCCATGCAGAAAACATTGACATCGATGCCCTACTGGCCCTCGATCTGAGTCGTATGGAACCTGGGGCCTATACCATTGGTGACCGAAATTATAGAGGTGATGATATGTCACAGGATGTTCCCCGCCTGGCGGTCAGAAAAGTGAATGATACCCCTTCAACCTATGAATTTGGAACCTTCGTAGTATAGGTCCCAATTCAAAAAGGTTGATATATCAGGGATTTGGGTTTATGCCACAGATGCCAATGTTCGCGATGCAGAATGTTGGGCCCAATTTCAGCAATTTGATGTAACACATCTACACCCGGTGGCGTGAATGGTTGGTCATACGCAGGGTGATCCCTGCTCTGCTATAAAAATATGTAAGGCATGCACTGCTGCATGCCTATTTTATTTTCCCTGGGCTGGCTAAATTTATGAAAATTGGCCTTGGGAAAATGCCCTAGCTTTGCCAATTTTTCTGGCCAGCCGCAGAAAGTAAAATTTTTCACAAAAAACTTGCCACGGAAAGATTTTTCGTATAAGTGCTATACATAATAACTCAAAAAAGAATTATATGAATGGCATTAATACTGCAACATGTGATAGAGTATACATTCGGAACGAAATATATGAAAAATCATTGGCTGAATCAGATGTGTATGATCCCAACGACGACTTAGATCTTTGTCTGTCTGAAACGGAAGAAGAGACAACCCTCGTATCACGTCTTACACCATTGGAAGACATGCAAATTTGTACTCCTGGGATTAAAAGTCCACGACAGATATTGCAAGGCGGAATCAGGAAAGCTTTCGGTGGCGAAACCAATAGCATAAAATTACGGTACAGACTAAAGAATATGCCTTGGGGGGAAGCCCGTAAAGTTTGGCAAACGATTGCGAATGAAATGGCGGAGGATTGTTTTGGCCCTGACGGCAACGTTGATGTCGAAAGGCTCAAAGGATGGATGAAGTTTCTCGGAGATGCAGAAACTTTCAAAAAGGAACCATTTCGTTTCATTCCCCACGTAGAACTCATGCGTTCACAGATGTATGTGGTATGTGAATGCCTCGTTCTTGACAGAAATGGCGCAAGGGACCAGTTAAATGCTGCCAACGGTATCGCCGTTGGGCCCCATGGACGATCCCTTTTAGCTGCCATGTCCCAGGGCAGGGAGTCACCTTTGAGTCCTACCGTAGCTATACTGGCATCTCTGTTTACGCCTCATAGGCAATGGAACCTGCCGACGTGCACGATACATTCTATCATCAATGCAGAAATTCGAAATCATCCGGGGTGGCTGGTCAAAGTGTATGCACAGATGTTACAAAGTGACCAATGCACCCTTCCGAGTGGGTATGCGGTCTGGCAACAATCAATACAGAATGGTTCCATCACCGTTGATTTAAGAAATGGTGGAAAAGGGAGAGACGATGTATTTGAGGATATTACGGGTGGGGATCCCGCTAAAATTGCCGAACAAATAGCAGAGTGGCAACGGGAAGGGATAGAATATGATGAAGCAGAAAAGTATAAATTTAAAATGCCAGTATACAACATGACCGACCTACTATTTGCCAACATTCTCCAAGCATCTAACTTCGGAAACAGGAAAATAGATGACTATAGGGAATACGGTACCATGCTGATATACGCCGGGCACAGGGAACGTGTCGAGATATATTCATCGGAAATTCAAGTGGATGATTTAAATTTTCTAGCCGGAATGGCAGCATTAAAAGAACGGGGTGAAGCCTGGCGGAGACTTGGATGCCACTACATGCGTGTGTCGACAACATCATCTGATGGTGGTCATGCAGAGAACATTGACATCGATGCCCTGCTGGCCTTCGATCCGAATAATATGGAAACTGGGAAAGCCTACGCCATCAGTGACTGCAATTATGGAGATGATGATATGTCGCAGGATATTCCCCGCCTAGCGGTCAGAAAAATGGGTGGTACTCCTCCAACCTATGAATTTGGAACCTTGTGGTGTGGGTCCCAATTCGAAAAGGTTGACGTGTCGATGATTTGGGTTTATGCTACAGATGCTAATGTTTGCGATGCAGAATATTGGGCCCAATTTCAGTAATTTGACGTAACACATCTACGCCCGGTAGCGTGAATGGTTGATTATGTTCATGGGAATCCCTGCTCTGCTATAAAAATATGTAAGGCATGCACTGCTGCATGCCTATTTTATTTTCCCTGGGCTGACTAAATTTATGAAGATTGGCCTTGGGAAAACGCCGTAGCTTTACTAATTTTTCTGACCAGTCACAAAAGGTAAATTTTTTACAAAAAACTTACCACAGAAAGATTTTAGTGTAAGTGCTATACATAATAACTCAAAAAAGAACTATATGGATAGCATTAATACTATAATAGGTTATGGAATATACACCCAGAGGGATCTAGGCTATGGAAAGCCATTGGCTCCAACGGATTTGTATGATGTAGACTCGATTCATAAAAAAAAGGAGGGTTGACAAAATTGAACCTATGAAGGCGGATATACGATCTCTACCGCCAACTTTATCCGAACTTTTCAACCCTCTCACTGCCTCTGCCTGTCTAGCGATAGACTATCAATGACCCCATATTAGAAATGGGAACGGGGATCAATTAAAGTAAGGCTGAGAAGATAAAGAGAACCCAAGCGATCTATCTCCCTGGGGCTCCTATATGGTAATGTACATACCATTTCTATACCTAGTGCTATTCTTAGCATATTTAGTAGTACTGCGTGTCCCCTTATCATCGCTATTATCCCCATTATCTCTGTTGTAAGAATAAGCAGATCTAATCTTCTTGTTGATAATTGCCGCTCTATCCATTCCCTCACCGGTATAGCTCTCAGTCTTTCTATCAGCGTACCTATTCGTCCCCTCGCCGGTACATCTTCTTCTCTTACTCCTGCATGTTCCTGCAATGGTAATAGAGGTTCTCTTGGTTCTCCAATATTTCCTGCGTTCATAAATTTAAATTATCTTCTTTTGTTAAAATTTCAAATTTCACATAATTTTTCATAAAATATTATGTAATAACACATGCGTAGCATACGGAAGACAAAAATCAACAAAAAAGAATAGTTTTTAAAAAAGTTGACAATTTTCGAAAACATTGAGTTCCCGCACACTGGAACGAACTACGGGAAAACTTTACCCTAGAAAGAGTCCAGACGAATTGCCAAACGGAGTGGAAAATAAATGAAAATTGCCGTTAATATTTCTACCTTTGGAGTGGGATCAGTATAAGGCTACATTGTCGAGTTTTGTCGGCCATAGAAAGAGGGAGAGTTGACAAAATTGAACCTATGAAGGCGGATATACGATCTCTACCGCCAACTTTATCCGAATTTTTCAACCCTCTCACTGCCTTTGCCTATCTAATCTCTCTTTCTTTAACCCTGCCTATTTATCGTACGGTTATCGTCGCCCAAGTGTGAGTTATGACTTGTGTCCGGCAGAAGAATATTGCTGAAGTCAATGGGCGGTATGGCGGGTCGCATCTCGTTGCTAGGGTTGTGTCCCGTAGTAGAAGTTACTTCTTCGGTATTTTCTGAATCGCTGTTTTCTGAATCGCTGTCGCTTGTTGCCGGACAGAGTGGCGATCTTGGGACAGATGGCCAATAATCCGGTAATTTAATGTAACGCGTTTGCGTCCAGTGGCACATATGGTTTATTGTGTTCATAATGATCTCCTGAATGTTTTGCGTTTATAATATGTATAATGGTAAGGCCGCATTGCTGCATGCCCATTCGCAGAAATTTTATTTCTGCTAAAAATAAAGCATATGAGAAATTTGCTTTGATTACAATGCAAATCTATTTTTTGGAACGAAAGGATATGAAATTTTTAACAGACAAACGATATTAAGAATGTTTTTGTCGGTTATTAAAAAAAACACTTTACAAATATTAAAAAAGTGTATTACTCGCCTCCATGCAAAAGACAAATAAGGCAATGATGAAACGTTTTAAGGTCACATCTAGGGGGATTTTGATGCATCGTTCCCCGGGGGCCGGTCATCTTTTGCGCCATAAAACAGCTAGGCAAAAACGTGCAGCAAACAAGGATAAAATTCTTGCTGCAGGAATGTCAGCTCGTGTTATGAAATTCATAGCAGTAGGGCTGTGAGTATTTTATCAACCATTGTCATGGCGGTGAAGGCGACCGAATGGCAAAAGTAGAGGAGCTAAAACATGCCAAGAGTAACAAATGCAGTTGCGACTAGGAAACGTCGTCGTAGAGTGCTAGAAACAACGCGGGGGGATTTTGGAAATAAATCCCGTCTATTTAGATATGCCAAGGACGCCATGTGGCGAGCTGGTAAGTTTGCATACAGGGATCGTAGGCGCAAAAAAACTGACATGCGCCAGCTATGGATTGTTAGAATAAATGCAGCTTGTAGGGCAAACGATATGGCATATGGTAGATTTATGAACGGCGTTAAAAAGCTAAACATTGCCATGGATCGTCGTTCCTTAAGCGAATTGGCCATACACAATATGGAAGCGTTTCAAGCAATAGTAGCCCAGGTTAAATCGATTTTATAAGGAAAAATAGAATTACCCGGTAACGGTTTTTGTGAGATGTGTTTGCTAATGCGTGGTTATTCTGTCCTTTTCCTTTGAAAATTTCAAAAAAAAGATTGCCATTGTGCCATTTTTAGTAACCCTGCACAAAACATATGGAAGTTGCAAATGAAACCAATGTGTCACATTTTAGAATTCCCGAATTCTTGTGGCAAGAACCCTGGAATACAATAACAAATGCCGCTGCGAATATGTTTTACCTAACGCCTGTTTGTTTTCAAAATTCTGTAAGGAATTTGATGGAATATGATGTACAGTCTCTGAGGCAAACATGGGAAAATGTTTCTTTCGATGACATTGAAGAGATGTGGCAAGCGTGGAGGAGTGCTTCCGCCAATGACATTATAAAATCTGTTACAGAATTTGCCAAAAAACATTATTTTATTGCTGCGATTGTTGGAGGAGTAGCCATAGTAACTTGTGCACCTTTGGTCGAATTTGCCTTGATTTCGCCTATAAAACTCTTGCATTTGCTGACAAAATCCGGACAGAGTATTGCAAGTCCTGCATTTAAGTTGATTTTAAAATGGACATTGTATTTTATAGGAGCAAGAGTAATATGTCACATGGACCTGGGCCAGCTAAATTCGATTACTTCTGCCATTTCTCGAAAAATAGACCAGATATCGGTCTTCCTAGCGACGGGTACAATGGTTTTAGCAATCTTCATGGTCATTGCCAGTATACCACTTTGAATAGCGCATTAGAGTGTTTTTCCTTTGAGGAAACTTTGGAGTTTTGTGGTGCTGTGTTTTATCAGACTTAATATGTCAAAATTTTTAAAATTACCCAATGGAATTCACGGATTAACGTCCATGAACCATTGGAACTCGTCAATCCGAGCAAAGAAAATTTAACAATTGGGATGAAATAGAACCAGGTAATTGCAGTATTCGGCCATGCATAACAATGGAAACGTTTCAAGCAATGGTGGCCCAGGCTACAATGCGTAGTTGCTTTATCCTCTTCCTTTGAAATTTCAAAAAATGATTGTCATTGTGTCTTTTTTAGCAACCCCATATCTCCGACCTAATAGAGGTTTAGGAAAAAAGTAAGGTTTACTTTTTTGAATCGCCGTCGCCGGTCATTTTTATATGCAATTCACGCAATTGCCTATCGCTTGCAGGACATGGAGATTGGGACATCATATCTATCCCCCGCTGAGTTTTGGGAAATGCAATGACATCTCGTATGCTTGTGGTGCCACACAGTAAAGCTACTAGTCTGTCGAGGCCAAGTGCTATGCCTCCATGGGGGGGAGCTCCAAATTTAAAAGCCTTTAGCATATATCCAAATCGATCATTGACCACATTTTCCGGAATTTTCAGTATTTCCTTAAAAACATATTCTTGCAGTTGTGGCTGGTGAATTCTCACACTGCCACCGCCGAGTTCCATACCATTTAAAACGATGTCGTAGTGTTGGCCACGGACATTTTGAGGGGACGATTTCAATAGTTCCATATCTTCAGGTACAGGTGCCGTGAAAGGGTGGTGGGTTGCAACGAAACGTCCCTGTTGTCCATCAAATGTCATCAAAGGAAAATCTATTACCCATAGGAAGTTGAATTGGTCAGCGGAGAGAACTATTTTACCCTTTGCCATTGCCAAATCTCGACACTCCAGCCGGATTCTCCCAAGGATCGTACATGCTTGTTCCCAGCTATCAGCGGCAAAAAAGATGATATCGTTTTCTACCATGTCCAATTCCTTCGCAAGGGCTGCCTTTTCCGCGTCGGACAAAAATTTTAGGATCGGAGATTTCCACTGTCCATTTTCTATCTTGATATAGGCTAATCCTTTTGCTCCGAGAGTTTTGGCGATGTCTTCCAAATTTTTCATCTCTCCCTGGGAAATTTCCGCCAGGGACTTTGCATTGAAGGCTTTGACACATCCCCCATTTTTGATAGCGGAAGCAAAAACATTGAAGCTGGAGGATTCGAACAAACCTGAGAAATCATGAATTTCCATGGCAAACCTTGTGTCGGGTTTATCGGACCCGAAGCGGTCCATGGCGTTTCGAAATGATAGGCGGGGAAATGGTATTTCAATGGTGGTATTTCGGGTAGTTTTCCAGATATTTTGCAGCATTCCTTCCACTAAAGAATAAATATCTTCGCGGTCGACAAATGACATCTCGAGGTCAATTTGCGTGAACTCCGGCTGTCTATCCGCCCGTAAATCTTCATCCCGAAAGCACCTTGCGAGGGAATAGTATCTTTCCACACCAGCCACCATCAACATTTGTTTGTACTGCTGTGGAGACTGGGCAAGGGCATACACACACCCGGGATTTAACCGGCTTGGGACTAGGAATTCGCGGGCCCCTTCCGGTGTCGTTTTAAATAAATAGGGTGTCTCTATCTCCAAAAATCCATTTTCATCCAGATAATTTCTTACCGCACCCACCGTCCGATGGCGAATTTGTAACCGGTGGAAGCTTTTTGGCCTACGAAGGTCGAGGTAACGATAGGTCAGCCGCAGATCTTCACTTACATTACCAATTTTTAGATCCGACATGGGAAAGGGTAAAACATCGCATATGTTATGGATGATTAGTTCATCGACAACGACTTCGATGGCACCCGTCGTTATTTTGCTATTTACCGTATCGGGGGGCCTCTTGGAAACTGTTCCGCAAATCTCAATCACAGATTCATCGCGCAAGGAGTGTACGGCTTGCAACCTATCATCGGAGGGATCAAAGACCAGCTGGGTAATTCCTTCCCTATCTCGCAGGTCGATAAAAAACAATCCTCCGTGGTCACGGATGGCATGGACCCAACCGATGAGCCTTACTCCTATGCCGACATCATCGATGGTCAACCGGTTGCAATGGTGCGATCTTTTCATATTTTAATACTAGTTACGTGGCTGAATGTGGATAAAATGTGAAATCTATACCATTTCAAGATAATTGTCACAGCCTGTTAGGTTTTGTTAGATGGGAAAATCGCATGGTTTAAAAAATATGTTCCAAATATACCATTTCATCGCGATGAATTTTCTAGGATGGTTATCTTTTCTATGCGTTTCAAGTGGCGGGTTTCGAACTTTGTATCAAGAAATGCATCCAATATCTCTTGGGCGATTTTCGCGTTTACAAAATTTGCTCCAAGGCACAAAACATTGGCATCGTTGTGCTCTCGGGCAAATTTGGCAATTTCCACATTCCAGCAATTTGCCGCACGGACACCGCATACTTTATTTGCCGCGATGCTCATGCCGGTCCCACTCTTACAAACCAGGAGACCGAAGTCACTCTTGAAAGAAGCAATATCTTCCGCTACGCATTTGGCATAGTCAGGATAATCTACGGAAGTTTCACCGGAAAACGTTCCGTAGTAAAAGATATCCATGTTACCTTTACTTAGATATTTTATCAAAAGCATTGCTAGTTTATATCCCCCATGGTCACTTCCAACACTAATTTTCATTGTTGTCTGCTAAAAATTTTACTATGGATCCCATCGCCGAACCGATATCAGCACAAACGCGTCTATAATCATCGATGTGTCCAAAAAATGGATCAAAAATATCCCTGTCCTTAATATCTAAAAATTCTCTGACAAGAAAACATTTTTTACCTATACCTTTAAAATTTGACAACAAAAATGTCCTATGATTTTCAGCCAAACAGAAAATCGCCGTGGCAGAATCTAAAAGTTCCTGGGTTACCCTTTGGGAAACATGTCCACTAATGTCTTGATTTAAATCCTTCATCACCCGTATGGCAAGATCGCTGGCTTGGTTGTGATCGGTTGCCATTATCCCGGCTGAACATACACGAAAATTATCTGCGAGATTCACCTTTTGCAAGGCGGCTTTAAGCAAGTATTCTGCCATGGGACTTCTGCAAGTATTACCGGAGCATACGAATATTACACATTTTTTCTCCATAGATAGAGTATATCTAGTATGCTTGGTGAAAAATTTTTAGCAACATAAAGCTTTGATGGAGACATTATTTGTTGAATTTTGACAAAAAATTGCCAGTATTGTCCATGGCATGTGGCAGCTTTGGGGGATATTTTTGATCATAATTACCATCGGCCTATGTACTGATGTAGTATTGGCAAAAGCTCAATACACCCACGCAGATTACAGACCCCACGCACATATGGTAATTGCGTGGATATTTCTTGCAGCATTTTTTGGATTGTTGGTATACTTTGCCTTTGGCTACGAGAGTACCTTGAAATTTTTTACGGGATATGTTCTCGAACTATCACTATCCATCGACAATTTGTTCGTATTCATGACAATATTTTCATATTTTCACATAGTGAACGAAGCTCAGCAAAAAGCACTTACCTATGGTATGGTGGGAGCTATGGCAATGAGGATGGTGTTTGTTCTCGCTGGTATTACGTTGCTGAATAAATTTAAGTGGTTGATTCATATTTTCGGTGTCGTACTGATAATTTCAGCAATTGGAATGTTCAAATCGGAGAAACAACGGGATGGCGCCAGCAATTTACTGGAAAAAATAAAAACTTTTCTAAAAATAAAACACTCGGAGGACAGTTTAGCATTTTTCACAAAATGTGGAAACAAGTGGTATGCTACTCCATTGCTGGCGTGCGTAATTACCATTGAAATCGTCGATATCATATTTGCGGTGGATTCGGTACCGGCGGTCCTGTCCATTACAAAAATCCCGATACTTGTTTATTCCTCGAATGTTTTTGCAATCGTCGGTCTTCGATCTCTGTACATATGCCTAACACAGCTGATCAATAAATTCCATCTGCTCCAGTATGGCATTGCAGCAAATTTAGTATTCGTTGGAACAAATATGATATTTTCAGAGGTTTATCACATTCCCACCATTGTAAATACCATAGCCATCATATCTATCTTTCTGAGCACCATGGCTATGTCTTGTCTAACCACGAAACAACGACGTTGATGGCATAATTTTAAGGGTGCAAAATTTTCATCAATTATTATTTTACGACTGGACATTTACAGTGCGTAAACTATTTATCATCGCCCAATGAATCTAAAGGATACCTTAAACTTACCAAAGACAAATTTCCCCATGCGAGCGGATTTGGTCAACAGAGAACCCACTAGGGTGAGAAAATGGCAAGAGGGTAGGGTATACGAGAAAATACAGCAAAAAAATGCCCAGGGGGAACCATTTATCCTCCATGACGGGCCTCCCTTTACCAATGGATATGTGCACATAGGGACGGCCCTAAATAAGATTTTGAAGGATATTATTGTCCGTTACAAAGCCATGCGAGGCTTTCGAACACCCTATGTGCCAGGTTGGGACTGCCATGGGCTCCCCATAGAGCATAAAGTCGTCAAGGAGCTGCGTGAAAAAAAAGAAGACTTCGATGCCATATCATTGCGCAAGGCATGCACGGCGTATTCTCAAAAATTTATAGAAACACAGCGTTCACAATTTGAACGGTTGGGCATACTTGCCGACTGGGACAACGATTACCGCACCATGAACCCTGCCTATGAGGAGTGTGTGCTTAATTTTTTTGCGGATTGTGTTGCCCAGGGATTGGTCTATCGCAGCAAGAAACCTGTCTATTGGTCAATACCGTGCAAAACTGCACTGGCGGAGGCGGAGGTCGAATATCGGGAACATGTCAGCCCATCGATCTGGGTAAAATTTAAACTCACCGACGGGGCCCTGGGGGCCCTGAAAATTGACGGCACAACCCATGTGGTAATTTGGACGACCACACCATGGACAATTCCGTCCAACCTCGCCATCGCCGTACATCCGAACTTGAAGTATGTCATCCTAAACTGTGGCCATGAAAACTATTTGGTCTGCAAAGATAGGGTGCAGGATTTTGTCCAAAGTTGTGACATTGAACATTTTAATATAATTGCGACTTTCCTGGGGTCCCAACTGGAAGGGTTGCAGGCGACACATCCCCTAATCGACAGGCCCAGCCAGATCGTTCTGGCAAATTACGTAACAACCGATTCGGGAACAGGATGTGTTCACACTGCGCCGGGACATGGCCTCGAAGACTATAATACGGGAATTGAATATAAACTGGACGTCTATTGTCCCATCGACGACGACGGAAAGTATGTCAACGATGGGCAAATACCTTCGGATTTGGTTGGCGTAAGTGTTCTGGACAGTGATGGCAAATGTGCAGCAAATGATAGGGTCATCGAAATGTTAAATTTGGTACAGGCACTATTGGCTAAGAAATCATACAGACATCAATATCCCCATTGCTGGAGGTCCAAAACACCGGTAATTTTTCGTGCCATGGCCCAGTGGTTCATCGCCCTAGATAAAAACAACCTACGGGAAAAGATGCAAGAATCCGTCGGTGGTGTACATTGGGTACCGGCGTGGGGTGAAAATCGGATAAGGGCAGCCATTGCCTCGAGGAGCGATTGGTGCATTAGCCGCCAGCGCGTTTGGGGAATCCCATTACCGGCATTTTACGATGAAGCCGGCAACGCACTGCTCAACGAGCAGATCATTCGCAGTGTTGCCAAAAAAATTGGGCAGCGAGGATCCGATTTTTGGTTTGAGTCCGATGAAGAAACCCTGTTGGATGGAATATCATTACCGGATGGTTTTTCTGCTAAAAAACTCAAAAAATGCATGGATTCGTTGGATGTTTGGATAGATTCCGGCAATAGCCACCGGGCCGTTTTAAAAACAGATGCCTCACTGGTATGGCCAGCGGATATGTACTTGGAAGGGAGTGATCAACATCGCGGATGGTTTCAATCATCGATGTGGACGAGCATAATTTCTGGGGAAAGAATTGCTCCCTTCAAAAATGTTTTGACCCATGGTTTTATTGTCGGGGAAGACAGGAAGAAAATTTCAAAAAGTGATAGCAAACCGCAGACCGCCGATGACTATGTGAACAGGTTTGGAGCAGATGTTGTAAGGCTATGGATTTCTTCGGAAGATTTCCGCAACGACATAACAATTTCCGATGACATAATCAACCACGTATCCGCCACCTATCGAACTTTCAGGAATACGCTACGGTTTCAAATCGGAAACCTGTTTGATTTCAATTTTGAAAAGGATCGCATCGGGCAGGAAAAAATGACACTGGTCGATAGGTGGATACTACAAAAGACCAAAAATCTTGTCGAAGCAGTTACATCCGCCTATGATGCCTACGAAATACACAAGGTTTACCAGTTGCTGAATAGATTTTGTTCCGTTGAACTGTCAGCTATATACCATGATATTTTAAAGGATAGGTTATATACATTTGCACCAAATTCCTACGAACGTAGGTCATCCCAAACGGCAATTTTCATGATTTTTAATATGATACTTGCTTTGCTTGCCCCAATTATTACATTCACCTGCGACGAAGCAATGGCATACGTGTTAAATGGCAGTGATTTTGGGGAAACTCACATCCAGCTGATGGATTGGCCGAGTGTAAGCACCATGGGGGATTTTTCGAATGAGGAACGAGAATTCGACGCCTTGCTATCATTTAAAACGAAAGTTAATGAGCAGCTTGAACAAGCTAGGCAGAGCAAACTAATTGGACAATCTCTCGATGCCAAGACAATCGTTGAAATTTCTCCAAAGGATAAAATGTTCCCACTATTGCAAAAATATCGGGAAATTTTACCCGAAGTTTTTATAGTGTCCCAGGTAGAGATCAGAGAAGTAGTTTCCGATAGGCAGTGTTCAATCAAAATAACTACCGCAAATGGGGAAAGGTGTCCTCGCAGCTGGAAATGGGTCGACCATCTCGTCGACGCTGGACCATTCGGCAAAGTATCTCAAAAATGTTTCGAGGCACTTGCTGAAAAATATGAAAATCTTTTAAAATAGCATTTACGACAATATGAGTGTTTTGGAAAACATTAATCGGGAAGCGAAAGGTAAACATTTTGCTAGGACAAGGAAAAATGACGATATTGTTTTTTCTATCGACGATGCCCGCGAGTTGATGCGGGCGAGGAAAGAGAGAATTGAGACGGAAAAAAATGAAGAAGTTGTTGAAAAGAAAAAGGATATCCTAGCCCAGCAAATTGATACGCAGACCCAGCAAAAAGTAGGAGTAGCATCCATAGCCGATATTTTTGGATTCGATCCCATGCGTTCAAAGCAAGTCAATGTCGGAGATAAGAGTCCCGACGAAATTCCTCAAAAATATAGGAAGTACTACAAGCTTTTACTGAAATTGAAAAACGATCTTAAGAAGGGACTTTCCAAGTTGACAACTACTAATTTGGCCATTTCCGTTGGTGACACCCAGGATGTCGTCGACCACGAAATCGAGTCTTTCAATTCAGAATTTGCCATAGCTTTAATGTCCAACGAACAGGAGGCATTAACCGAGGTCGAAGAGGCTATTCAGCGAATTTATGATGGTACCTATGGCATTTGTGAGTTGACGGGCAAACCCATAGAACCCCAACGGTTGCTCGCTGTGCCATTTGCTAGATTTTCGATCGAAGGGCAGATGGCAAAAGAAAAAGAAAAGAGTAAACCGGCAGAAGCTTCGGGTGGTTCGATCTTCCAGATTGATCAATCGAGCGATGAGTTAGCAGATTTTGAAACCAAAGAAGATGAGTAATTTTACCAGATGCATTTGCTTTACCACCGTATGTTTGGTTGTGTTGGTCGACCAAACAACCAAGATAATTGCCCAAACTTTTGTAAAAAATGATGTGATCAGAATAAATTCATTCCTATCCTTTGCCTATGCTGAAAACACAGGAGCAGCCTGGAGTATGTTTGGTGGGCATTCGTCTATTCTAGCCATGCTTGGAGTCTTGTCGATGGCCGTTCTAGGCCTTGCGCACAAACAATTTAAAACGACTTTTCAGAAAGTCCTTGGGGCGATGGTTTTTGGTGGAATTTTTGGCAATACCCTCGATAGAATTTTTCGGGGATATGTGATTGATTTCATAGACGTTGATTTAAAGTTCTACCATTGGCCGGTATTTAATATTGCCGATAGTGTTATTTGCATGGGCGTGGTAATTTTATTATTTACTTTTCGACAAAAAGTACAAGAAGCGAGATGAGTCTGTGTTTCATTAGCTAACAGTTTTTTAAAAAAATGTCCAATCGTCCAGAGCCTTTAATTAGCATTTCAAATCTTTGCAAAGATTATGGCAAGAATAGGATCTTAAAACATGTATCTTTCCAAATAGAAAGTGGCGATTTGGTCTCGGTAATAGGGCCGTCGGGCTGTGGAAAGTCGACATTGCTGCGATGTTTGAACTGTTTAGAAGTCCTGGACGATGGAGAAATTACCATAGACGGCGTCTGCCTACGCACGATGGACCATGAAAAAAATGAAGACTTTTTTTGGCAGCAGGCCCACGAATTACGCCAAAATGTGGGGATGGTCTTTCAGTCATTTAATTTATTTCCCCACAAAACACTCTTGGATAACGTGACCCTTGCCCAGATAGTTGTCAAGAATGAACGGCAGGAAAAGGCTAGGGCCCTGGCGATGGCGTTGCTGGAAAAGGTTGGCCTGGGAAATTTAAGCGGACGCTATCCCTGGAGTTTATCCGGGGGCGAAAAACAGCGGGCGGCCATCGCCCGGGCATTGGCAATGAAACCGAAAGTTATGCTGTACGATGAACCAACTTCCTCCCTTGATCCGGAAATGGTGGAAGAAGTTTTACAGGTCATGCGTGACCTTGATGCGGAAGGGATGACACAGATTATTGTTACCCACGAAATGCGTTTTGCCAAAGATGCTTCCGACTATATAATTTATATGGAAAATGGTGAAATTATAGAAATTTCCGATGAGGATGAAATTTTTATAAACCCACAGGATGACAGAACCCGTAGATTTCTCAAGCGATACATGTAATGAAAAGTTTCTATTTTATCGTATTATTGTTGTTTGGATCTGTTTTATCGGCCGATGAATCAGTGCTGCGCTGGGCTGCCGATGCGGAAAGCGGGGCACCAAACGTGTTCTATGAGAATGGGGATCTGTCAAAGCTGGTGGGATTTGAGAAGGATATCATAGATCACATTGCAAAATGCCTCGGACGCAGAGCAGAATTTCACCAAAATGATTGGGATAGCCTAATCTCTGGCCTTCAAAGAAATCTGTACGATATAGTCATTAATGGTTTTTCACCCGAGGAAGGAAAAGAGAATAGTGCCATCTTTTCGAATCCATACTATGCCTGTGGCTTATCACTTATCGTTCGCTCGAATACCGATAATATCAAATCTATCCTCGATTGTAGTGGAGCCATTGTCGGTGTTTTACGAAGCTCTAAGGCGGAAGGTATTTTGACAAGTAGTCTAAAAAATGTCAAAGTCATTGGCTACCCAAATGAATACTGTGCCATTTCCGATCTAAAAAACAAACGCGTAGACGCGATCCTATTGGATGGACAAATTGCAACCTATTATATTAGGAAGCTGTCCGGCTTAAAAATTGTTGATGAGCTCGACGAGACAAAGTATTCCATCGTATCAGCTCCTGGGAATAGGGAACTCATGACCGCAATAAATGAGATCATCGGAGATATGCAACGGGATGGTTCCCTTGATGCGATCGTATCAAAGTGGGATCTGCACAATACCTCCTATTCTCGGCTATGTGAAACATCGTCAAAAATGGAAACGGCCAGTTCGAACTCTGAATCTTCTGGAAAGCAAGATAAATCAACGGTCCAGTATGTCAAAGTGTTACCTTTTTTCATAAAAGCTGCCTGTGTTACCCTAATGATATCAATTTTGTCAATGTGCGTAGCCATAGTCCTGGGGCTTTGTTTCGCAATTATGAGGGTATACATGCCAAAGTGGATAAGCTTTTTTGCCATTTCAATGATAGAACTTTTACGGGGAATTCCGCTTTTGATCCAACTGTTTTTCGTTTTTTATGGCCTCCCATGTATAGGAATAACGCTACCGCCATTGGTCGCTGGAATATTAACCCTTGGAATGAATTATGCCGCCTACGAAGCAGAAAATTTTCGTGCTGGAATGGCAGCCGTTCCCTATGGTCAGATGGAAGCAGCACGAGCCTTGGGCATGAACCAATGGCAATCTTTGCGCCATGTTATCCTGCCACAAGCCTTTACGTTTGTTTTGCCACCGCTTACGAATGATTTCATCGCGATTTTAAAAGACTCATCCCTCGTTTCGCTGATCACGATAATGGAATTGACAAAAACCTATATGTTGATTGCAAGTAATTCGTTCAACTTCTTTGGAATGGGTGCGATCGTCGCTCTTATCTATTTCCTAATAGGGCTGCCTTTTGCACAACTCGCCAAATTAGCGGAAAGACATTTGAAACTTGAGAAGCGAGCCTATTCTTCTCGGAAAATAGGAGGGAGATATAATCGCTAGTAAAGCCAAATAAAGAATCAACCCCTTTTACTATTTAAAATTATTCCAATTGGGCTTTTTTATATATTTCTAAGAGAGCTGCAAAATCCTCATCCCGAGAACCGCTTGTAATGACATAATCATACATGGGAGCCATTTTTATTTCATTTTCCGCCGTTTGAAGACGTTTGGCTATTGATTCCGCCGTTTCAGTCCCCCGACCAGCGATTCTTTGTTTGAGCTCATCCAGGCTTTTGGGAGCAATAAAAATTGTAACCGTCCGAAAATTGTTTTTTTGCCTTAAAATTTGTTCAACTCCCGCCACATCGATCACCAGCAGTGCATTAATTCCTGCCGATAGGGTTGATTCGACGTCTGCCCGCGGAGAACCGTAGTAATAATTTCCGTGCACATTGGCATATTCCAAAAATTCCGATCTTTCTATTCGCCTACGAAATTCTTCCCTATCGATGAAGTGATAATCTATGCCGTCCACTTCACCTTCCCGCGGTTGCCTGGTGGTAGTAGTAACCATCCTTTTTAGATTTTTGGCTCCGACCTTTTGTAACAGCCTCCTGGCAACGGTATCCTTTCCAACTCCAGAGGGGCCGGACAGTATAAACAATGTGGGTGAAACTTTCCTTGCAGAACTATGCTTGCTTTTCATCGAAAATAAAACAACAGGTACAATTGATATGCCTAAGATTAATCCCGTCATCATCCATAATTTTTTTACTAAATCCATGATTCAGTCTGTTTTTAAATGAAAACTTAAACACCTCAAATTCTATGGTAAAATTCTGAAAAGGTTTGTAAACAATATTGACTAGAATTTTTTCCTTTCGAGAAATTTGACCAGTCCAACCTTGACATATGACAAATTTACTTTTTGTTGGCAGTAATTAAAATCAGCAAGGTAAATTATGCAACCGACATATCATCCGTCGAATTTAAAAAGAATCAGAAAATGTGGGTTCCGTGCCCGTATGGCAACACGGGGCGGACGTAAGGTATTATCAGCACGCAGACGCATCGGGCGCAAGAAAATCTGTGTGTGCATATAAAACTTCTAGCAAATGTTCCGGCTATTCAAAAGCCAACGCTTGAGAAAATCTTCTGATTTTGAAAAATTTCGTTCCAAAGACACGAGGAATGTTTATGCGGAGATATTTGTCCTAAAGTCCTTCAAACGGGTGGCAGTGGGCGTGTCATTCCACGATTTAACACCACGGATTGGGATAATTACATCGAGAAAAATTGGCAATGCGGTAACCAGGAACCGGGTTCGACGGGTGGTCCGGGAAGCATTTAGGCTTAATTTGAAGTGTTTCAAACAATCCCACGACTATTTATTCATCGCTCTCCTCGGAATTGGCACAAAGTCAAACAAAGAAATAACTAACGCAGTTTTGAATGCGGCTAAATTACTCTAGTGCCCGATTTTTAATACAACATTGTCTTTTATCGATTATCAAATATCTAGATAATCTTTTTTAAAATTTGATTTTGTGTGATATTTTTCTATGTTGCATCATTCTTGGAGTTTCATTTTTCTACAATTATGAGTGGTAATGTTACGATTTTCATAGTGGGGGTGGTTGTTACCCTGCTATCGCTGTTTTCTTTTTCCAACAACTATTTACAAAAGCTGAGCAATTGGTTACTTTTTTCAAAATATGCTCCATTTGTGACTTTGGGAATCGGCGGAACGGTCTTTTTAGTAAATGTGTTTCACCTAAACATGGCAGATTTTGGGGAGCATAGATTTGCGTTACTCGCCCTATTTGCCACAATAATATTGCTTTCATTTTTCAAAATGAGAGAACTGCTATCCATACGTGGATTGGCGGTTTTGTTACTTGTTTGTTCAAAAGCAATGTTGGACAACGTCTACTGTGAACCGGCTCTGTGGAAAAATTACTTCGTCTCTTTTGTCTATTTGATAATTATTTTTTCAATGCTAATTGGCACCATGCCATACCTCCTTCGAGATTTTTTAGACTTTTTGATAAAGTCGAGAACTTCAAGGGTGATACTAGGGACATTCTTGATGATATACGGTATATTGTTGACATTCATTCCTTTTGGAAAGGTGAGTCATGTTTAATCCGATAGCAAATTATCAAATTTGATAATTCCATCGCATATGGACTGGGCAAGAGTATCCCGATAGGTAGGAGAGGTAATTTTTTTGCATTCTTCACGGTTAGACAAGAACCCACATTCTACTAAAATTCCTGGGCACCGTAGATCCCTTAACACCACAAATGTACTATGTTTTACCCCACGGTCGATGGCTGATGTTTTCTCTGTTAATGAGGATTGTAAACAATAGCCAAGGACTATGTTAAGAGTGTCAAATGTATTGCCAATAAAATTTCCATGGACACTTCTGGAAGAAGCTTGATAGGATGATGCTTGGGTCGGTGGGGTCAGTGTGAATGTTTCAATGCCCGATGCGGATACGGACGGAGCGGAATTGAAATGTATGCTGATAAACAAATCTGCTTTTGCTCGATTGGCAATTTGCGTTCTTTCCGGCAGGGGGACTTTTTTATCCTGTGCCCTGGTTAAGATAACCCTGTATCCATTTTTTTCAAGTAACTTAGCCAACCGAAGGCACACATCCATGGCCAAGAATTTTTCTTGTAATTTATCCCATTGGGCGGTGGCCCCATTGTCTTCGCCCCCGTGTCCCGCATCTAGAGCAATTATCCTTAATTTTTTATAGCGATGTTTCGCCGTTGGAAGTAGTGGCTGAATGTGGTATTTATAATCCGAAGAATCGATATAGTACCTGCCATATCGTTTGATGGTTGGAAAACCCAAAGGCATCAGGATGTTTTTAAACGTAAAAACTCTCGAATTATCTTTGAATGCAAAAGCAATGCCCTTTGTGCCAAAGGAATTAGCAGACAACATGTGCAATCCATTGGTTTTGGCAACTTTGATCAGCGGTATTTCCACCGCTAGACATGCCAAACTGCGACAAATAACAATTCCCCAGATGGTGCTTGCAAAAATTAGGCATTTGATCTTTTGCATAGACTTTATTTTAGCTTCAGTAACTCGCTAGCATCCAATATTTTGATGGATGTACCGGATTGCTGTTTGACTTCCCCTTCGGATTTCGATCCTTTTTTTACACAAGGCGAAAGGGTCAGGGAAATTATTTTCCCAAATAGTTTAGGTTCGCAATCTTGGGTACCGTAGGGCTTAATATCCCTAATAAACCTCTTGATAAGCTCAAACCCTAATTCGGGATGTGTTAATTCCCGCCCGCGGAACATCAGCGACAATTTCAATTTGTTGCCATGTTCCAAAAATTCAATGGCATGGCGCATCTTTGTGTTGTAGTCATTTAATTCGATGGCGACATGAAGCTTTACTTCCTTAATTTTTGTCGCTGCCTGTTTGGAAGAGTTTTTATTTTTCTTTTCGTTGTATTTGTATTTTCCAAAGTCCAAAATTTTACATATCGGAGGATTAACATTCGGAGAGATTTCGACCAAATCTAGCCCTTCACTTCTAGCAATTGATATGGCTTCTACCACTTGCATTATTCCCAACTGCTGTCCATCGCTGCCGATCACACGGACCACCTTAGATCTAATCTTTTCATTTTTACGAATGAAACTTTTTCCAGAATTTCCAAACTTCCTATTGGAGGAGTAATTACCCTTTCTGGCTGAAACGGGATTAAACTGTTGATTTGTCATTACCTATTAAAATTATTAACTGGAGCCAATAGGCACCAGTGTTATCCATGATAAATTTTTTCTAAAAAAAACAATTATTTTGTGCCATGGAAAAAACTTTGATGCTTTTCGTCAAGAATTTCGTCAAAAACAAATCATTTCCCATTTCATTGTTGCGAACTAATTTTTAATCTTTTGTGTTATGCCAACATCCTATGATACCTCAAATTGATAAAGTTTTCGAAGAAGCACGGGCTGCGATATCCGGAGTGTCATCACGTGGAGATTTCGACAATGCCAGGTCTAAAATTTTAGGTCCGAACGGTGTATTCCGTGAATTGATGAAACTATTATCGGGTTTACCGAAGGAAGAACGGCCGTCCATGGGACAGGCGATAAATGCTTGTAAGAACAAGGTGGAGGAAATGTTCGAAAATAAGCTGGTCGAAATAGAAGGCCGGGAGACCATAACATCCCTAGGTCAACCCATTGATCCGACCCTAATGCCCATTTTTAATGAAGAAATTTTTTGCCATCCCCTGACAAAGATTAAAAATCGTATGGTGGAAATTTTCTCGAATCTAGGGTTTAGTACCGTCGAAGGGTCGGAAATAGAGACCGAATGGTTTTGTTTCGACGCATTGAATACACCCGAAAGCCACCCTTCCCGTGACGATCGTGATACATTTTACTTTGGTAAGGATGTTTCCATTGAAAATGTATCAAAAAAAAACGATGAACAATATGTTTTGCGGACTCATACTTCAACGGTTCAAGTCAGGACAATGCTACAATCCAAACCACCGATTAGGATTTTATCACCCGGTATGGTATTTCGCAGGGATGCCATAGATGCTACCCACTATCCAGCTTTTCACCAGTGTGAAGGCTTGGTCGTTGGCGAAGGAATAACGGTTTGTGACCTGAAATCGATTTTAGATTTTTTCTTCAAGAAATTAACCGGCGAAAATAGTGAAATTCGAATGCGTCCTAGCTTTTTCCCTTTTGTATCTCCAGGATTTGAGGTAGATTTTAGGAGTAAGAATCTCGGAAAATTGAGCAACAGGTGGATTGAAATTTGTGGCTGTGGCATGGTGGCACCCAATGTTTTCAAAAACTGCGGCTATGCTAGCGATAAAATTTCGGGTTTTGCCTTTGGCATGGGCATTGAACGTCTTGCCATGTTGCTATATGGAATAGACGATATCCGATTATTTTTTCAAAACGATACCAGGTTTTTGAGAGAATTTAAACTGTCGATGTTCTAAATTTACCCCTAGTGGATGACGCTTTTATACCATTTCAAACTTTTGTAGCGCCTATACACCAGCAGCAAGCAGGAAGATATCCAGCAAGTGGATAGCAAATGCACAATTATTGCAGAATTCAGCATATTAAATGCGTACAACAATGCAACGGGAAGAACAACAAACCCCCAGAGACATCCCAAGCTGGTGATATTTATATATTTTGTATCACCACCTGATGCCAATGTCCCCCAAAAGATAGCACATAAAGATTCTAGGGTTATATTGATAAACTGTATTTTAAAAATTATCGACAGTGTGGGATATAGGTGCGTAATACCTTCATTTATAGTGCCGAGAATGCCACAGAATAAATAGGGAGAAATAAGCAGTGGGAACATGAAAATAAAACAAAAAATCAATGTCAGAATGGTTAATTTTTTGAGGATAACGCCAATGGATGCCAGGTCATTTTTCCCTATAAAATTAGCAGAAATTGCGGCAGTTCCTTTTGATAAACTGTCACAAATAAAAACAATCAATACGTAAACTGTCATGGCAATCCCGTGAATCGTTGCCAAATCCCTTGACTCATGACTCAAGGCAGCAAATACTAAATACCATGCAAGCAATTCGGCACCTCTACCCAATGACATCGGTATGCCAACTTTCAAGCACCTTCTAAACATATCTTTGTTGAACTTATAATTCTTGGCCGTGCTGAAATGTTGCCTGTTTTTAGAACTCCAAAAGCCTCCTGCGAGGATTAGAATCTGTATGGCTTCGGCAATGATTGTTGCCTCCGCTGCCCCCCTACACCCAAGGCTGGGAATAATGCCTTTGACACCAAAAACCAGCAAGTAATCCAAAATGGCGTTGATAAGATTTCCCAGAACAACGATTACCGTGATGATTTTCGTTTGCCCACGGCCGATGAAAAAACCTGTAAATGCAGCCGCTAGCCCCGGCATCCAACAAAAATATGTAAGCAGCCGTTGGTACGCTATACCATCCTTGGCATAGCATTCCGGAATCAGGTTCAAATAGTCCGAAAGATACCCGATTGGAATATAAAAGATCGCAGCAAATATTACCAAGTATATCATCTGCCAAACGGGGGCAGCAATTTTATCATACTCGCCGGCACCATTATACTGCCCGACGAAAATTTCCGTGGTCCCTGTGATTGCCATCAAAAGGAACACGTAAACCCCCGCCAAATTGCCGCCCAACATGGCTGCATTCATCGCATCCAAAGAGTATCGCATCAGAATAAGGCGATCTATCAAAAACATCAAATTGGATGATAAACACGATAAAATTAGCGGAATTATAATCTTCAATATGCCAGATACGGAGGCATCTATTTGTATTTTTTTCGCAAAACTCATATAGTCGTTGTTCCTCAACCCGAGAGATTTTAACAACTAACCTTCTTTCCTATTTTTACTAATTTCTTCGAAAAAGAAACGGGAAGTCAAGAGAATTGAAAACCAGGTGGCATCAAATAAAGTTTTGACAAAAAAATGACGTATGCCCATAGTGGAACTTTGCTATTCATGGGAAAATAAATGTTTGTCGATGAGGTTCATAATGTGCGGTTAAAAGCCGGCAACGGGGGCAATGGGTGTTTGAGTTTTCGCCGTGAAAAGTTCATCCCCAAAGGGGGACCCAACGGAGGAGATGGCGGCAATGGAGGCGATGTAATCCTTGTCGGTGATGAAAATATCAACGACCTATCCGTTTATAGATTTACTCCCCACGCAAGGGCTGAAAACGGTAAGCATGGCATGGGAAGCGAAATGCATGGCAGGAATGGCAAGCATTGTCTTCTGAAGGTTCCCATGGGTACCGTCATCGTCGATTCAAATACGAAAAATTTTGTCACGGAAATAATACAACATGGCCAAGAAACCATCATTTTGAAGGGGGGGACGGGGGGGAAAGGGAACGTAAATTTTAAATCGTCGACGAATCAAGCGCCCCGCCATACTACCCCGGGTGTACCAGGGGAAGAAGGAATTTTTGATTTTATCCTAAAAACCATGGCAGACATCGGTCTCGTTGGATTTCCCAATGCTGGGAAATCCACATTGATTGGAATGCTTACCGATGCTACTCCAAAAGTCGCAAACTATCCATTTACAACATTGCATGTCCACGTTGGCGTTATGGCCGATAAAAGTAACAATGGCAAAGTAATTATCGCCGATATCCCGGGGCTCATCGGGGGGGCCCATGAGAACCGGGGATTGGGCCTACGATTTTTGAAACACATCGAGAGGTGCTCTTCCCTATTGTTTCTAATAGATATGGCCGGTACCGATGGTCGTTTGCCGGTTGATGATTACACTATTTTACTGGAAGAACTCAAATGCCATGGCATGAATTTACTGGATAAAAAACGCATCGTGGTTGCCAATAAAATGGATGTGGAATCGGCCCGAAAAAATATAAAAATTTTTAAACGGACCCACAAAATCGATGTCATTGAAATATCCTGTGTGACAGGAAGCGGCATTGATAATTTAAAAAATCTGTTGTTTCAAAAAAGGTATGCGAAAATTTTGTAAAAAATAGCCATCTTATCTTGCAAAATTCCTTGGGGCTATTTATTGTCAATGGCCGTCATAATGTTGCCCAATATTCCAGAATGTGAATTTACGAAAGCGTCCATTGTGTCGTGGAAGAAAAAATTGGCCCAATTTGATATGGGACAATATTTTGGGCGTCGTCCATGTTCCACAGCAAAAGGAGTGTTTGCTACGCAAGCAATTAAAAAGATAGTTTTGAAAGAACACGAGGCTACAATCGGGGCATATTTTAATGGAGAAGTAATAAATTTTGACATAGCATTTGACCATGTTGGACATCTTGAGACTTCGATCAATAGGCTAAACAAACTGAAAATCACTTCCCAGATTGTAACCATCGCTGCCTTAATGGCGATCACCAAGCTTGTAAACTCGGAAAATGTAGACCACATGGAAGACAAATTCACCTCTTCAATGGATTTCCCAAAGGGCGAAACTTACATGGATGATGTCATGAAAAAAGTGGATGGGCTAAAGAAGAGTAGATTTGAAAAAAATGTTTTGGTTAAATTTAGCATATGTAACAATGACGTCATAATGCGTGCGTTTTTAGATAACTCCGAAAAAAAACCAATTTTCATGCAGAGCAGCAGTTCTATTACAGTGATTTCAGGCAACGTTAAAAAGATGTCTCTGCTGCGCTTGCTATTTTATGCTAAAAAATCAAAATTTGAATTTTGCGCATCAAATCGGGATTATCGTTCAAAAAATTTGAGGGATGCCATCGATTTAATGGGCAATAAATTCGACGTCTGGGACAAATATTTTTATGTCCAATTCTCCCCCGAAATGTTGCTCCTAAGGCGGGGGGCCATATTTCCAAATATTTGTGCTAAGGTCCATGAAATCGACCCAGAACACATAGAGATTAAATGGATCATCGAGACCGAATATGGGCTAATTGATTCTCAGAAAATGCCTGATCTGTTAAAAGCAAACGGTCGCCTAATTTTCATAGAAAAAATAGGAGCTGTTGCACTAACCGCCAATCAAATTTCTGTTATCCGGCATGTATTTTGTAGTGACCATGGGGTCAAATTACGCAAATACATCCTGTACGTGTTGCTCAACCAGCATCACATTCGGGTCGATGCGTCGGGGTGTAAAATTACCCACATTGATGTGGGTAGCGTAAAGTTTAAATTACCTGGATTTTTGAAAAATTACCAGCGGGATGGCGTCTACGCGATGCAAGCAATTTTAGATGCCGGATGTCACTGTCTACTCGCCGACGAAATGGGGCTTGGGAAAACTGTCCAAGTACTGTCCCTGATTAGAGCCAATGGTAAGAACAAACGTTCACTGGTGATTTGTCCCGCAAGCGTAATTTCCGTTTGGCAAAAGGAGATAGAAAAATTCTTTCCCGATAAAGGTTTCGCCATTGTGGATAAATATTACAATTTTTCAAAAAAAACTGATTTTCTACTATGCAGCTATGCCCAGGTACATAAAATGAATATGGAATTGCGGAAATTGTCCTTTGACTATGTTGTTCTGGATGAAGCGCAATATGTCAAAAATCCACGTTCCAAAACGATGCTGGCCTGTTGTAATATCAACGGACGGTTTAGGATAGCCATTACCGGCACACCGATCGAAAATAACCTGATGGACATTTGGAGCATATTCAAGTTCCTAATGCCGGGATTTTTTTGCGGCTACAAACAGTTTCAAGAGAGCATCGGCCAGCTAGATTTTCGTCAAAATTTTCAGAAACAAATTACAACGTTTACCATTAGGCGGACCAAACAGTCCGTCGCCATCGAATTGCCAAAACGCAATGAAATTGAGATTACCTGTAAAATGAATCATGCCCAGAGACTTGCCTACAATGCCATTAGGGATAATTTGCGTTCCAAATTGACGAATTTTAACACATCCGATTCAAAAATGCGTTTGAATATTTTGACAGCCATTACCCGTCTACGACAGGCGGCGTGTGCGCAATTTATCCTCCCGGAAGCTTTGCGCCACAACAATTCCCGGGATTCGCAAAAAATCGACATCCTAATGTTGAAACTGGAAACAATAGTAACCGGAGGAAGCAAGGTTCTTGTGTTCAGCCAGTTTTTGGAATTTTTGAAAGAAATAAAAGGTAGACTCGTGGAAAACATGCCAGAGGTAAAAGTATACTCTTTGACAGGGTTAACTTCCAATCGTGGGACACTCGTGGATACCTTTCAAAATACCAAAGGGAGTGCGGTTATGCTGATTAGTTTGAAAGCTGGTGGTATTGGTCTAACCCTCCATGCAGCAGAATATGCTTTTTTGATGGAACCATGGTGGAATCCAGCCGTTGAAGAACAGGCAATAGCACGAATTCACAGGATTGGTCAAAAAAATATTACCACCATCTACCGTCTAATAATGGAAGAATCCATTGAAGAACGTATGAGGACGATCCAAGCATCTAAAAGTGAGTTATTCAATGACTTCATCAAGACCGGTGTTGACAATATCGCAATGACCAATTTTTTTCTAAAAAATCTAGAATCTTTATTGGATTAAATACGGTGGCAAAGAAAATTTTTGGTCGTAGAATTCGCAATTTGATTGCCGCATTCCGTGGGTTGCCACCGGAGGAAGGTATCTCATGTTTGAAGAAAGCTAAACCCATCGGCGGGTCCATATCCATCCTATTGAAAAAGTTCAACGTGGCAAAAATAACGCCCCAGCAAATCATCCATCAAAATTGGCCATCCATCGTGGGGGAAGCCATGGCCAAACGTTGTTGTCCTGTAAAAATTTTGAATAATGATACCCTAATCATTCACAGCTTTGATGCAATAATTCGTTCCGAATTGCAAATTCAAAAGCTAAAAATTTTAGACAACCTACACAAATTCCCTAATTGCGCACAAATTTCCGATATTCGCTTCCTTGCTCACAAATCAATGGAGGCAGAGTAGCAAAAAATACGCCTCCAAAAGCAGTTCTCACCGTGAGACTAAAACTTTACCGATTATCCAATTTGATAGCGGACAAACCGGCCAACCTTGATATTTTCGCCTATGGTGGCTACGGATTGGGCAATGTATGCTCCCACTGAAATTTCTTGGGCCTTTATGAATGGTTGATCCAACAAACATACCTCACTATGCCATTTGGCCAATTTCCCAGAGATAATTTTCTCCATGGCATTGGCTGGTTTACCAGCACACTGTTCAGCTGCAATGGAACGTTCCCTTGCTTCAATTTCCGGAGGAATATCATTAGCCGCAACATAGATGGGCGACATTGCTGCAATGTGCATGCAAATATCCTTTGCGAGCTGCTGAAATGTTTCGTTCTTTGCAACAAAATCAGTTTCACAGTTAAGTTCCAGTAAAACCCCTATGCGGCCGCCACTGTGAATGTAGGATTGAACAATCCCTTCCGCAACTTCCCTTCCTGACTTTTTAGCGGCATTTATAATACCGCGCTTTTTTAGGAGGACTATCGCTTCTTCCATATCTCCTTGGGTCTCCACCAAGGCTTTTTTGCACTCCATCATACCTGCGCCGGATCGTAGGCGTAGGTCATTTACCATTTTCGCACTAATCTCTGCCATACAAATCTCCCTTAATTTATATCTTTGTTGTCAACTTCCGGTGCCTCTGTTAATAAATTCGTCGATATTTCGTCGACGATTTCCTTCGACATGGAAACTTCGGGAACAATCTTTATCATATCATCCGTAGACAATAATTTTTTCCTCGATGATCTACGTTCTCCCCTGATTGCAATACCTTCTTGAACACCTTCCAGGAACACCCCCAATATCATCCTTATTGCTTTGGCAGAATCATCGTTGCACATGATTGGGTAATCAACGAGGGTAGGGTCCGAATTTGTATCAACAATGGCAAATACGGGAACACCAACCTTTTTTGCTTCCGCTACAGCAATATGTTCGTGCATTATATCGGCAATAAATAGGGCTGCCGGGGGTTCTTCAATCTGCATCAATCCCTCAAAACTAGCGTGCATACGGTTCATTTTACGTCGAACGGCCGCCCCTTCCTTTTTATGCATCTTGGCCAATTCACCGCTTTCTTCCATTGTCAAAAATTTTTTATATTTGTTTAAGCTGCATTCTATCGTTTGAAAATTCGTCAGGGTGCCTCCCAACCACCGATTTACACAAAATGGCATATCCACGGAAGTTGCTCCCTCTTTTGTAATATCTCGTGCCTGTTTCTTGGTTCCAACGAACCAAATGTCACCTCCACCGGCAACGATATTTTTGGCCACTTCACATGCTTTTTCTATTTGCTCACACGTCTTTACAAGATTGATAATTGTTATCCCATTACGATGGTCAAAGATATATGGGCGGGTTTTGGGGTTCCAACGCTTTTTTTGGTGTCCAACGTGAACACCTGCTTCAAACAATTCTTCCGCTGAAGTTCTCATACTTTTCTCCGTTTAGCTAGACTACGAACCATCCGCACATCTAACCATTATTAGATATCTGATTAATTTAACCTGGACGCTGTATATAAAATCGACATTGACAAGAACTTTTTAACAATCCAGAAAAATTTATGATAATCGGCATAGAAAGTTCGTGCGATGAATCAGCCGTCGCCTTGTTCGATGAAAAGATTGGTGTCGTCTTTGAAAAAATTTCATCCCAGGTAAAATTGCATGCCGAATACGGTGGTGTTGTTCCCGAACTCGCTTCCCGGGAACACGTTAAAAATTTCGTTCCACTGCTCAAAGATTTGAAAAAGTTTGGAGTAGCGGGGGCAAAATTAATTGCCGTAACCAAGGAACCTGGGCTTCCGGGATGTCTAAACATTGGTCTGGCGGTGGCGAGAGCATTGGCCCTTATTCTGTGCCTGCCGGTTAGGGAAGTTAATCATTTACACGGACACCTGTTTTCCCCATTTATACCTGTCCATGCCAAAGATCCACAATCGTTTTTCTCTAATTTGGAGGAATATTTTCCTCACCTCGGACTATTGGTCTCGGGAGGTAATACGGTTTTGTTCGAAATATCAAAAAATTTTACCATGGCAACGGTCGCAGAAACCCAAGACGATGCCGCGGGAGAAGCCTTCGACAAAGGGGCAAGGCTGCTGGGACTGCCATACCCAGGTGGAAATTTGATCGAAAAATTGGCAAGCTCTGGAAACCCCAAAAAATACCAATTTCCCCGTGCATTTTCGAGTAAATCGGATATGAAGTTTAGCTTTTCAGGATTGAAAACGAGTCTGAGGTATTTCCTGGAAAAGTTCGAAGGAAGTTTTGTTCCCCACATCAATGATATCTGTGCTTCATACCAGGAAGCTATCGTCGATATGCTGGCAACCAAGGTTTCCCATGCCCTCGAGAAACATTCCTGTAAAAGCATTGGCATCAGTGGAGGTGTTTCAAACAACGATAGACTACGAAAAAGAATATTAACCCTTGCAACAAAATTTAACAAAAAACTTGTCCTTCCCCTATGCCATCATCGGGCTGACAACGCAGCCATGATTGCATTTGCAACGTACATCGGCGATAATTTTTCAAGCAGTCGCCGGCGATAATTTTTTAAACCTACTTTAACCTGGCAAAACTTGGTAATCCATTTTCATAGGTACACTTGACCTCTCCGGCAATTAACGGCATTGCGTATTTGAAAAATGAAACATCCAATGCCATGTTATCATAAATATACCATGATTCTGGGAATTCTTTTTTCCTATCGGAAATATTCTCAAAATCTACGCAATTTGCTTCTGCGGAATACTTGGTTCCGTCGGTGCGCAACAGCGTGATCATTTTGCCACTTATTCCACCGGTGATGGCAAGGTCCAACGCTTTTTGGACGCATAATTCAGATTCTATGACATCTATTTCCGATAGGGTCATGCAGGTTGTCAATTCCCAGTCGTGCAAAGAAATTAAATCTACCTGTACGTCGAAATTAGCGTGGGAAATAAATTTTATGTACTCTGCTGCATCGTGCTGGGGAGCAGAATTTTCTTTCTTAGAATACATCAATTTGTCTCCGAGAACAATTACACAATTCCCAACGTTGCGTATTGTTTGGTGAACGTTCTTCACAAATGTCCCTTCGTCAAAATTTGAAAGAATGAGCAGATGTGGAGCATCGGTACTATCTTTGCGTAATCGAGCCAGTGCCAAGCTACTAACCAGCCACTCGTCATCACATCCCTTTAATTCTAGTATGGTTATTGCTCCACTCGTTTGCGTGGATTGAACATTGGTGATGATACTTTTAGTCATTAGGGCCAAATGCTTTGCCATGGAACCGTACCCCAGGCAGTGGTCTGTCAGCTGTAGCCTATTGTGATCGGATGTGGGAATAAGCATAATACGTATGTCATACCTGCTTTCCTGGACAAATTTATTGAGCTCTTTACAGATGCCAATGGATGACTCATCGCCTATGATAAATAGGTAACGAATGTTATTTTTTTGTAAAACTTCTATTATTTTTGTTACTTCCGTGTTGTCGCAATGGATAGATTTCAGTGCTGCCCCCGGGGTCCCGATTAGATTGGCTATATTTTTTTGTTGTTGCCCAGCCAAATCGACAAACTGTTCATTCAACAGCTTGGAAATACCTCCGATGCATCCATAAATTTCTTCGACACAGTCGAAATTCAATGCCTTTTTGATTAGTGCAGCCAAAATTACATTTGTAACTGCCGTTGGTTTCCCAATCTGCAAAATCAAAATGCTCCCATGTAATTCTTCCATAAAACTCAAATTTTTTCCAAAACCTGTTGCTAAAACCAAAATAGGCAATCATTTTTTGAATTTTGTAGAGTTAAAATTTTACAAAAGTCTAAATCCGAGATTTTCGGTAGACGAAATCCCACTGCTAACGGTCGGAAAGCTTTCTCGCACCTATCCGCCTGGCATACCCTTTTTGACCCTTTGTTTTGTCCCTCTGATCGCCTGCCAGGCATTATTTGTGCGGCTAATACTTGGAGGCGCGAATCGGAATCGAACCGATGATAAAGGTTTTGCAGACCTCGGCCTTACCACTTGGCTATCGCGCCCTCTAAATGCAAGCTCAAGCAACAAAATCGCCATACTTTTACAAGAGAAAAAGTTGTCCATGTAATATTTTATTTGGATTATCTATTCCATAATTTCCTCGGAAATTTTGTGGATCACGTCGACAAATTCTGGCCTTAGATCGATGTTGCTTACATCTTTCAGCAGGGAATCCAATTGCTCAGGCTTCCGTTCATTTTTCAGCATATTTGCTAGGACATAGGCTGCATTTCCCCTGAAAACTCCATCGAATTTTCCGTTATAAATTACGGAATTTAAAAGTTTTTCAGCACCTGCGGCGTTATTTGATTTGTATTCCGCCATGGCCTGACCGATCACGGCACGCGGAAATAATGGGTGATGTTTCAAAATTGCTCCAGCATTTTCATATGCTGACCTGGCAGATTCGTATTCCAAGCTTTCCAAATGGTCATCGCCGAGGAGCAATGATACTGCTCCTGCCAATGGGTACTTTTTATATTTTTTGACGAAAAGTATCCTATCTTCTTTGGTTACAAGGGAAGTGTATGCCCTTTCCATATTGGCAATTTCATGGTTTGACCATAGTTTTTGAAGGCAAAACGTCACTGCAATCGCAACCACAGTCGCCGTGATAACTAAAATCGTTCGGGAGTTTTTTTGAAAAAATAACCACATTCGATCGCTCAATTCCGCCGATTGAAACGCTTCGCCTAGGCCATTATCGTTGTTTTTCATGGTGCGTATCTGCAAATTGTTGAAGTGAGCAAAATATTTCGCACAAACTTGGCAAATAAAATATTTATGCATAAATGTTTCCATGGATATGATGTGGAAGTTGGGATATTGGAACTTTCTCAATCCGAAAGCCACCACCTGTGTAATGTTGTGCGTGCACGAATTGGGTCGTCGGTTACTGTGTTGAACGGCAAGGGATTCCATGCCTATGGCACACTAACTGTAGCGGATGGGAAATGTGCACAAATTAGGATTGAAAGCATAGGCAAGTTTGAACACCCCACCCATCCGGTAACTCTTCTGCAGGCTGTGCTAAAAAACAGCAACAATGATTACATTGTGCGTGAAGCAACGGCAATAGGAGTGGCGGAAATAATATTTTTTGAGACGCAAAATACGGAATGTAAACTAAGGGGGAAAATAGATAATAAATTGCTCCGTTGGAAGCAGACCGCAATTGAAGCGTGCAAACAATCCGGGAACCCATTTCTTCCAAAAATTTCATATTTTGAAAAGCTCGAATCCATCAATTTGTTGTCCTTTGGCCTAAAACTTTTCGGCGGATTGAAAGAAAATGCTCAACGGATCAAAAATGTCCTTTTATTCCATCCTTCGAAGTCGAATATTTGCATAGCCATAGGTCCGGAAGGGGACTTTTCCCCATCCGAATATGCTTACCTAACACAGAATGATTTCATCGAATGTAGGCTGACACGCCATAACGTCCTGCGATCGGAAACTGCTGCCATATATGCCCTAAGCATTTTAGATCAACTCACCAATTTCTGACATTCAACATACGCCACCGGGGTTTATTTTCTTTTACTATCAGTTTCTGTTTCAGATGGCGGAGGAATTTCTAAGTTCCATTCGGACAGCTTTTCAATTCTATCGTTAGTTAGAGCCAATAGAAAACGTTTGCCATAATGTTCGATGACCGTCAGATATTTCCTGCCACTTAGAATGCGTATGGCGACGACTTTAATTTCATCGTGGCTAGCCTTTTGGGAATTTCTATGGTTACAAAAATAGCCACGCCTGTGAAATTGAATGAAAAAATAGCCACCCAAGGCTAGCAAAGATAGAAATATGGCAGTGCGCACCACCATCGATGCGATGCTTATTTGGGCAGGCGTAGCCAACGCTTCCCCCAGAATTAATGTTGTGGGCAAGTTACACATGATATCCTTTTATATTGCAATTAACCGTAGAACATCATTGCTTTTGTACGGCATATGATCCTGAGCCGATAAACATAAACCCATACATTAGGGCTGACAACATTGCGAGATGGGCTACTTCCCCGGTCAGATTGTTACCCGCATGGTACTTGAATGCTGCTTCAAATAGGAAAAATGTTCCAAATAAAAATGTGCTTGTTTTAAAAAATGCTCCAAGGGCTATGGTTATGCCACATACAATATGGCATATGGCAATTACCCCTCCCAGGTACAGTGGCCAAAATGTGATACCAACTATGCTTAAAAATTTCCCCAACATAGCCAGAGAGGATTGCCCCTCTATGAGAAACATAACACCTTTGGCCGCTAAGACTATGCCCAAAACTAGCCGAATAAATAATTTACCAAAATTTTCCCTATTAAAAAGTAAACCACTCATCACGTCTACATTAAATTGTTTTTATTTAAAAGCCATAAAAAAAATGATGCTTGATTGTTTGATTTTCCATATTATCCATCTTTAGCATGAAAACCGAAGCAAGGGACCCGAGAGATCCGAGCTCACTTGAGCAGGCCATGGCCGCGATAAATAAGCAATTCGGGGAAGGCTCCATTATGAAGCTGGGAAACGCGAAAAAAATGGACGTTTCCGTTATCTCTACGGGATCTCTTGCCCTCGATTTAGCACTCGGGGTGGGAGGACTTCCCAGGGGCAGGATTTGTGAAATCTTTGGTCCGGAATCTTCGGGTAAAACGACATTTTGCCTGAGTCTCATAGCGGAGGCGCAAAGGGGAGGTGGAAATGCCGTGTTCATCGATGTGGAACATGCGCTCGACCCAAGATACGCTAAGGTCGTAGGGGTTGATTTGGACAGCCTTATGGTGGCACAACCTGAAAATGGTGAGGATGCGTTAAATATAACGGAAACACTGATTCGGTCTGGAGCCGTCGACGTCGTCGTTGTCGATTCCGTCGCTGCCCTAATAAGCAAAGCAGAACTCGATGGCCAAATGGGAGACATAACGATTGGATCCCAAGCCAGAATGATGAGTCAAGCTATGCGGCGATTGACATCCGCCATTAGCAAGTCCAAATGTGTGTGCATATTTACAAATCAGATTCGAGAAAAAATTGGGGTAATGTTTGGTAATCCGGAAACAACACCGGGGGGCAGAGCATTAAAATTTTTTGCTTCCGTTAGGCTCGATATTCGTAGGACGGGGCAAATAAAAGAGAGTTCTGGAAAAGTTACGGGGAACAGAACACGGGTAAAAATTGTAAAAAATAAAGTGGCTGCCCCGTTTACCGAATGTGAATTCGACATAATGTTCGACGAAGGGATTTCCAAAACCGGTTCGATCATAGACCTAGGCCTTGAGCATAAAATTTTAGAAAAGAAGGGCGCTTGGATCGCCCACAAGGGTAAACTCATTGGCCAGGGCCGCGAAGCTGCCAAGCAATATCTTAAAAACAATCCCGACACGGCAAAATCATTGGAAGAAGAAATTAAGAAAATTGTTCACGTTTCCGGAGGAACGGTTCTAGCAGAAAATGTGGATGAAGATATGAATATGAATACGCCAAACTGATCCACATTGATCGTAAATGGGAGACCATCATCATATCTGCTTTACAAAATATGTTCTTTTGTCAATTTTGTGAGCCATAGAACTCCATGGATCCGGTAAACAAAATAAGGAATTTTTGCATTATTGCACACGTTGACCATGGGAAAACCACCCTCTCTGACCGGTTGCTGGAACATACGAATACGGTTGTTAGGCGGGAGATGCAAGATCAATTGCTGGATTCCATGGATTTGGAACGTGAGCGGGGCATAACGATTAAAAATCACCCGGTTTCAATGAGATATGATCACCCGACCAAGGGGAACTTTCTGTTAAACCTGAATGATACGCCCGGCCATGTGGATTTTTCCTATGAGGTTTCGAGAAGTTTGGCAGCCTGTGAAGGTGCCTTGCTATTGGTCGACGCATCCCAGGGTATTGAGGCACAAACCGTGGCCAATGCAAATCTAGCGATGGCCCATGGATTAACCATCATTCCGGTGATTAACAAGATAGATCTTCCGGGAGCACACGTGGAAGATGTTTTGCGCCAGCTGGAAGATGTTTTAGCCATTCCTAGGGAGGAAGCGCTTTTGGCAAGTGCGAAATCGGATATTGGCATCGACGACATCCTAAATGCAATAGTCGATAGAATTCCGGCTCCTCCGGTACAAAAGGTTTTCCAAGCCCGTGCACTGATCTTTGATTCCATCTTCGATCCATACAAGGGAGTAATTTGCCATGTTAGAATATTTTCAGGATCTTTAAAAGTAGGCGATACCATTTACATGATGCGTACCGGGATGAGTAACGTAATTAAAGAGGTCGGATGTTTTTGTCCCAAAATGCGCCCGATGGATATTCTCAGCGAAGGGCAGATAGGGTATATCATCGCTAACATCAGGAATGTTTCGGAAGTTAAAATTGGTGACACCATAACGCTGGCAAGTGATCCAGCCGATGAGATGCTCCCCGGCTACAAAGACGTTCGTCCGATGGTATTTAGTGGCATATATCCCATCGATACCAATGATTTTGAAAAATTAAAATCCAGCCTGGCAAAGTTGCAACTGAATGATGCTTCCCTTGTCTATCAATCGGAAAGTTCTATCGCCTTAGGGTTTGGATTTCGCTGTGGTTTTCTCGGACTGCTGCACATGGACATCATCCAGGAACGTCTGCGGCGCGAATATGATTTGGACATCATTTCTACCTACCCAAGTGTCGTCTATGGGGTAAAACTGACGGATGGCAGTTGGATGGAGGTTGATAATCCCTTAAAATTGCCTGATCCATCGCATATTTCCGAAATTCATGAACCAACCATATGCGCAAAGATTCACATCCCCAATGCCTCGATCGGGGATATTCTCGCGTTAATCACCGAGAAACGTGGAGAATGCAATGGGACCGAAACATTGGATGCCAACAAGGTGATTCTATCCTGCAATCTCCCTCTGAATGAAATTTTGATAGATTTTAACGATAGGCTAAAAAGTATTACACGGGGCTATGGTTCCATGGATTACGACTTCGGAGAATATATCCAATCCGACCTTGTGCGCCTAGACATCCTTGTCAATGGGGATTCGGTCGATGCTTTTTCATCAATTGTTCACCGTGCGAAGGCAACATCCCGGGGTCGTGAAATGTGTGAAAAATTAAAGGAACTATTACCCCGCCAGCTTTTCAAAGTGGCGATACAAGCCGCCATTGGGGGTAATGTTGTTGCTCGAGAAACGCTTGGGGCTCTACGTAAGGACGTCACGGCCAAATGCTATGGCGGTGACATTTCTCGGAAAAGAAAATTGCTCGATAAGCAGAAGGAAGGTAAGAAAAGAATGAAACAGATTGGCAAGGTTTCAATTCCTCAAGACGCCTTCCTAAAGATCTTGAAGGCGTCACAATAATACATTTACATAAACGTGCAAGTTGTAAAATCATAGATAACTTATTTTTTCATCCAGTCGACGATCTTTGATTCTGCAAGTTTCCACAATACACCGGCTCCACCAGCTATGGCAGGATATCCTGTAGCTACATTACCTGTCAAAGCGGAATATATGCCAAAGGCGACGGATCCAAGGGCTGCAAGGGTTTCACCCGCTTCTGTGGCGCGCAATGTGGTAACTGCCCTGTCTGAAAGGGATTTTTTCTTTTTTACGTTATTCACTTGCAGGCTTACAGTCCCATCGGGGTTTTGGACTTGTACTACGTTTGCGGTAACCTGTCTGCTTTTTGGAGATTTTCTGACTACGTTCAATAAATTATTGGCTGATTCTGGGCTAATTTGGAGTGCGGCATTAGCCGACCCTACTCTTGCCGGCGTTTGTGTAATTGGTTCAGACATTGTTAACCTTTGTTGAGAATATTTTTTCGAAAAATATTTCGCTCAATTTACTTAAGCCAACAATTGTGTCAATAAATTTGCTAAGTTTTTATCCGATGGAAGATCTATGGTTAATATTTTTACAAAAAAAAATTTCTCTTGGGATGGAACTTTTGCAATCAAAGATGGACGATGTTTAAATATCAAAAATGTCCTTGTTTGCAAAAAATTTTATTTTTTGATCGGCACACTTTGCAATTAGCTGGTCAATATGCCGATTTTCAATGACCAAATTGGGGGCGATTTCCTTTAGAGGTGCCAGGACAAAGTTACGGTCAAACATTCGTGGATGTGGAATTATTAAATCCGGCGTTGAGATTTTTTCAGAATTGAAAATCAAGAGATCAATGTCTATGTTTCTTGGCCCAAATTCTATGATTTTATTTCTACCAATGGAATATTCGATGTCCTGGCAGAGCTTGAGTAGTCGCGGTGCGTTGAATGTCGTTTTGACCAATAACACGCAATTGAGAAAGTTTGGTTGGTTTGCTAGAATTTGAGGTTCTGTTTCGTAGATACTGGAACATTTTTCAATTTTCAGATCATCGCATTTTAATTTTGATACCGCAAGGGCTAAAAAGCCCAGGCGGTCTCCAAGGTTACTTCCAAGCGATAAATAGGCTTCATTATTCATTGCGTAAAAACGTCGATGAGAACCCCAGGCCTGAAAAACTTTTATCCGCCAAAGAATCGGGAAATTTTTTAATCGCGATGTCCAGCAGCGTAATTGGCTGAAATTTCTGAAATACTCTGCTAGCTATGTGCTGTGCTAGCTTTTCCAAAAGATTAAAAGATGAATCTTGGACAGCCTCTAATATTGTCCCCAGCAATTCTGCGTAATCGACGGTATGGGAAATCATATCGGAATCTTTCGCCCGAGTAGCATCAAATTGAGCTTTCGCTGAAATTAGGAAACGCTGTAATCTAAATTTCTCCCCCACGGAGGTTCCATGCTTGGCAAATATCTCAATGTCATCTATAAAAATTTTGTCGTTCATACAATTTTTGTGCAAATTTTAACACTGCCAAATTTTCGGCCACCTCATGGACTCGAAAGATCTTACAGCCCTGGCGAAACCCTTCCATCGTCGTAGCCATGGTAGCACTTGATAATGTTTTCCCATCGCCACCGTCGATAGCTGTAGCTAAAAAAGATTTTTTCGATGTGGCGCAGACGACGGGATTTGAAAATTTCGAACATATTTTACCAATTGTTCTAAAAATTTCCAAATTCTGCTGTGGTGTTTTCCCAAAACCTATGCCTGGGTCGAAAATAATACGTTTCACATCAAAATTTATGCGGATTGCTTCATCTAAAATCCTTTCAAATTCTGAAATGATTTTGCCAACGGGGTCGTTGGTCTGCAAAAAGTTTTTATCATTTCGTGCATTGTGGGTAACGATTAGATGAGCATCAAAATCTTTAACGACGGTTGCCATTTCGCGGAAATGCCATGTGCAGCACACATCGTTTATGATATTTACCCCATGTTCCAGTGCCTTCCGTGCAACCTCGACATGGTATGTGTCAATGGAAATGGACACGTTGCCAACGGCTGTGGCGGCATTTAAAACATTTCCAATACGTCTCCACTCGGTGTCCGCATCGATTTCAATTGCTTTGGGATTTGTCGATTCTCCCCCAATATCGATGATTGTCCCTCCTCCACCGGCGAGTTCGTATAAATGTTGTATGGCTTTTGGTTGTGCTGTCGTGGCTTCCGAACGTCGTTCCGCATCATCTCGGTCAAAAAATTTACCACCGTCCGAAAACGAATTAGGCGTAACGTTTAAAATTCCCATGACACATGGTAGAGTAATTTGACTAAAACTTTTCCCCACTTGTTTGAAAGATTAACTGTTGGGCTTCCATGGCAAGTAATTTTTCCGATAAAAACTTTCCAGAAGCTGCACGGGTTATCGTCTTGCTGCACGGCTGCATGACTCCACGTACGGTCATGCACATGTGCTGGCCAGAAACAATTACCAAAACCCCATCATTGGCGGTATTTTTTCTAATCGCTTCGAGAATTTGTTGAGTTAGGCGTTCTTGCAATTGCAGGCATTTTGCGTATTTGTCGACGATGCGTACCAACTTGCTCAGTCCTACGACCGTACTGTTTTTGGGAATATAGGCGATGGAAACGCTGCCAAAAAATGGAAGTAGGTGATGCTCGCAAAATGATGAAAATTGAATATTTTTCACAACAACGAAGCCGCCATAGTTTTCTGCGACAAATGTTTGTTTTAGCAATTCTTCATCCGAATTTTTTTTTGTTTCGAAAAAATTTCGCCACATCATTGCCACGCGTTGCGGCGTATCCCGAAGTCCCTCGCGTGATACATCATCTCCGATACCTTCGATCAACAGTCCTATGCCAGCAACAATTTTTTCAAGATTCATTGTTAGATTATATTTATATATCGCCTTTCTTTACAAGGTTCTTTACGGGGATGAACCATTTACAAAGCCCCCATGGGATTGCTAGGAATCATTCGTTCTTCCTCTAATTCTGCGATAAAACTTTAAAATACGTTGAAAAATGTCTAAAACTTAGCAATTGCAAAATTTATTACTATGCAAATACTAGGACGGCAAAGTATGGCAAATGGTACTGGCGATATAAATACGGTGGTCCGAGAATCCTCGGCCTGGATATCAATCTTAAGGAATGAAATTGGTCGGTTGATCGTCGGCCAACGGTATATGATAGATCGGATGATAGTAGGTTTGCTCACCGGGGGACACATTTTGCTAGAAGGTGTTCCAGGCCTTGGGAAGACCCTGGCGATCAAATCCTTAGCAGCGGCAATACAAGGATCGTTCCAAAGGGTTCAATTCACCCCTGACATGTTGCCAGCCGACATAATTGGCACGCAAATTTATAATCAGAAGACCGGCGAGTTTTACACCAGAAAAGGGCCCATTTTTGCCAATTTGGTTCTCGCCGACGAAATCAATCGTGCTCCGGCCAAAGTACAAAGTGCTCTACTGGAAAGTATGCAAGAGTTGCAGGTAACAATTGCCGGTGAGACCAACAAACTGCCCGAATTATTCATGGTGTTTGCCACCGAAAATCCGATTGAATATGAGGGAACGTATCCTTTACCTGAGTCGCAAGTCGACAGGTTTTTATTGAAATTGAAGATCGAATATCCGAGCAAATTAGAAGAAATAAAAATCTTGGATTCGGCGGCAAAAATCAGCAAAGAAACCGCAATAAACGCAGCCGTATCCCTGGATCAAATTTTAAAATCCCGCAAAGTAGTCGATGAAATTTTCATCGATGAAAAAGTCAAAGAATATTTGGTGGACATAGTTTCTGCGACGAGAAAACCCAGCGACTATAAACTTGAAATCGACCAGTTTGTCCAAATCGGAGCATCTCCACGGGCCACGATCGCTCTAGCCTTAGCGGCCAAGGCATGGGCGTTTTTACAGGGCCGGGGATACGTCACTCCACAGGATGTAAAAACCATAGGAATCGATGTTCTGCGCCATAGGATAGTCACCTCCTATCTTGCAGAATCCGAAGGAATATCGAGTGAAATCATCGCTGCAAAAATTTTGAACACTATCCGAGTACCATGAATCGGTGCGGTGATTGAACAATTCACCGCTAGGGGGAAAGGGTAGTGATGAATGAAAGTAAGGTCCCAAAAGCTGAAGATCGGACCTCAAAAATTGAATCTGGAAACGTTATAATGGCGAACCTGTGTATGGCTTGCGGAGGAGCCTACTGGCCAATGCTCGCAATAAAGTGACTAAATTTATGAGATGATCCCACCTGATGTCACATAAAATGATTGATTCCGATAAAATTTTGTATACACTCCTCCTGAGCGTTAGAAAAGGATTTGCGTATGAATTTTGAAAAAAAGAAAGAAATTTTCGACAATATCTACCAGGGGATCAACGGTTACAGCATATCTCACAAGGGTAGGAGCACGATGGATACAAAGGATACAAAATTTTTGATATATGGCGAAGTTTCTTTCACAGAACTATTGGCCATCGTCGAAAATTCTGGGATCAAAGATAAGCTTGATGGACTAACAACTTTCTGCGATCTTGGTTCTGGAACGGGCATGTGTCTCATCGGAACTGCCCTGATATGCCCATATTTTAATCGTATCATCGGCGTGGAGCTAGTCCCAGCTTTGTATGAATCATCGTTGAAAAGTGTGCAGTTGCTGGCTCAAACTAATAAAAAATTGGCCAACAAGATTAAAGTTATTAACGGAAATTTTTTAAAATTGAATTTTACCAAGCCATCCCTTTCGCCGAATGTAATCTTTATGCACTACCCGATGCACGGAATGGGTGCGGAGGAATTGTATTTGCAATTGGAAGAAAAGTTTCGGAAGGAACTAAAGTCCGGAAGCATTATAATTTCTGCCATACGGAAATTATCTATCCCGGAAGTTTTTCCCGAAATACTCCCACCAATGCACATACAATGCAAGTACGGCAATGTGACAATATTTTTTCACCAAAAAGTTTGATTGCGCATTGCATCATTAAATTTTCACACTTTGCTCTAACTTTAGAACATTCGACCGGGGAGGTTGTTCCATTTGGTTGTTTTATGGATGAGTGATATTTTCCTTTGGCGCAGTCGCAAAATGCATTTTGATAAAATTTTTCAAACCGTCGTAGCCAAAATTTTTGGCAATCTCATTGGCTTGGGTAATGGTTATTTGGCCAGCTCCCTTTTTTATGGTAAATCCAGCTTTTTTCGAAAGGGTATTAATTTGCCTATTATATTCCGCCCGGGCTAAAATTGATGCTGCGGCTACTACGGGATCAGATTCGGCCTTTGTTTGCATACGTAGATCAAAGTTTTTATCCTTTAAAAAATTTTGCACGATGGGACGCTTGGAGAATTGGTCGAGCATCCCCCAAGGAACATGACGTTTTTGCAAAGCATTTTGCAGAGAACAAGAGTGCATCCATGCAAGCAAAACATTCATATTTTCCCCAAATTTGACATACAACTCATTGTATTTTCCCATGCCAACACACATAACATTTGAGACGCAATCTGCCTTCAGAATCTTGGATTCAAGGGCAAAGATCATAGCATCACTGGAAACATTTTTGCTATCCCTTACGCCATCTTTTATCCATTGGCGCACAACGTCATTACCCGCAATCACGCATGCCGTAACGAGAGGTCCAAACAGGTCTCCTTTACCGCTCTCATCCATCCCGGCGTGTTCCTCAAACCACTCCGGGTGTGCAACTTCCTCATAGCCAAATGTTGCCTTAAGTGTTACCTTCGGTTCCAACTCAAATTGGACAAATTCTTCGGCCTTTTTCCCTTGAACGACTAGTTTCCCGCTTTTGTAGGCGACAATGTTCAGTCCATGGCCCCTAAATGCAAAATTAGCATATGCTACCTGATATTTTTCAAAATGCTTATCAACACATAGTGCGTATAATAGTTGAATTTGAGCAGCACTGAGCTTTGTCGTATAAATACAAACGTTGGGTTTTAAATCCGAATTGTTTGGATGATCAAGTTTTGTAATCATTTACTCGATCATATATTCATTCTTTACCTGAAAAGACAATTCCTTTCCTTCGCGCAAAATAGAAATGGCGATCTGTCCATTTTGACACTCAAAAAATACCGCATTGTATAGGTCTTCCCTATAATTTACATCAAAATTGCCAACCTTCCTTATGACGTCTCCTACGGTCAAACCCGCCTTTTCCGCTTCAGAACCGGCAATGACTTTTGAAATGACAATTTCCTGTCCACGGTTAAACCGACATTCGGACTGTACTTCTATCCCTAGCTTGGGATGTTTCATGGCACCATTACTAATTATCGCATCAACCACCTTGGAAAGAGCTCGCCTAGGCAGGATAAAACTGGAAGCCATTTCAGGCAACGATGCTATCATCATTCCCGACAGTTTACCATCCAACTCGAAAACAGGGGCTCCGCTTTCTCCACCGCAAAACATTAGATTCGTTCGTAGGTATGTGGTCAAAAAAGCATTGCCGCCGTAGGATATGTTTTTCCCTGTGACATTTCCCAGTTCTGGCAATGGATCCATGCCCAATTTACACCCCACAAACACGATAAATGATCCTATCTCTGTCAATGCCCTCGCATTATTTTCACCAATATCCACTATGCCAAATTCGTTTGGTGGTTGCAATAGCCTTAAAACCGCAACATTTGTCTGAAGATCGACCCCTATACATTCAGCAGAATAGGAAATCCCCCCGTAGTCTATCCAAATCATCTGTGAATTTTTGACGATTGATGCTGCCGTCAATATATGTGCCTTATTGGAAATAAAGAAACCAGTACCCGCAAGGACTTGTTTTACGCTATTAGCATCGGCCCTAGCCCCTTCTTCAGCTTTTGCCACACATACCACACGGACAATGGAATTTTTTTTACTATTAAAAATATTTTTTACGGAGTTTGCAAACGAATGATCCTCGTGGTATTCTATTACCTCGCGTTTCGACTGCATAGCCTTACCGGGAGAATGGCTTACCGCTGCGACCAACAGCAATGAACCTCCCCATACGGAACAGAGTAAAAATAGGCAACAGAGTTTGAAATATTTTCTAGACATTTTAATTCCACATTTTGACTGGCAAGGAAGAATTATTCTGCATCGTCAACATGTCTTGCACGTACTCAATGCCATCATTTGGGTAGCTGATGTGACAAATGCCTGCTTGAATATCAATATCACCATCACTAGCCAACATACCGTCACTGGCAAATTGCACATATTTTTTACCGATTTCCTGTGCCATTTGTGCACTGTTTACATTCCTTTGCTGCCTTTCCGAGGCAAAAGAAATAATTAGCAACAGCAAGCAAAAACCAGCCGAATACACGATGCGTTTAAAATTTAAAATGGTTCCCAACCATGTAAACATTACCCTGATTCTGGACTCTTTTATGGCAGATAGTCGTTTGTTTTCAAAGGCACAGTCAAACTCTAGCCATCTTTCTTTGGATGGCATCTCAAGCCTCTTTAGCTGCAATAATTTTTCTAATTGTTTGTCTTTGCTATTATTGTGATCACGCATAATTTTAGTGTAGATAATTTTGAAGATAGGACTTCAATTGCTCTTTTGCGTAATGGAGACGAGACCTCACTGTCCCTTCGGAACACTTTAAAACAAAGGCCGCTTGAGCGGAACTAAGTCCCTCTATTTCGCATAAAACAACCACACTCCTATGTTTATTTGACAATTTTTGCAGGGCGATGTTCAAATTTTCCTGCAATTCTTTCAAAAAAAGTGGCTTACTCGTACTATTCATACCGACAAAATATTCCGGACAAGCCTTTTGGGCATTTTCCGTATCTAGGGTTTCTAGGCTGAAGAATCGACGTAGTCTGATTTTGTTCATTTGTGTAATCGAAGTATTTATGGCAATTCTATATAACCAGGTAAAAAAAGCGGATTTACCATTGAAACCTTTTATCCCCCGGTACGCCTTTATAAAAACTTCCTGGGTAATATCGAATGCGTCTTCGCGATTCGACGTCATATTGTATACTATCGAAAATAACCTTTCGCGGTATTTCTTTACAAGAGCATCAAAAGCAATGGAGTCATTGGCCTTTACTCGATTTACCAAGCAGAGATCTTCATTGAATGATTGTTCGCTAGCAGTGCTACCCGAAATATCATTTTCACATGAAACTATACCTTCAACAGTCATTAAAAATCTATAATACAATAAAGTTTGCCTATTGACAATATTTCATTTTTCAATTGAATGCCTTTTCCCATTCGCTATGAATATCTATTCACCGAGATTAAGTGTGGTCATAATAGCTAAAAATGCTGAAAAAATCATAACTAGATGTCTTCAATCCGTGGTGCTCATTGCCGACGAGATGATAGTGGTAATAAACGATTGTACGGATGAAACCAAAATTCTCGCCGAGTCCTACGGTGCAAAGGTTGTGGAACATAAATGGGAAGGTTTTCGTGATCAAAAAAACTTTGCCGTTGATATTGCCACGCATGAGTGGATATTGTCCCTCGACGCTGACGAAGCGATAAACGAAACTTTGATGACATCCATAAAAAATTTTATCAGCACAACCAACAACCCATATGTTGCTGCTAAATTTGCTAGGAAAACATTTTTTCTGGACAAATGGATTTCCTATGGTGATTGGTATCCAGACTATAGCCTTAGGCTTTTTAAGAAAGACCATGGGCGTTTTGTTGGTGGTAGGGTGCACGAAAAGGTAGAAGTAGATGGTAAAGTACGGCGAATAAAAGGAGACATTTTACACTATTCCGGAGAATTACCTGGGGAGTTTATCAATAGGAATGCCCTATACGCTGATTTGGCAGCCCGTGATCTGTTTGAACACAGGAAGAAAATTTCTCCATTGGGGGCAGCAATCAAAGCCCAGTGGACATTTTTCCATTCCTATATCTTAAAACTCGGATTTTTGGATGGATCGGTGGGTTATTTCGTAGCTAGGCTTAAAAGTTTCTTCACATTATATAAATATATAAGGCTACTCAATCTCTACGAAGAAGCGCTGTTTTCTAAGAATCCCAAATAAATCTTAGTATCCATATGTATTTTCCATATGTGTTTTAATTTTACGAGTGACTGCGAAAAAACGATCCTATGGCTTGTCTTGAGTGTATCCACTGCAATATTGTCCTATTTTATCCATGGGACAGTGTCAAAAATAAGGAAGACAAAAGTCCAAAGAAACTTTTCCGATCCCCACTATGTAATTGGTAGTGCCGTTGTAAATATGGAACGTGCCATTACCTATGAAGATGACACTAATTTTAGATTTTTTGCCCGCTATGCCATTCGCATATGTTTAGGCATGGGGAAGGCATACCCTCCGAATGAACCACCGGCAATGGACATCCGAGAGAGATTACTTGAAATGCGCTTTGAAGAATCGTTTATTGAGAAAGTGTTACAGATTTATTCCCTCGAATCCCTATCAGAGGACCCCCAAGAGTGGAAAAATATTCTCATGGATACCCACAAAATTGTCCAAGTTCTGTTGAAACGATCAGCGTAGGTTGCTTACCTCCCGGATAATCCTTCTATCATCGAAGTCGAAAGTTTTATCATTAACCCGTTGATAGGTTTCGTGTCCCTTTCCTGCTACCAGAATAATGTCTCCTGCCTGAGACAGTTGAATGGCTTTGATTATGGCTTCTTTTCTGTCTTCAACGAAAGCTATTTTGCTGCTGTCGACTACTCCCTTTTCCATGTCCCTAAATATGTTATCCTGGGGTTCATGGCGTGGATTATCGGACGTTGCAATTGCAAAATCAGACCTCTCGTTGGCTATTCTTGTCATGGGGGCACGTTTTGTCGTATCACGATCACCGCCGCATCCAAAAACGATTATTAGGTGTCTTTTTTTGATAGATTGCAGTGATTCAATGGCAGCACTAAGTGCATTGGGAGTATGAGCATAGTCGACAAACGCCGTAGCCCCATTCGGCAGCATTACTTTATCCATGCGGCCTGGTACACCTTGAAAATCAGCAACAGCTCCAATGAACTTTTCCGGCTCTTCATAGATCATCATGCAGGCGACAAAACTTGCAGCCATGTTCAGCAAATTGTAATGGCCAAATAGGGGTGACCTAAATTCGTAGGACTGTTTTTTTGTCACTATTGTAAAAATTGTCCCGTTGATATCATTTTTTTTTACGTTACAAATTTTAAAATCCGCATCCTTTGAAAACCCAAATGATATAGGCATTTCTCCATCGTTTTTGAGGGAGTGAAATAGTTGTCGTCCGTACCCGTCATCGATATTTACTATGGAATGTTTTGGTTTGCAACCATTGGTGCCGTAGAACAATTTTTTCTTTGCTAAAAAATAATCATCGAGATTTCCATGAAAGTCTAGGTGATCCGGTGACAAATTTGTAAATATTGCAACATCTATTTCCAAACCATATGCTCGCTTTAGTTCCAAAGCATGGGAACTGATTTCAAGGGCCAAATTTTGGCATCCATTCTGAACTGCTTCGGCGAGCATTCGGAATAAAACTATCGCTTCAGGTGTGGTATTTGATACCTTCCTGATTTTGCCGCACACATCATATTCCACCGTTCCCAACATGCCGGTTTTGCTGATAGTGTTTAACATCGCACGGCATAGATATGCGGTGGTGGTTTTGCCATTTGTACCTGTTACGCCGATCAAATTTAGTTCGGCATCGGGATTTGTGAAAAATCTCTTGGCAATGACCGCCATCGTCTTCTGCATATCACGGACCTGGATGCTACGCCCATGGAGTGATTTCAGGTCTTTTTCCGATAGGATAATCGCCAGAGGATTCTTTTGGAATATGCCGTCGATAAAGTCATGGCCATCAAAATGTTCACCGCCAAGAGCAAAAAACAAAACAGTCCCATTCCTTGAGCATTCGTTAATTTCGCGTGAATCGCATGTTATTTGTTCGACCAATTCATTTTGAAAGGCTTTAAAATTCTCCCCTAAATTGATGGGCAAGTCATCGCCTATGAGATTTTTGAGTGCTTGCAGATTTTTCATGTTGGGGACCATAGCCAAAGGATTCCAAAAAATATTTTATTCTGCTTTTAAGTTCCAGCCGGTGGACCACTTGGTCGATCAAACCATGGGCCAGCAGAAATTCCGCAGTTTGAAAACCCTCCGGTAAATCTTGGCGGGTGGTTTCCCTAATGACCCGTGGACCCGCAAAACCAATCAGGGCACCTGGTTCGGCAATGATTATATCACCCAGGGACGCAAAACTTGCGAGCACACCGGCCATTGTGGGGTTTGTTAGAACGGCAATATATGGAATCTTGGCTTCTTTCAACCGGGCGAGTGCAGCAGATGTTTTTGCCATTTGCATGAGGCTTAGAATGCCCTCGTACATTCTTGCTCCTCCGGAAGCACAGACTACAATTACCGGAATATTTTTTTGCAAACCAAGTTCAATGGTCCGCGTAATTCTTTCGCCAACAACTGCCCCCATGCTAGCTCCAAGGAATCTAAAATCCATCACTGCAATGGCGATATTTATTCCACCTAATTTTGCCATTCCAGCGATGGTCGCTTCTTGCATTTTTGTCTTTTCCCGATGTTTTGCCAATTTTTCTATGTAGGAAACTTCCCCCTCAAAACCAAGAACGTCGACGGTTTCCAATTCCTGCCACATTTCTCGGAATGTCCCATTGTCGCACAGGAGCTTAATGCGTTGGTCAGCGGACAGCGGGAAGTGGTACCCACTTTTTGGGACGACCATAAAGTTTTTTTCTAGGTCACGGTTATAGACTGTTTCCCCACTGACGGGGCATTTCGTCCAAATTCCCTTTGGAATATCCTTCCGTTTGATGGAAATTGTGGAATATTTTGGTCTGCTAAATAGTGACATTTTTATCCATACGATAAAGTTAATACGTGCAAATTATTAAACCCCGCTCCCTGCAAAACCCTACAGCACTCGTTAACCGTTGTCCCCGTTGTCGAAACATCATCGATAATCACAATTCTGGAATCCTGGGGGATACCTTCACTGTCCATAGAACATTCGATCATACCTTTTATGTTGAGCAGTCGTTCATTGCGTTTTAATTTTGTCTGTGACTTCTTATTTTTACTTCTAAGCATGTTTACCACGCTAGCATTATTTACAATTTTTGCAACCGCATACGCTATAACTTCCGCCTGATTATATCCCCGTTTTACCCGACGGAAATAGGGAGTAGGGACGGGAACCAGCAGGGAATTTTCCGTAAATTCACAAACTTCGCCGCAATAATGTTTCAACAGCGTTGCAATATCATTCTTCAAAAAATCTGCATTTCGATATTTTAGAGTTAAAATTATGTCCCTACCAACCCCTTTGTGCAACCAGCAAGACATTCCGCTTTTAAAGCATGGAGGGTTGGCTTTGCATTCGGCACAAATGGGCTTCCCTTCTCCACTTACTTCCGTATCACCCATGGGACGTGAACACAAAGAACATTTATTTCCCCTTATCCATGGAATTTTTTCAACACAGGATGGACATAGATTGCCATAGTCATTCCCGCCGACCTTTCTATTGCAAATCGTACAGCACCTTGGGAATAAGCAATCTAATAGGAAATTGAAAAATTTTTTCGCTTTTTCAAAAAACTTCATTGCTTTCCCCCTTGAAAGTTAAAAATGGTCAATGTCAAGTTTTGATTAGAAGATGGAGGAAGCATTGGAGGATCTGTACCGGGATGTCATTTTGGAACACAATCGGGTTCCGAGAAACAAGTGTAGGCTCCCTTCACCGGCAAAATCTGCCCAGGGTTATAACCCTTCCTGTGGAGATGACATTACGGTGTTTGTCGAAATAATGGATGATATTATTCAAAGGATAACATTTGACGGTGAAGGCTGCGCAATCTCACAGGCAAGCGCATCGCTAATGACAGAAATTCTAACTGGAAAATCTAGGCAAGAGGCTTTTAAAATCATCGATGACATATGCTCCACATTGAGTAACCCTACCATGGGAATAACTCTCAATAATCCCTTGGAGCAATACGGAGAGGTGATGTCCCTAATGGGAGTCAGAAAGTTTCCCATGCGAATCAAGTGTGCAACCCTCGCTTGGCATGCCGCCAAAGAAGCGATCCTATGAGTTGCATTGGTTTTAACCAACCGTACAAATGTAGGCCGATTTTCCCATCGAATCGTTGGTGAAGTATTTGCCGGTACTATTTTAGTCCCTGCTGCTTCTGATATAGGCTGTAATAGATTGAATCCGTTTGGCGTAGGAGCTCCTCCGGTGATCCAACTTCGGCGATTTTTCCCTGATCCAATACAAAAACCACATCCACAATGGACATCATCGTAAATCTGTGGGAAATGAGGATTGTGGTTCGGTTTTTTGTTAGATTCTCTATGCCGATGTGTACCTCGTGTTCACTATTGGCATCCAGTGCTGACGTGGCCTCGTCGAAAATAAGAATGGGGGCATCCCGTAGGAATGCACGGGCGATGGCGATTCGTTGCTTCTGCCCTCCCGACAGTCTTGCCCCTCCTTCGCCGACCATGGTATCGTATCCATTTTCCAAATTCAAAATAAATCCATGGGCATAGGCTTTTTTCGAGGCTTCGACTACCTGTTCGAAGGAGGCATCGGGGGCACTCCATTTGATATTATCGCACATCGTTCCATTGATTAGTGTTGGTGACTGAGGCACGTAGGAGATGTTTTTTCTAAGATCCTTTAATTTCATATTGCGAATGTCGATCCCATCAATTTGGACAGCTCCAGTGGTCACATCGTAGAAGCGAAGTATTAGGTTTGCCATCGTCGTTTTCCCCGCACCACTGCTTCCCACGAGCGCATAGGTTTTCCCATGTTTCATTTGGACAGCGATATCGCATAGAGCTTTTTCTGATACTCCATAGGAAAATGACACATTGTCAAATGTAATATTCCCGGCCAACCTGCCAACTTGCACTGGATTCACGGGATCGTAAATTTTTTCAGGAATATCTAATAACTCTTCTATGCGTGATAGGCTAGCGGACCCACTTTTTAATCTGTTATTTAATTCGGCAATTTTTTTAATCGGTTCGTAGCTCAGATATAATGCTCCCGTCAATGCTATGAATACGGCTGGCTGGATTTGCATTTTATAGGAAAAAAACATGGCAAAACCTATGCCAACGGAAGCAACTATTTCTATGATCGGTGAGACAATGATGGAGTATTTCAATGATTTCATCACGGAATTCATGACGTTCCCACACATGCTCTGGTAGCGAGATACTTCACTTTCCTCCATTGCGAACGCACGAATTTCCTGGACGGCGGATAGATTGTGGGCCAATTTTGTCGTGATGCCCTCCGTTGTTTGCTGCAGCCCCATTGCTTTTTCCTGCATCTTCTTTCCGATGGCTTTAATGGGGAAAACGACCAGAGCGACTGCTAGAAAAAATATCAATAGGATTATCACATTCGAATGTTTGTAACACAAAAATACTAGGGCTCCAATTGCTCCTAGCAATGCTATTGGCTGTTTTATAATCTCCTGGGAAACGGAAATAATGGTTTCCTGGAGGATGGCAGTATCGTTCAATGAGCGGGTAATTAATGTCCCCGGTTCAGTTTTTTTGAAATATTCTACGGGCAATCTTTGAATTTTGTCAAAGATCATAACCCGCAGCCCTTGCAAAATTTTTTGACCACAAAACCCCAAGTAATAGGCATTAATTATCGAAAAAGTTGCCCTCAGTGTCATGGCAATCATGGGAGCTATGGAAACTATAAGCAGCATATAAAGCGGGAGATCAACCCGAGAAAATACCTTTTCCGAGGAAAATTTTAAAATTACTGGGATGCAAAATCCGCTGGAAACCCCATACAGGACACCCGCCATAATCGCCAACAAAAATTTTAGTTTTGAATCTTTCAAAAAACTAAAATATTTCAAAAAACCAGCTTGCTTGTAAAAATTTTTACGACATTTCTCCCAAAAATTCATCTTCAATTTTCGTTATGATGGGCAATAATAGTCTCATAAAAATTTGCCATTGCAATAATTAAAATTTTTGCAGGACTATGTCCATGCTTCGCCATATAATAATCTTTGGGGCAACGGGATCGATCGGAACAAGTACGCTAAATGTTATCAGGCGTAATCGCCACCATTTTAATGTGGTTGGCATAGCAGCTAATACCAACGTGGAGAAGTTGGCGCAAATAGCCCATGAATTTAGCGTTCCGAATGTTGGGATTTTCGACAAACATGCTTTTGCTGGGAAAGGTTCACCGTTTAAACGGGGGACACATTTCTTTGTGGGGGCGGATGGCCTGTGTGAACTCGCCCAGCTTCCCGAAGCGACTGCCGTGTCGATGGCAATGGCTGGAATTGCAGGGTTGAAGCCAACTATGGTTGCCATTGAAAGTAAAAAAACCATTCTCCTTGCCAGCAAGGAAATTCTCGTTACCGCTGGGAAATTTGTCATGGAATCCGCCAGAACCAACGACGTCCAAATATTGCCTGTAGACAGCGAACATAATGCCATTTTTCAGTGTTTGCTGGGGAATGGCAATGATTTTATTGATAGGTTGATCCTAACCGCTTCGGGGGGACCATTTGGAAATTTTTCACGGCGAGAGATGGAGAACGTCAGTGTCGAACAAGCCCTTCGCCATCCGGTTTGGAACATGGGGAAGAAAATTACCATTGACTCCGCAACAATGGCCAACAAAGCCCTAGAGATCGTGGAGGCCAAATGGTTATTCGATGTTCCAAGTGACCATATCGATGTAATAGTTCATCCGGAGAGTATCGTCCATTCAATGGTAAAGTTTTGTGATGGATCCATAATTGCTCAAATGTGCCCACCGAACATGGAGTATCCCATTGCAAACTGCTTATTCTTTCCGGAAAGGGAAAGGCTAGCAAAGCCGAGCATAAACTTTGTTGAACAGGGCAGATTGAATTTTTTTGCTCCAGACACTACAAAATTTCCCCACCTGGCCATCATTCGTCGGTGTTTGAGAATGGATAGCAATGCCTGTGCTGTTTTCCAAGCAGCCAATGAAGTAGCCGTCGACGAATTTTTAAATCACAGGATAAAATTTACACAAATCAGTGAAATAGTGGCTAAAACATTAGACATCTATCCCGGAGAACCTATGACATCCCTTAAAAGTTGTGAAGAATCTATTATAAAAGCATGCAGTGTTGCTAAGTCCATTGCCAATGGTGCCAATGGGTTAAACTAATTATTGTCTATGCTTGCAATTCGATGACTTTAACCATTCTTGGTGGCATGTTTGAAAATTTTTCAAAAACTGAAGCAGCAAAGAAGACATTTTTGTTCGACAGTTACCGTTGTTTTTGTGGAGGGATAATAGAAGCGCTGTTTAAAAATCTTGCATTGGTAATTGCCATTCGGATTTTTCACGCATCAAAAACGGCCAAATCATTTTTGGTTTCCGCTGGCTTTATTGGATACTTTATTACTACCATTACCCAAGCCTTCGCAGCCAAGCAGGCACGATTAACCACCATGGATCTTTGTAAAAGGTACATGCTTACCCTTGCACTGCTTATTTTTGCTGCAATTTTTGTAAGGTCACTCACAGTGTTTCTAATCCTGATGGTGCTGGCAACCATGATTTTTAAACAACCTGTGCCCTTGATAGAGGATGCCTATGGCCAAAATTATTCTCCCCAGGAACGGGGTAGTCGACTGGCATTTGTACTGATGGTCATCCCCTTGGCCGCCATAATATTTTCCCTCATTGGGAGCAAACTGATGGATTTCAATTTGCAAAATTACAAACTGATTCTTTTTGTGGTGTCTCTATCAGCCGTGGGCTCGGCGATGTCGTTTTCCAAAATACCATCCCGGATTTTGCCACAGCGAAAGGGGAAATCTATCTTTTCTAACCTAAAGCTCATTTTTCAAGATAAACTATTCGGTATGATACTGCTTTGGTGGTCATTTGCGGGGGTTGCTACTCAAATGTTAAACCCTTTGCGAACAGAGTTTCTCATCAATAGTATATACGGGATAAACGCTTCCAATATATTTGAAACGGCTGCATGCATGGCCATTCCCTATACATTCAGGGTTTTAAGTTCACTGATCTGGGGATATTTTTTTGATAGGGCAAAACTCATAACCGTAAAATTAATGGTTAACCTTTTTGCGATTCTTGGATTTGTATTATTTTTTCACTGCAAATCGAAAAATCTTATCATCCTGGCATCCATATTTGCCGGAATTGCCTGGGGGGGGGGAGAAATAATTTGGTGCCTCTGGGTAACCAAAATCGTTCCTAGGGAAAATTTCAGTTCCTACATGAGCACAAATGTTACCATCGTCGGGTTAAGAGGAATATTGGCACCATTTCTGGGATATGGCCTCTCCCACTATCTAACATTGCAAGAAGTAAGCTACGTAGGCTCTGCCTTCGTCTTGATATCTAGTTTGGGACTTTTTTCACTTAGAAAACATCCGCGATTCACTGGGAATAATGTACAATGATTCTGGGATACTACATTCACAGCATTAACCCATTTGCCATTAAGTTTTCCGAACGATGTTTCATCGAAGGAATTCGTTGGTACGGTATTTTTTATTTGCTGACATTCGGATTTACGTTTTTTGCACTAAACTTTTACTCCAAAAAGAACAAATCTCCCCTGTCGAGCGAACAGAATACATCTTTTCTAAGCTATGCGATTGCAGGTGTAGTGGTTGGTGGCCGCATGGGATATATGCTCCTCTATTGCCCAGGTATATTTATTCACAACCCACTGGAAATTTTCGCCGTCTGGCATGGTGGAATGTCCAGCCACGGTGGATTTATTGGAACTATTATCGCAATGGTTATTTTTTGTAGAAAAAACAATGTACCGCTGTTACCCCTCGCAGACATCTGCTCAACCATAGCACCCTTTGGTTTTTTACTCGGTCGCATCGCGAATTTTATCAACGGAGAACTCTATGGCAAGATCACAAATGTCAAATGGGCGGTAATTTTTCCCAAAAGTGGCCATTCGCCGTCACATCTTTCTGCGATTCCTGCCCGACATCCTTCCCAACTCTACGAAGCCTCCCTTGAAGGCTTACTATTATTCATATACGTGCAAATCCGCTTCTGGACCAAAAAAAAGATTCTCCCCGGAAAACTCAGTGGGGAATTTTTAGTATTATATTCAATTTCTAGAATTTTTATGGAGTTCTGCCGCGAACCCGACGCACAGCTAATCCTTGGCATGTCTCGCGGACAGTTTTATTCAGTTTTTCTGCTATTATTTGGCATAGCTTTACTGTTCAGAACACACCACCAAATACAACAACGCTAATGGAGCAAACTTCCCCAATTTCTTACAATCATTCTTTTGTTGGAAATGGTTCAAATCTTTGGAGTGCTTTGGAAGAAATTTATGTAACACTATCGGTATGTCAGAACTAGGCCATGAATTAGCCGTGACCATCCATCCACTATTACAAACAGCATCAACTTAAATGGTAGAGAAATGGTCATTGGTGACACCATCATCATACCAAGAGCAAGTAAAATATTCGAGACAATGAGGTCGACGGCAATGAAAGGCAAGTATAGTAAAAATCCTATTTGAAATGCTTCCGTCAATTCGGTAACCGTAAATGCGGGAATGAGGACAATCAGATCTTCCGGTTGCAGTTTTTCTGCATCTTGCAGGGGCCATAGCTTGCGGGCGGTTTTTAGAAAAAATGCTTTATGTTTGCTATTGGCATGTTTGTTCAAAAATTTCTGAATCGGTGCTTGTAGGGTATTGGCGACGGCCTTTATCTTTTCCAAAGAGTCAAATTCCATTTGAATGTTTGCACCTAAAATCCCTATTTCCTTGACCACAGGAAACATCACATAGATGCTCAGCATGATCGCTAAACCATTGAGTACCATGTTTGGAGGTACCTGCTGCACACCCAGTGCATTCCTGACCAGGTTCATAACGATAACCATTTTTACAAATGATGAAACCAACAAAATCGCAAATGGTGCAAGCGATAGTGCTATTAATAATACAATTATCGTTATTGGATTTAATGATATATCCGCCATGCTATACAAACTCCGTTATTTGAACTCCAATATTACCATCCACACTGACTAATTTGCCATATCCAATAAGTTTACCGTTGGCCCTTATTTCAATGGGTGAGTTGACGGGGTTTTGAGAAATGAAAGTATATCCCGGTTTTATCGATTTTAATTCTGCAAGTGTTATAGTTTTTCTGACGGTTTCAAAGGTCAAATCGAGCATTAGAGAATCCACTGCTTCTTTCCCTACCTGCTTTATTTTTGCCTGGGCAGAGGGCATCGCAGGATCAGAGATGGGAGAGTCTTTTTCGCCAGGTGGCTCCATGGAATCGGTTGATTGTCCTTCCGGTTCTTCTTCGGCCGGTTGTTCTTCCGCATCGTGCTTGGCAACATCTTCGACCTCAGGATTGTCAGGCGAATCTTCCTGTTTTATGTCATCGAATGCTTTATCGGATGAAGTTGTAGACGGATCCCCATCGGAATCTAATGTATCTTCCTTTTCTTCTTCTCCATGCTCAGTAACATCTTCGGCTACTGGCTCATCCGGTGTTGGATCTTCCTGTTTTACGTCATCGGATGCTCTATCAGAAGGAGTGGTAGATGGATCCCCATCGGAACCTAATGTATCTTCTGCCTCATCATTTTCTGTTTCAGCATCATCGTCATCGTTATCTTCCTCCAAAATGTCATCAAAATCTGCATTTTCTTCCATCTCGTCGGCATTTTCCAATTTGTTTTCTTCGTTATCTGACATCGCCGGTTTCTCCTCTTTTAAGTTTCAATAAAATTAATCTCCCAAAATCAAATTATCACCTTCGAATTTTCCATAAAATTTCATGCCGTTCAATCCTTTTATTTCGTACTTTCCAGAGCGTACATTTACATCTTCGTCGAGAAACACGATGTCATACTCTTCAAGATCTTTATAATCTTGTACACCCATGCTTGTTTTGCCGACTTCCAGATACCATTCAAAGGGCAATTTACCGTCCACATCGTGGGTGATAGCTTCAACCTTTTCAAATGTAGAATTTAAAATTTTGAGCAAATCGTCGTTCAATTTCATATTAAATGAAACGGTCATGGTATTATTTTTGACAATATTTACTCCAATTTCTTTCGCGTATGGGGTTGTCGTTTCTGTGCAAGAAACTTCCTTGAGGCATAGGGCAATCCCGATTTTTGATGAAAATGATGCGATATACTGTTCAAATAAGCAGTTTAGCAATAATGTCTTTATTTCGTCATTGAAAAGCATGGGGTCTATGCCAGCGAACTTCTTGTCGATTTTCTCCAAATTTGATAATCTATCCAATAAAATTTCTGCTTGGCACCCCGCTATTTCAACATTCAGTGAAATTTTTGGTTTTAAGCCGAGGTTTTTTGTTTTTAGGGAAATGGAATATTGATCGGTACCATTTTCGAAATTGAAAATTCTTTCGCTTCCAACAAACAAATTGTCAAATTCTACATCCAAGACATTTGCTTTCTGCAAATATAGCTCAGTACATTCCACGGACAAATCCATGAATCCATGATGACCTATTTGTCTAAGAACGCAAGTGTTTTTTTGTTATAAAAAATGCTTCCCATGAACGACGGGAAAATTTTGATAATTGTTGCTAAAATAGATTTCTGTGATTATTTCTGTTGAAATGAGGTTGCAAAAGTTTCTAGCGTTGCAAACGACTAATTCTCGTCGAAAGGCAGAAGAATTGATCGTTGCGGGCATTGTTTCCGTAAATGGGATAGTGGCCAAAATTGGGACTTACATAGATCCTGGAACCGATGTCGTTGCCGTGGATGGCATAGGGGTGTCAAATAAAGTTGTAATTTGTAAAAAACAGCCGTTGATACTAGTTATGAACAAACCATCTGGATGTGTTTGCAGCCATTCGGATAGCTACAACCCCAAGACAATTTTTGATTTTATCCCAAGGGAGTTTAGCAAAAAAAAATTGATGTTCTGTGGTCGTCTAGATAAGGAAACGGAAGGGATGGTCATAGTTACCGATGACGGTAATATCGCCCAAAAACTAACACATCCCTCCTACGGAATAAAAAAACATTACGAGGTCATGGTTTCCCAGCCACCGTCTGATAGAGTGATACACCAGCTGATAAATGGCATTGAGGATGATGGTGAGTTTTTGAGGTTCGATAAAATTGTATCAATTGGCCGTGGCTGTATGAAAAATTATGCGTTTGAAGTTGTATTATCCCAAGGGAAAAAGAATGAAATCCATAGAGCATTTGAACATTTTGGTATATTTGTAAAAAAACTGAAAAGAATACGCATCGGAAGTCTAAACTTGCGGGGGCTTGCTCCAGGAAGATGTAGAAAATTAACGGATTTGGAAATCAAAAAATTGCTTGGAGAGAGTCCTCATAAATTTAGGCAGAGAAGGAAAATACAGGCGAAAGATCCAAATTGTCCCAATATTCTGCATCGCGCTCCATAATATCAATAGCACAAATCCGAAATTCTGATATGTTTTTCTTTTCGAATTGGGATCCATACCACAAGGTTCCAAATTCATGGGTTGGAGGAGTACCATCCTCAGTACCCTCCACTTTTCTGACCGCCAGGCGTGGAATATCCCATGGCATGCCATGACCTCCCCAATTGCAGTCGCCGATTGGGTAGGCCTTTCCAGTTTCCATATTATTTGGATCGTAGGCCAGTAGGGCAGCGATGTCAATGTTTTCTACATGATCCTCATCGGATGATCTTGTCCCCACGCGCATGTAGCGGTGCCCAAGTCCCAATTGCGCTTCGGCCCCTCCTTGTAATTTTGCCATTCCCGCCAGGAAATTTGAGCCGTCCACTCGGATTATCGATGGATATATTTCGGTATGTCCCCTATGCCCGGCATATATCAGCATGGTCCCATATGCACTATCGTCATCTATTTCCATATTTCCGAAGTTAGACGCTTGGCAAAAGTGGACAAACAGTAGGTCGGTCAAGTTATGTACTGGCATTTCAAATTTATACTTTTCTGCTTCATCCGTCGATTCGGCATATTTTATTCCTTCTTGTTGCCACGCTGCTATTAGCCTGGCAATTTTAGCGGGATCGCCACTCGCAATATCCTCAAATATTTTGTCTCTCCCTTTGCCACCATTTGTCAAATCAACGGTAATGAAACCATCCACAATTGGTTGCTGCCGGACCGTATACCCACTTGGAAAGGTGAATTGGTCACTGCTTAACATCTGTGCATACATTTTGATCAGCCGCTCCGGATGATTCCGAATTTCTGCATTGATGGTAGAATTTATCGTACATGTTGGCAAGCCCCATTGCCTATGGGGAGCGAACAGGGATGTCAGTATGGCTTCAGCAGGCCTCAAAGGTGGTTTTCTGCCATTCGACATGGTGGCTAAAATGGATTGCCCATGTTCCCCAACGGCGATGTTGACAGCAGCATCTAGTAGGTCCCTTGCGTCATTTCTGTTAGTCAAAAGGCATTCACATACCCTATGCATTTGAGAACGCACGAGCTCCGCGTGGGGAATGAAACGGTATGGTTCTCCCCTGAAAGTTGCTGCGTTTCCGAGAAACTCCATCCATGCTTCGAGCCTTTTGACATCCACATGGCCGGTAGCATCGGAACAATCCACTGCCACTTCATTTGCAATCGTTTGCCAAATTCCACGGGCTTCCCTCAAAGGCATGGTCCTTAGTCCATGCCATAACTTTACGTCATCGGTTTCGCCACCAAATGCTTTCCTAACTCCTTCTTCCAATATTTGGTGTGGACTTTTAGGCTCCGGTAAGCTTTTCTGTTCAACCCTACAGCTAACATCTGCATCCGGAATTCTTGAATCCGATTGTTCCTGAATTCTACTGTCAGGTGGGGTTCTCGAAACAAGAGAAGAATCTCCAAATTGTGCTTTCGCCCCCTCCTCACCTTGTACGGCTGGATTTTCACCACCACCGCCTCCTTGTATCCGCTCGCCCATAACTCCCTCCTTTCCTAGGATAGAAAATAGTACGATCTAAAGGACTTTTGTCAATATAATCTTCAGTGCTGATAAATAAAAGGAAAGGAAGGAAACTTCCTAAGGCCTAAATGGAGCCCAATACTGTGCATTGCGCTCCATAATTTCGAAATTATAAACATAAATCTCTGATATGTTTTTCTTTTCGAATCGGGACCCATACCACAAGGTTCCAAATTCATGGGTTGGAGGGGTACCACCCACTTTTCTGACCGCCAGGCGGGGAATATCCCCTGACATACCATTACCATCCCAATTGCGGTCACCGATTGGGTAGGCCTTCCCAGGTTCCATATGGTCCAGATCGAGGGCCCGTAGAGCATCGATGTCAATGTTTTCTGCATGGTAACTACTAGATGATCTTGTCGTCACGCGCATGTAGTAGTGCCCAAGTCTCCGTTGGGCTTCGGCCCTTCCTTTTAATTTTGCCATTCCGGCTAGAAAACTTGAACCGTCCACTCGGATTGTCGATGAATACATTTCGGTACGTCCCCCTTTCCCGGCATATATCAGCATGGTGCCTGATTCGCCATTCGAATCCATTTTTCTATTTCCGAAGCTAGATGCTTGGAAGAAGTGGACAAATAATACATCATTCATGTTGTGTATCGGCATTTCAAATTTATACTTTTCTGCTTCATCCGTCGATTCGACATATTCTATCCCTTCTTGTCGCCACCTTGCTTTTTGTTGGGCAATTTTAGCGGGATCCCCACTCGCAATATCCTCAAATACTCTGTCTCTCCTGATGTTACCATTTGTCAAGTCAACGGTGATGAAACCATCCACAATTGGTTGCTGCTGGACTACATACCCACTCGGAAAGGTGAACTGGGGACCCTCTAACATCTGTGCATACATTTTGATCAGCCGCTCCGGATGATTCCGAATTTCTGCATTGATGGTAGAATTTATCGTACATGTCGGCAAGCCCCGTTGCCTATGGGGAGTGAACAGGGATGCCAGTGCGGCTTCTCCGGGCCTCAAAGGTGGTTCCCTGCCCTGGGACATGGTGGCTAAAATGGATTGCCCATGTTCCCCAACGGTGATACCATTGGCAGCATTCAATTGACCCATCGCACCATTTCTATTAAGAACAAGGCATTCACATACCCTATGCATCTGGGAACGCATGAGCTCTGCGTGGGGAATTAAACAGTACGGTTCGGCCCTGAAATTTTCTGCATCCCCGAGAAACTCCATCCATGCTTCGAGCCTTTCGACATCCACATGGCCGGCAGTATCGAAACAATCCACTGCCACTTCATTTGCTATCCTTTGCCAAATCCCACGGGCTTCCCTCAAAGGCATGGTCCTTAGTCTAGTGCGAACATCATTCCACAACGCATCATCTACGCTGTCGGTTCTGCCACCAAATGCTTCCTTGATTCCGCCTCCCAATATTTGATGTATTTGATGTAGGTGTTTAGCCCTCTCAAAGGCTTTTCTACCTTTCTCGTCAGAATAGCCTGGGCCAAGGCCCGATATTTTCCCTTGACTCGCAAGGGTTTGCCACAGAGCTACTTCCGATTTATCGAGATTATATTTAACCGCAACTAAAAGGTGTACTAGAAAATTTTTGGTGGACTGTTCATTCACTAATCTGAACACCACGAGTTTATTTAAAATCCCCACTGTCAACTTTCTAAGG
>JAISYR010000003.1 GCA_031269795.1 Puniceicoccales bacterium
ATCCTATCCCAGTGGTTGGCAGCTAATATGCCTGGTATTGTTGTGGATTTAAACGCAGCTACACTGTATGATGTTGCACTACAACTATTACGGTGTCCTATAACGATAGCGTTTGTCACAATTGACACCGGTGGGCACTTCGATGCAGCTCCCCACAGAGATTTGCAACCGGGAGATAGTGTGTTACCGCTTCTCAGAGCAGGAGAAGGCGAAGCAGGAGAGGGAGAAAGCGTTGGGGAAGCACAAAATTCTTGACAACGGAAAAACGAATTAAAGTTTTGCCCCATCTTATTTATTATTTTATTGAAGGAGGTTTTAGATTATGGATATACTTGCGTTAGCTAATCGATGTGAGCAACAACAGGCTGTTCAGCTGGTTACTCAACAGCTTGCCCAACAGCAACGAATTACTAGAGCTCCAGAGTTTTTCGGTGATGTTAGGGTGAGTACTCTTCTGAGGGCTAGCAATAGGCACATGCGCCATACACCTGGAGATGGACATAACAACTGCGGGTTCAATACAATATTAGAACAGGTGGGGGATAGAACTTCCTCTCCGGAAATGGTAAATGCGCTGAGGTACCGTTTGAGTTATGGAGATGAATCTTCTAATCAAGAATTTAGTACTGGTTCCTTTTCAGCCGTTGCAAATCTTTTCAACTGTCCAGTCGTTTGTATATATCACAGGGACAATAAAATAAAAAAGCTATCTTTTTCTATACCCGTCCTAGACGGCATGCGCTTTAAGTTCAGGAGGAACATGCAATTATCTGAAAATTTTGCACAGTATTTGAGAAATTTCGGGTTGTCGCGAGAGATGGCCGATATCCTATCCCAGTGGTTGGCAGCTAATGTGCCTAGTATTGGTGTAGATTTTAACGCAGCTACACTGTATGATATTGCACTACAACTATTACGGTGGCCTACGACGATAGCGTTTGTCACAATTTACACCGGTGGGCACTTCGATGCAGCCCCCCACAGAGATTTGCAACCGGGAGCTAATGTGTTACCGTTTCTCAGAGGAGAAGAGGAAGATTATTAGAAAAAAAGAGATGCAAAGATTTAGACAAAAGGCGGGAATAAGCGGTGGGTGAGAAAAATTAAAGGTTGATTTACCTTTTTCCTAGAGAGAAGGTATACCCTCGTTCGGATAAATTGTTTCCGTATTTTAATGGAAACGTCAATCTTTTTTGACAATTTGCTGATTTCCATTTGAAATAAATCCATGAGGATATTATTTGCAACCTCTGAATGTAGTCCCTATGCTAAGGTCGGAGGGTTGGGGGATGTTATACCTTCTTTGGCAGTTGCTTTAAAACAAATGAGACATGATGTGCGCATTGTTTTGCCGAAGTATGGTTCCGTGAATTACGTTTCCAAGTGTGAGGTTGTTGAAGATCCCATGATTGTTAACATGGGGTATGGTCTGGAATTTGCCCAATTGTTGCGGACGGAATATGGAAACATTCCGGTTTATTTCATCGAATTCGATAGATATTTTGCTCGCCATGGAATTTATGGAGAATTTGGGCATGGGTACCATGACAATTGGAGGCGATTTACATTTTTTTGTCGAGCTGTCATCGACATGTGTCCGTTTCTAAATTGGGCACCCGATATCATGCACACAAATGACTGGCCAACGGGCGTAATTCCAGCTCTTTTGAGCTTGCATACCAAACCGAACATTTTAAATGCCACGAAGTCAATTTTCACCATTCACAACATGGCTCACCATGGGTATGCTAGCAAAGAATTATTGCAATTTACGGGATTATATGATCACTATTGGCATCCATTTGCCATGGAAGCATGCGGTGCCATAAATGTTATGAAGGGAGCATTGCAATTTGCCAGTAAAATTACAACCGTAAGTAAAACGTATGCCGAAGAGATCAAAACGGCAGAATACGGATGTGGTCTGGATGATGTTCTCAGATACCGGGCAAAGGATTTGGTTGGTATCTGCAATGGTGTGGATACGGATGTTTGGAATCCAATGGTCGATAAATTTTTGCCAGAAAACTTTTCGGCCCAGTCGTTGGGAGGGAAAAAAACATGTAAACAACATTTACAACGGGAACTGGGATTATCCAATGATTTAAATATTCCGATTTTCGGTGTGGTTTCTAGGTTTTTTCATCAAAAAGGGTTGGATATTCTTTGTAATATTTTACCGGGTGTTTTGAAAAATATGAATGTCCAATTTGCCATATTGGGATTTGGTGATCAATATCTGGAATGGAGATTGAAGGACATAATGTCTCGCCTTGGAGGCAAAATTTCCGTACGAATTGGCTTTGATGAGAAACTTTCCCATTTGATAGAGGCGGGGAGTGATTTCTTTGTCATGCCAAGCAGGTATGAACCATGTGGGCTGAATCAAATGTATTCTATGATTTACGGAAGCTTGCCAATTGTACACGCCACGGGCGGGTTAATTGATACCGTCGACAATTACAATGAATTGACCGGTACGGGGACAGGTTTTATTTTTAATGATTTGACGGATTCAGCGCTATATAACACCATAGGATGGGCATGTGCCACCTACTACGATCGCCCTGGAGATTTCGCAAAATTGCGGCAATCGGCGATGGAAAAGGACTTTTCTTGGGCAAAACCTGCCAAGGAATATGAAAAAATATATCTCGCAGCCATGGGAGAGTCATAGCCCTTAAACTGAAGAGCTACAACAACCCGTTTTCTTTGAAAGAAAATATTCCGTTGCTGGCGACGATTATATGGTCTACGAGTTTTATGTCCAAGTATTGTAAGGCTATTTTTATTGTCCTGGTATTGCGTTCATCGCAATCGGACGGTTCGGCAGGACCACTGGGATGGTTATGAGCCAGCATTATCGCCCTTGCCCCACGCCGTAGGGCAGCTTCTGCAATCTTTCTAGGGTATACCGCCGTTGCCACAATTGTCCCAGTTTCTAGTCGTTCGATTCCATCTTTCATGAGCCGTAGTGATGAATCTAAGTAGGCCACCTCAAGGACTTCAACTGCTAGATTCGATAGTCTATTTTTCCACAGCGTAGATGCTTTTTCGACGGAATTGCAAATCGGCGCATTTTCAAGTTGTTCCTGTAAATACAGGTTATTAATGGACCGAATGATTTTCAAGGCAACGGCTGTCGATTCCCCAATTCCCTTTATTTGTACTAAATCGGCGATGTTAGCATCAAAAATTCCCCCTATCGAACCAAATGTTTTCAACAGTGTCTTGGCAATTGTTTTTACATCTTTTCTGGGAATACTTAGCGTTAGCAGTAGTTCAACTATTTCATGTTTGTGGAAATTTGTAAATCCTGAGCGTATAAACTTGCTACGTAATCTACTGCGATGCCCATAGTTTATAAATTTATCAAAAAAGCTTGACACTAGTCTTTAGTATGTGTTTTTAATAAGATCATCAATCTTTTCTTTACACTTTTCGGTCTAATTTTTAGAATTGAGTAACAGGAGTTGTCGATGGGTGCGTATCACAAAGTATTGGATCATTACCTGCAAGTTGCAGGAAGCAAGATAGGGAGTAAGTTGTTCCTTGATAAAAATGGACTTTGTGTCCTTCGGCAAGAGAATGGACGAGAATACGTGGTTGAGCTGCCTAGAAGCAGTGAAGTTGTTTATTTTTATTCACCGATTTGTACGGTTCCCTACGGATGCAGTGAAGAGTTTTTTGAAAGAGTCTTAGAATTAAATTTGTGTGGAGTTGCGTACAATCAAGCAGCTTTTGGACTAGACGCTAAGACGCAAAATATTGTCCTATCCTATGCTCGATCCATGGAGGCGCTCGACGAAGTAGCTTTTTCAAACATTTTGAATAACTTCATAAAGACAGCCGATAGGGCCGAAAAAGACCTGGTAAAGCTCGTAAAAGAGTTAATAGAACAAACATCATTAACAGAAGATGATATTGATATGGAAATTAAAGCACACCGTGCCATATCTAACAATGGTAAATTGAAAGTATAAATTATGAATAATTTTGACACCAATATTAGTGAATTAGATAGAGCAAATGATACTAGGAAAGTTCAGGAGCAGTCTACGGAACTACCAATATTTGTATATGAACCATCCGGCAGTACAGTAGCTAGTTTACTTGGGGAAGGCAAAACGCTGCCGCCACCTTCCATCGAAGCTAGAGGGGGTGATATGGCCGTGACGGTAACCCAAGTTGTCCGGGCTAACGACTTGCCCGACATGGTAAAAGATGTGCAAGAGAAACTGGATCAAATAAGACAATTCCCAGGCGATAGGTTGATGGCAGTAGGCAGGGAAGAGATTCGGGATATTTTAGATCAACTTAGAGGTCTAGGTCAACCTGGAGGTACTGATTCGGGTCAACTTAGGGATTCCGATGGGGATGGTATTCCAGATATCTACGACAAACATCCGGACCAAACCACTGCTGATGTTGCTGCTGAGGTAAACAAAATTGGGAAATATGCCATCACCGAGGATAATAAAGCGAAAATATTTTCAGCGCTCAAAGGTATAACAAAATCCTTGGAAAGCCTGCTAGATAAAATTTCGGCCATGTCAGCGGCCGCTTCGTCATCTTTCAAACCAACGACCGATGTATCGGCATCGGATAGCCTGGAGGGGGAAGGAAATCCTTTTTCGTCGAAAAAGGTGGACAAAGAGCATAAATAGGGATATTTATGGGGCATGGGTAAAAAGATTTGTTGCCTTTTTGGAAATGGCGTAGAAGAAATTGAACTAATAACGCCCGTTGATATTTTATTGAGATGTGGGCTTGATGTTTCCCTTGTTTCTGCCAATGATGACGTTAGGGTAAGTGGTGCACATAATATTAAATTAGTTGCCGATACAACCATCGACAAAATAGTAGTATCCAATTTTGATGGTCTAATTTTACCCGGTGGCCCTGGTTCTTTTTCGCTGAAAGATGATGTGGCAGTTCTCAATTTGGTACGTTCGTTTCATGGAGCAGGCAAATTGGTATGTGCAATATGTGCAGCCCCATTAATTTTACAAAATGCAGGAATTTTGGAAAATATAAACTATTGTGCCCATCCGTGCACGCATGATGTCCTAACAAATGTTGATAAAAATGGACGGGTTGTCGTTGACCATCATCTTATAACAGCTAAAGGACCCGGTGTAGCGGCAGAATTTGCGTTTGCCATTATTGGGTATTTACACGGAGAATCGATGGCATCGAAAATAAAAAGGGATCTATTTTTTTAAAAAATACCCTAGGGGCAGTGCTACTAGGAAAAGCTTTGGGCATTTGGTTTTTTTATTTGCCATTCGCTAACTTAGTGTAGTATATGTCCTAATCACCTATGTTAAAAAACGACGAAAGATATGAGAAATTAGCTAGAACGCTGGTTGAATTTTCAATAAATTTACAAAAAGGCGAACGGGTTTTGGTAAATAGTATCGATATCCCCGACGACATGACGATTGCCCTCATTCAGGCTATTCAAGGTAGGGGCGGGGTTCCTTTTCTGCGATTGCAATCCAACAGGATTGCCCGTGCCCAGAACAAGATTCTTTCTGAAGAAGCTTTCGCGAGTATCAGCGAAGTATCTCTGGATGAGATGAAAAAGATGCAGGCATTCATAGCTCTCCGCGGTGGAAATAATGCATTTTACCAGTCGGATGTTGCCCAGGAACAACGCATGATGATAGATAGGATTATGCGTCCGGTTCAAGATTGGCGCGTTCAAAAAACAAAATGGGTAATTCTCCGTTGGCCTAGCGATGGTTTTGCCCAGCAGGCTAAAATGAGCACCGACGAATTTGAGGAATTTTTCTTCCGGGTCTGCACGATGGACTATTCCAAAATGGAAGTGGGCATGGAAGCTCTGAAAAAACGCATGGAAGCTGCGGATAGGGTTAAAATTGTTGGCAACGGTACCGATTTATCATTTTCCATAGGGGGCATTCCCGCGATTCCCTGTGGGGGACACCACAATATTCCGGACGGAGAGGTATACACGGCCCCCGTCAAAAATTCGGTCAATGGAATAATTCAGTACAACACCCCGACGGTCTACCAGGGAATTCCCTTCGAAAACATTTGCCTAGAATTTAGGGATGGCAAAATCATCGCAGGGGATGCTGGAAATAAGACGAATGCCTTGAACAAAATTTTAGACGCCGATGGAGGGAGCCGCTATGTTGGCGAGTTTGCCTTTGGGCTCAACCCACATATTCTAAATCCAGTATGTGATATTTTATTCGACGAAAAAATTGCAGGATCTTTTCATTTTACTCCTGGCCAAGCCTATGAGGAGGCCGACAATGGCAACCGTTCGCAAATACATTGGGATTTGGTTTGCATCCAACGCGAAGAATATGGTGGCGGTGAGATATACTTCGATGGGGAACTAATTCGGCGAAATGGGCTATTCATTCCCACCGACTTGCAAGGGTTAAACCCCGAAAATTTGACCTAAAGAGCGTTGCAACACAAACAACTTTCCGTTGGTAGGTAATCCTTGGCTTTTTAATTCATTTCGCAATTGTCGTGCGAATTTTTTCCCTTGCCCATGTATCGATGCTATTCCCAAAAATGACATATTGGCTACGAATTTTTGAGCAGTTTTTTTGATGTCCTTACCCAATGAACCCTTTCCATAGAATTTAGCAAACCTTCAGGAAAACGATCCTAAGGCTACCAATCTCCTCTTTTTCCCGATTTGACAACACTCTTTTATGCTTTGAACAACCTCGAAATGATTGTCTTACCTTCTTAATTTTGAGTTCACCTGGATGCTTTACCAAGTAACCACTTTGAAAACTCAAAAAGTGAGGGGAAAACCCTGATCCCTTTGTTTTTTTGATGTTCGAGGAAAAATGTTTTCGTAGGTGCAATCAAAATGGCATTTATTTGCGCATTTATGCCGGCAAGAACATCACTTTCTTTGTCTCCCACCATGTAACAACTTTCCTTCGGAAGATCAAACTTTTCTACCATTTCGACTATGAACCTTGGAGATGGTTTTCTGTAAACCAAAATATTATCAGGGGACTCCGGAGCTATGCAGATTGCATCGAATATGTTCGATCCGTGGCCGAGTAGTTCCATCATACGCAAGTTACACCTGGACACGTCATCCATGGAAATTATCCCTCGTCCTATTCCGCTTTGATTACTGAATAGAAACAACATGCATCTCGCCGACTTTAAATCTGAAATGGCATCCTTCACTCCGGGCAGTAGTTCAACACCATTTGGGTCTTTGAGATAATTTTTGTCGGCGATGATCGTTCCATCCCTATCGAGGAAAATAGCTATTTTGGCTGCAACCATTGTCTTTACGATGAGATCTCATCAGCTTTAAGGGATGATTTGTCCATTAATTTGTAAATTTTTAGATTGAATATCATGGGCAATACCATGCTAACCAGTATTTGATAGACAAAGACATGTGGCAACGGGGACATGTGCTTTTTGTAAACAAAAATAAGCGGCGTAATTGTCAGAAACACCATGGCGGACATTATGAAAATGGCGGCAAAATAGTTTGATTCAAATAATTCTTCAAGATTTTTGAGGAAATCGGATTTAATATGTTTGTATAGGGCGGTTGTGGTTTGTATAATAATGGCCATAAATATTCCCTGCGTAATGGCTAAAAGCGTAATCAGATCGAACATTTCCACTGGCAAATACATGGCGAAGAGCCAAACATATCCACCTTGCCAGCATGCTATATATGCGGTTAGGGTACGCAGTTTTGCCTTGGTAAAAAATAGAATGGGAACAAATCCCAGTGAGCCATACGCCATTGTGGACAAGAGGAGATAAATTGAAGTATTTTCTCTCATGGAAAGCAGCGATCCTAGGGTTGATAGGAAAAATGAAACCACAACGGGGCGTATGATGATCAACCAGGTACTTAAAAATAGTGATGGAGCCCGTGAAAAAAAAGAATCGATCCAGCTGCTCAGTGGGTATACGGGCATTAGTAGCCCAAATCCAAGGATATACAATGTGATTGGGCAAGTACACCAACCCATGTTTTTGTGTAATATGTCTGCACAGGCACACAAAACGAGGACCAAAAAGTGGCAGGCTGCAAATTTTTTGGCGACGTATCTTGTGTCTCCATATCCATGTACCAATAGGGAAACACTCCACACAATGGTCAACAGACCGATAAAATTCTGTAGGTTATTCGCTGCACAGCAGGATATCAAAAGCATGAACAATAGGAATCGTTTGCCATGGCAGACTGAGCTGAAGATGCCACCTTTGGGCATGGAGTGATCATTTTTCCAGGAATCATGGTCAAAAGTTAGCGTGTTCCCTACGAACATCAGTGCAGCCATGCTTCCTAGCATTAGGGTCAATTGCCTAATGGACACTTGTATCATCACCTTTCGTCCTAAATAATTTGATGTTATATTTGCACATACACGATATGTATGCAGCTGACATGGCTAAAAATGAAAATATACCAACGCAAATACCTTCCAGCAGACACTTAATTATCACCCGATCTGTGAAATCGCAAAATCTTATTATTTTCTTTAATATCATACTTCAGTTTGTATCGTATGCCCGGTCACCAAAATCTCCAAGCCCGGGAAAGATAAATTTGTGTTCATCCAATCTTTCATCCACTGCAGTCGTATAAATTGGAATATCAGGGAATAGATTTTCCAAATGTCTTACCCCTTCCGGAGCTGCAATTATGGAAACCATGACAACATCGCTGGGATTTTGCTGAAGGACGGTTTCAAGGGCTAATTCGGCCGAATTACCTGTGGCCAGCATCGGGTCAATTACGATCACAAACTTATCATTCAGGTTTGGCAATTTGCAGTAATATGTTCGAGCCAATGCCGTTGTTTCGTCACGTTCCATACCAATATATCCTATGGAAACATCCTGTAATATATCTATTGCCGGTTGCAACATGATTAATCCTGCTCTCAAAATCGGCACAACGACAATCGACTGTCCCAGATCCGTACCGTCAAAATCCGCCAGTGGGGTTTCTATATTTTTCAGCTTGGTTTTTAGACCTCGGGTTGCTTCAATCAACAGAAAATATGTCAACTGCTTTCCTAACTCCCGAAATCGTGTTGTCGGAGTATTTTTATCACGCAAATCCGTCAAAATCTTATTTGCAAGAGGATGTCCTAATACGTGCAGTGTCATCTGTTTGCCTATGGAATTTTTTTTGAAAAAATAAGCAATGGCTTTTTTAGAAAATATTCATCCTTCACAGCGATTGATGGATGTTTTACGGGGAACTGTGGGTATGATTTTCTATGAAACCTTTTAAAAATTCGGCAAAATTGATTGCGCTATGGGCATGAAATGTAAAAATTTTCCCTCCCAGCACATATGTCAAAGAGACTTTTTCGCAATGAAGAAAAAGGCGATAATGTTCACAATTTTTTTGAAATACTGCATTAAATTTGGAATCACCGTAGATTTCATCCCCCACGATTGGCAGCGCGTTCTGGGAACAATGTACGCGCAGCTGGTGGGTTCGACCGGTAACGGGGAATAAATTCAAAATGCTTAGGGTTACACCACACGCGCGAAAGGATTCGACCAAGCAAGATTTTGTTTCCGCAAAAAGTCCACTTCCCGGCGTCATTTTGATGGATTTTCCAACAAAATTTTTATCCAAATGGGAACGCCAAATGGCATTTTTATACCTTGGATATCCTTTGACCAACGCCACATATTGCTTGAAAACTTTTCTACTTTCAAAGACAATTTTTGTGGCTTCCGCAACCTTTTGGCTCAAACCTACCAGAATTAATCCGGATACCGGAGCATCCAAACGGTTAATCAAATATACTTTGCCGAATCCTTCGCAAATATAGGCTTGCTCTTCAAAGTCGTAAGGGCACCGAAGAAGAGCATTCGGTGTATCGTTCGCCGTATTTGGGTGGGACAGAACACCGCATGGTTTTTCTAGGGCAACAAGGCCATTTTCATCGCATTTGACGATGGCAACATTTCCACGTAGAAATTCTTGCAATCCATGGGACACAGCTAATCCAATTCTCCATCGATGGGTGAATCAATTGGTAGAACGAGCAGCTTTCCTTCCAGTCCTTTGTGGAAGTCGGAAAAAATATTTTTACTTGGGGTCGAACGCAGCAATTGCTCTACCATTCCCATTTTGGCATCTAGATTGTCAACCAAAGCAACAAATACCGCCTCTGGAGTGGCAGGACGCACGACAGCTCCAAATTCAGGGTCACTGTGGTGGCTTAAAAGAATATGTTCAAGGCGTTCCAAAATTTCACCGTTCAATTTATTTTGGATGGCAACCTTTCGAATGAGCCTATAGCCGAGAACCAAGTGTCCTTGCAAAATACCTATTTTTGTTCTCTGGGGCACTTCGTCTCCCGTATACTCTAGGACCTTTCCTATGTCATGTAGCAGTAGGCCTGCCATGGCAATGTCGTGGTCCACAAAAGGGTACAGGGGCAAGAGATTTTTCCCTGCCCTGGCAGTATGAACCGTGTGTTCCAATAACCCATTTTTATAGGCATGATGCATGGAAATTCCGGCAGCTTTATTGTAAAAATCTTCCCCAAGTTCCTTGATTACTTCCTTGACGATCAGTCTGAGTTTTTCATCGCCAATGGTCGCAAGCATACCATTTAATTCATTCTTTAAAGCCTCCATTCCCTCATCGGCACAGGCAGTCATCTTTTGTAAATAGTCGCCCCGTACAATTTCATCATCACTCAGAGCACGCACAAATGTTATGTCCGGAGAAAAAACACCCTTGTAATTTCTTGTGATCCCTTCCGCGAATACTATCGTTCCAGGCTCCACCGTTTTAAAAAAGTTATACATGGAAGAACTACCAAAGACTTTGCACAGACACGTGGCATTTTTGTCCCCAATGGTAACTGACAAGTATTCGGTATTATTTTTGGCTAATTTTGTTTCGACGAGTTTTACAGCAGCGACAATGCTAAACTTTAAACCACTATCCGAGGACATAATATCGAGTATGGTGGTATCATTTGGGCCATCAATCATGGTGGGGCTTTATATCAACGCGACAAAATCTTGGCAAGCAAAAAGCTGTTGGCCTATTTTTGTATTTTCCCAAAGGAACAATAATTTTGTCATGGCCGTGGATGGCAGCTTTTGTGAACACTTTTCATTCTCGATGAATCAATGTGGGTATAGATCTGGGTGGTGGAAAGATTGGAATGGCCAAGTAATTCCTGCAACAGTCGCAAATCTGCGCCTGCATTTAGCAAATGGGTCGCGTAGGAATGCCTAATTTTATGGGGTGATAAATCCATTGGAAGACCCGATAGCTGCAAATAAAATTTTAACCGATACTGTATCTCTCGGACGGTAAGTAGCTTCCCATCGTGTTCAAGAAGCTGCTTTTGCAATGGCATGGCACAGGTGTTTAAATATTGTTTTATGGCATTGCCTGCTGCAACTGGAAATGGGCATAGACGTTCCCTATTCCTTTTCCCGACGACTTTTAGCACACAGTTGTCAAAGTCGATGTTTCCGAATTTAATATTCCTAAGTTCACTAATGCGTAGCCCTGCCCCATAGAAAAGTTCTAGAATCATAGCATCACGAAATGCAATCTGCTGTGTAATTTTGCCATTATTCAGGGCAACCAATGGAGCCGATAGTAAACTTTTTACCTGGGACAGTGTAAAAATTTTCGGCAATGTCCTTTCAAGTTTTGGAGTAATCAACTCGAGGGAAGGATTTATTTCTAGGTATTTATTTTCGAACAGAAATCCAAACAATGAGCGTAGGGCAGAAATGTGATTGTGGACCGTCGTCCGTTTTCGATTCCTTTGTTCTTCGATGATGAAATCCTGTAGGTCTCGGTGGGATACCATTGAAAAATCAATGGCACTTTTTTGAAATTTCCAATTAATAAACACGCCAATGGCGTTTTTGTAGGTGGTTAGGGTAGCAGGAGAAAATCTACGTTCGCTGCGAATGTATTCATAATATTGTGATAAACTTTTATCGTTGGTCTGCGACATTCGAAAAGTATGGCCATAATTTAATGAATTTTTCCATTGCTCGACAAGCTTTTGTTGTCAATGTTGTCAAAACATTTGGCAATGTCTATGTGGACGCGATTAAAATATTTTTTAGCAATGCGTAATTTTCGCAGCGTTGCCGATGAAATTTACAAAGACTTTCCGTTTTTTTATCTGTCTCCCAGAGAATTCCGTGATCGATGCTGGATTTTACAACGTTGTGGAGCAGGAATTGTCCTGGGATATGGGAAGGAAAACTTTGACGTCAGAATAATACGGGTTCCTGAAAAGGATGACCTTGGGTGTAGCTATGAAATGTTGCCCCTTGGTCATTTTGGGGAGATCGTTTTTAAAAATTCAGTTTCACCTGCGTTTATCCATACGGGACTGTATGGTTTTATAGATCAACGGGCTAGAATTTGGTGTTGCGGGAAGATTTCCGATGCGGTACTTCTCAATGGCAGAAAATATTTTCCCCATTGCATAGAACCATTATTCGAACAGCTGTGGTGGGGGAAACGTGCCGAACTGAGGGCACTAAAGCAGGGGAGTGACATTGAGCTGGTTATTACCATTTTCCCTAGAAAATTTTTATATCCATTTATCAGGGTTTTCGAAAAATTTTTTCTGACAAAACTCGAAAATTTTTCAAAAAAATTCAAGATAACCTCAAATATAAAAAACTTTTCCATTGGGAAAAACAATGGCTAAAAAATTTAATTTTTTATGTTTGTAAGTCGAAAACGAATGTGATTTCGTGGCATGATGAAAGATCTTTTAGCAAAAATTTCAGGCCTTCGAGTATTGGTCATTGGAGATATCATGTTGGATCACTATATAATTGGTGATACGGCAAGAATTTCTCCGGAAGCTCCTGTCCCTGTCGTTGCCGTTGAAAATGACAAATATGCCCTTGGAGCTGCTGCCAATGTGGCACTCAATGTTGTCCAACTTGGATGCCATGCGGAAATTGTTGGAAAAATCGGCGTGGACCCTATGGGAAAACTAGCAAAAAGTTTGTTTCTGGAAAATAAAATTCATTTTGATCCAAAGTTTGAAAGTGCGACTACCGACACGATTACAAAGTCTCGCGTTGTGGTCAGGGGGCAACAGCTGTGCCGCATCGACCGTGAAAATAGAAAGTCGCACTATGAAATAGCGGATGACAACCTAGTGGATGAAATTTGCGAAAAGATTGGGGGTGTGGACGCGGTGATTTTGTCCGACTATGCCAAGGGAACAATTTCGAATCGCAATGTTTCAAAATTTATCCATACGGCCAACGGAAAAGGTGTTTTCATTGCGGTGGATCCCAAACCTATCAATGGGTTAAACTTTTCCGGTGTATCGCTCATCACTCCGAACAAAACGGAATCTGTCCAGCTCGCAGGGCTTGAAATAGAACCCCACGACGAACCGCCTTTGGAAAAAATTTGTGACATAATCTGCGACAAATATTCACCAAAAAACTTGGTAATAACCCTTGGGACGGAGGGCATGCTCATACGCGACACAAATAAACAAATACTTCGCATCCCAACATATGCGAGGGAAGTTTTCGATGTTTCAGGTGCTGGAGATACGTCAATTGCCTGCTTGGCGGTAGCACTTGCCACAGGGATACCTCTCGTTCGAGCGGCAAAATTTGCCAACATAGCTGCCGGTATCGTCGTCGCAAAACATGGTACCGCAGCCATATCCACCAACGAATTGCTCAACTCTGAAAATGGGCAATTGTTAAGTGTTTAACAGGCGAATATTTCCTCCTTTAGAAAAATTGGTCACTGCTTGCGAAATGTCCACCCCGACTAGCTTCCTTCTTGTGGACGTAACATGGGGAAGAGTATTGTATCTCTAATGCTAGCGGCTCCCGTTAGCAAAATAACCAATCTATCTATACCGATACCCATACCACCCGTCGGAGGCATGCCATACTCCAGAGATAATAAAAATTCATTATCCAGGTTATGTTTTTCTTCGCCAATTTGTTTTTCGAACATTTCCCGCTGTACAAATGGATCATTTTGTTCGGAATAGGCCGGTGCAATTTCCTGACCATTTATGCACAATTCGAAGACATCCAAATAGCGGTTGTCCATTTTATTTATTTTAGCAAGCGGGCATAATTCTTTCGGTAAATGGGTAACAAAGGTAGGTTGAATAAGCCTGGGCTCGACTATTTTGCCATAGACACTATTTGTTATTTCAAAGTCTTCACTGTTTGGATTTACTTCGATTGAAAGGTCTTGGCATCGTTTTAGTTTTTGTTCTTTAGAAAAAGAAAACCAATCGGCATTACCCGTTGCTTCGATGATCAAGTCTTCGTAACGCCTTTCCTCCCATTTCCCTCCGAGTTCGATAATTGTTCCATCGTGGGATGCTATGGTGGTTGTCCCGATGACAGTTTGGCAAAGGTGCTGCAATATTTCACGGGCCAATGCCATCATTCCCCTGTAATCGGAAAATGCTTGATATACTTCGAGGCTTGTGAATTCCGGATTGTGTTTGCGCGACAACCCTTCGTTTCTAAAAATTCTACCGATTTCAAAAACTTTATCAAAGCCTGCCACCAGCATCCTTTTTAGGAAAAGTTCCGTTGCTATTCTTAGATAACACTTTTGGTTGAGGGCATTCATGAAAGTTTCGAATGGCCGTGCAGCCGCACCTCCGACGGTATTTTGCAGAATGGGGGTTTCCATTTCTTCAAATCCTTTGTCCCATAAAAATCGTCGAATTTCTTTTACAATTTGACACCGTTTTTTTGCCCTGTCGCGGGACTCCTGGTTAATTATCAAATCCAGATACCTTTGCCGGTAAATTTGGTCACTGTCCACCAACCCATGCCATTTTTCCGGGAGTGACCGTAGGGATTTTGCAACCATCAAAATACTTTTAACGCGAACCGTAATTTCTCCGGTTTTTGTTTTGAACAATTCTCCGCTTGCACCTACGATATCTCCAATATCAAATTTTGAAAAATTTTTATACTGTTCATTGCCAATGTCATTCGTCGATACATACAGTTGAATCTGTCCATCGCTGTCTAAAATTTTCACAAAACTTGCCTTGCCCATCAGCCGAAATGTTACAATCCTTCCAGCGACATCAACCGTTTGCTGACTTTCAGAATCTTCTACGTAGAGTCTTTTGGCTTCTTCGGACGTGTGTTTTTTGGGAAAATTTTGCTCGAAAGGATCGAAACCATTCCTACGCATATCTTCTAGCTTTGTCCTGCGGATAGCATAGATATCACTTCCGTCAATTTTTTTCTCTTCAGGCTTGGCCATATACAATTATCCTTAGCCAAAGGAGTGTCCCGGGAGGTTCCTTTGGGCTATTTTGTATTATTCTTTTTCCCTTTGACTTAAAGATTCATCGATGCCAGAAAACATGTCGGATAAACTGACCAATTCGCTGGTGTTTTTAATTTTATCAAAAGCTTTCATTTCTTCGGTAAATGCTGTTTCGTCATAGTTTGCTGCCTTTATCGATAGGCCGATCCGGCGATCATTTTGGTCGATTTTTATTACACGGGCAGACACTTCCTGTCCAACGGACAGCACTGATTTGACTTTATCCACATGGGTTTCCGAAATCTGACTAATGTGTACTAGGCCTTCGAGGTCATCTTCCAATTTGACAAACGCACCGTAGGGAACAATCCTCGTTACCGTTCCAGTTACCACAGCCCCGACCTTATATTTTCTTTGTATTTCTGGCCATGGATCTTCTGTTAGTTGCTTAATCCCAAGGGCAATTCTTTGCTGTTCTTGATCTATGCTCAGCACAATTGTATCAACTTCGTCTCCTTTTTTAACAAATTCGTTCGGGTTACTGATGTTTCGTGTCCAACTCATGTCGCTGACATGAATCATTCCATCGATACCTTCTTCCAGTTCAACAAAAGCGCCATATGCCGTCATATTGCGTATTTTTCCGCGAACGTGTGCTCCCACAGGGTAATTTCTGCAAACCATTTCCCATGGATTTTCCTCGGTCTGTTTTAGGCTCAAAGCTATTCTTTGTTCATCCTTGGAAATTTCTATGACAATGGCATCCACTTCCTGGCCAATTTTAACAATCTCACTCGGCTTGCTGATGCGTTTTGTCCACGACATTTCCGTTACGTGAATCAATCCCTCAACGCCACTTTCGATCTCTGCAAATGCCCCATATGGAACCATATTGACGATTTTCCCGTGGATTTTTGATCCTATCGGATAGCGTTGTTCGATGCTATCCCAAGGATTTGGCATGGTTTGTTTCAGTCCGAGGGAAAACCGTTCCTTTTTCTGGTCAATTCCTATAACCATGACATTAACCTCCTGCCCTGGCTTTACCACATCACTCGGGTGGGAAATGCGTCCCCAACTCATGTCCGTTATATGCAAGAGACCATCCAATCCATCGATGTCAACGAATGCTCCATAGTCTGTTGTATTTTTGATAATGCCTTTGCGAATGTCCCCAACTTTAATTTCGTTGAGCAACAATCGGCGCTTTTCCTGGCGTTCTTCTTCTATCAACTCCCGCCGCGAAATTATGATATTTTTGCGTTCCTGATTGATTTTTAAAATTTTAAACTCGTAGGTATTCCCAATGTATTGGTCAAGATTGATGGGAGATTGTGTATCGACCTGGGATGCGGGAAGGAAAGCATCCACTCCAATATTTACCAATAGCCCACCTTTGACCCTGCCTTTTACACGGCCGGGAAGAATCGAACCTTCTTCGCAATTTTCAACGATCAATGCCCAATTTTTCTTCTGCAAAGCCTTGTCGTGTGAAATCAATGGATTGCCATATTTATCTTCCAAACGCTCGATGTAAACATCGATCTCACCACCTACCTCAAGGGATTCGATGTCATTAAATTCAAGGGCAGAGACGACGCCTTCTGCTTTTCCTCCTATGTCGACCGCAACCTCATTGCCACAAATTCCCGTGACAATACCTTTCACCACCAAGCCTTCTTTCAGTTCCTCCATGGGATGTGCTGCAAGAAGCTCTTCCATAACTGTAGATTCCATAATTTTCCCAAATATTGGGGGTTAAGATTAATAAGCGTGGAACCAACCCATTTGGTACCACGAAAGAACAACTAGGGCAAAACCTGAGAAATTGCTTGAATAATTCAAGCACAATGATTGAAAATTTTAACGGAAAATTCCCCAGGCGATCAATGTTACACCTTTGCTGGATCCTCAAATTTTGACGACACTATTTTAGTGCCCCACGATGTTTTTGGAAATCTCAAACATTCCATCGTATCGTTTGAATGCCAATCCTCGAATTTCTAGCATTTGCAACGTATGCATTACTTTATTCGCTGGCAGCTCGGAAAGGGTTATTACCGTATCTATTGGGACGGATTTTTCCCGCCACAAAATTTCATAGATCTTTCTTTCCATGGGGCATGAAATCTGTGGCATTGGGATATCTGAATTTTTATTTTCAGATGGTGAAAATGATAGCATGGTCTGCTTTGGTGAGTCATCGAGGTAGGGCAAGTCTTCAAAAATATCATCGACACATGTTAGCATGGTAGCTCCTTCTTTGATAAGAGCTAGGCAACCGGAACTGGATGGTTGGTCAATTCTACCAGGAACCGCGAACACATGCCTGCCATATTCGGTTGCAAATTTTGCAGTTATCATGCTACCTCCGAACTTGTCAGACTCCACGATGATCACCGCATGGCATAATCCTGCAATTAGACGATTGCGTATGGGAAATGTTTGTTTGTCGGCATGTCTACCAAGTGTAAATTCAGATATAATTGCTCCTTTTTCTGCTATTCTTTTGTATAGGATAGCATTTTCGATGGGATAAATTATGTCGATTCCATTCCCCAGAATTGCGATGGTTTTCCCATTGGCAGCCAGTGCACCTTCGTGTGCTGCCGTGTCAATCCCGCGGGCCATTCCACTAACTATGCAAAATTTCCGCCTTGCCAATCCCATTGCTAGCATCCTTGCCGTTTCGAGACCATATAGTGTGTTTGTCCTTGAGCCTACGATTGCTATATTTTTCGTCCCGTTGTTAATTTCTCCAATGGCATAGAGCCCTATGGGAGCATCGTGGATCTCTTTTAGTAGTGTTGGGTAATCATTGTGGTTAGCATGTAAAAAGCGGCCTCGCAATGCCAACAAACTTTCCTCTTCTCGCTGCAAGTCGAAATATTTGGAGTAATTCCGTATGCAATCGATGATTTGACTGTCAATGTTAGAAATCGCTTGGAGTTGGTCATTTGTGGCGGAAAAAATTCGTCGGGCATCTCCACGAAAATGTACCAATAATTTCTTGGCGGTACATGGTCCAATGTGGGGCAACGCGTTCAATACCATGAAAGATTGATTTTCCGAAAGTCCTGACATGGATGACATATGCCATGCGAGACAAATTTTTGCAAGGAGATTTTTAATGTTACCCGCGAATTGCCGAACAATAATCTGAGAAAGCCGGCTCAAATATATCTTTCGACTAGGTGGTCCTCCAATCGACCATGTTCAACCGCAGGGAATTGATTTTGTTCCAGGTTTCTTGGGTGATCGTTATGAGCAAGTCCAAGGGCACATATACGGGAGGAATGTTATGGGCACCATTCCAACCAATGGTGAGAATTCGCTTCGAATGCCTATCGGTCAGCCAAAATTTTACGTGATGCTTCCGTACGCCAAATGTTTCTGGGAGGTTATTGATTGTAATATTTTTTAGTAGAAAAATAGGTTCCGGATTTCTTTGCCCAAATGGTTGCAAAGTTTCCAACTCTTCCATGAAATTACTATCGATTTCTTCCAATGTCAATTCGTGGGAATATTCTATCTTTTCGTGTTCAGGCTTGCTGGTTGAATGTTTTTTCACAGCCCTGTTAAAATTTTTCCTAAAGGCGTTGATATTTTCCGGGCGAATGGATATCCCGACGGCATAGGGATGACCGCCCCATGTCTCCAAATATTCCGAACAATCATTCAAAATGTCGATCAAGTTTACTCCATGCATACTCCTACCTGATCCCTTTGCCAAGTCACGCTCGTAGCCTAAAACAATGCACGGTTTGGCGTAGTCCCTTGCGCATTTACCACTGACGATTCCCACAACACCGGAATGCCAGTTTGGGTCATATAGAACAATTCCGTCATCATCGATGTAATTATTTCTGAGTATTTCTTCCGCTTGCTCGGTTATTTCTTTTTCAATTAATTGGCGTTCCTTATTCGTTTCATCAAGTTCATAGGCATAGGTCATGGCCTCATCGAAGTTATTGCTTAGCATCATGTTGATGGGGAGAATAGCATCGGTAATTCGTCCACAGGCATTTAACCGTGGACACAGCTTGAAAGAAACATCGTGTTGACCGATGTTGGCATCGATCGGAATATCAGCAGATTTACACAGCGCTTCAATTCCCGGGCGACGATATTTTCCGCTGAGAATTTTTAGGCCAAATTTGCAAAAAATTCTATTCTCATGGATCAATTGTGCCATATCAGCAATGGTCCCAAGGGTCACAAGATCAAGATCAAGTTTTAATGAATAATTGAATACCCGCTGATCATTCGCTTTCCTTAAAACTTTTAACAGACCATGGCATAGTTTAAAAACTAACCCAACCGAACATAATACCTTATACTTGTCATATTCTTTGCCATCATCTATGTGGGGGTTGACGATGCAGCATTTGGCAAGCGGCAACAATTTTGCCTGATGATGGTCAACTATTAAAACTTCGATGCCATGTTTTTGAAGAAATTTTACTTCTTCGGCGGAATTTGTACCACAGTCGAGGGCTATGACCGTATCATATTTCTTACCCGAAAGAATACGTTCTATAATTTCGCTGGATAGGCCATACCCTTCATAGGCACGGTTAGGCACGAAAAAATCAGGAATTATGCCAAAATTTTTCAGCACGTTGGTTAGGAGTGTTATACTAGTAATGCCGTCGACGTCATAGTCTCCTATTATTGCAATGTGTAGCCTATTGTCTATGACCTTGCGTAGTATGTTTATGGCCCCATCGATATTTTTAATCCTAAATGGGTTGTCCAAATATGTCAATTTTGGCCAGAGGAATTTTTCAGCTTCCAGCTTTGAAGTGATGCCCCGTTGGACCAATATTACACACAATAAAAAACTAATATTTAATGACTTATACAGTTCCTCTGCCGTGGATGTATCATAGGGAGTCTGTATCCAAAATTTTTCTGTCATTGCCTAATTCCAGTACACCGGATTGGTTTATGTTGCATTATTCCCAATGATGGTTGTTCTATTACCCCTATGCCAGGTGTAAAACATCGGACTGGCAATGAAAATGGAAGAAAATGTTCCCACGATGACACCCATGGCAAAAACCAATGCGAAGTCGACGACTACACCCGACCCAAACACATATAGGGCCAATGCAGCCAGGAATGTCGATGCACTCGTAAGTATGGTACGGGAAAGCGTCCTATTAATTGATAGATTTATGACATCTTTTAAAGCTTTGGCCTTGTTTATCCTCAATTCTTCACGGATTCGATCAAAGACAATAATGGTATCGTTGATCGCATATCCAACAACCATAAGAATAGATGCAATCATCGGAGCAGAAATCTGACGCCCCAATGCCAAATAGATTAATATTGTCAAGACAACATCTGCAATCGTAGAAATCATCGCTCCAATTCCATATGCTGTTTCGAACCGAAAAGCAACGTAGATCATAACACCAACCATTGATAATATTACGGATATGAGGGCGTTCAATTTTGTGCCTTGGCCAACGGAGGCCCCTATTTCAGTTTTTCTGACTAAAAATGGTCTGGAGTCCTGAAAATGGTTGTTCAAATGGTCAAAAAATTTTGTCCCTTGGCCTTCGGGTGTTTGTATGCGCAGGATTTCCGAACTATCGGCTATGGACTTTTGATAGACGGAAGTGACTTCCCCTATGCCATGTTCCGATGCCAATCTATTAATTTCCTTTATGGGAATTTTTTTCTCAAAGGTTAGGGTAATTTCATCCCCTCCTGTGAAATCAATGCCATAAATCCTGGTACCTCGGAATGCCACAATGACGGTACAGGCAAGAGCTACGACTGCATATATTCCAACGGTCAGTTTTGCATATGCCAAAAAATCGAAGGAAGTTGGTTTTATCCTAAAATCGGGGATAAGTTTTTTTACCAGGTCCTTTTCCACTAAAAACTCTAGCAGTCCCTTACTCAGCACCAGGGTACAGAACATCGTTGCAAGAATTCCAATGGCCAAAATTACCCCAAATCCCTTCACCGGCCCAACTCCAAAACACATGAGAATTATTGCCGTTAGCAGCGTTGTTAGGTTTGCATCGAGAATAGTAGAAAACGCTTTTTCGTGCCCCGAGGCTAGGGCAGCTCTAAGGGGCTTGCCACTAAGAAGTTCTTCCCGTATCCTCTCGAATATCAGAATATTTGCATCAACTGCCATTCCAATTGTTAGGACCAGTGCTGCGATACCGGGCAGTGTAAGTGTTCCCCCAATGGTTACCATCACACCCAATATAATTATAACATTTGCCAGGACTGCAATCAGAGATATGATTCCGGCAACGTGATAAAATATCAGCATAAAAGCAGCCACGATGGCAGTTCCTATTAGCATTGCCCGTAGGGAATTTATCCTAGCATCTTCCGCTAGGGATGGCCCAATCTCACTTAGTTCAACAAATTTTAATTCAAATTCCAGTGGATTATTGAGAATATTTGATAGTTCAAAGGCATCTCGCTGGGAAAATTTTCCACTAATACTCGCACAGCCATTCGTGATTGCGGAACGGATGGATGGGGCCGAATACAATTTTCCGTCCAATACGATGCCAAGCCGACGGTTTATGTTATCGGCCGTGATTTTTTCAAAACATCTAGCTCCCTCCTCCGTCATCGTCAGGGAAATTTCATATTCGCCATATTGACCAACCACCACACCGGCACGTTTTACCATGCTACCGGTCATGCCTGGAATTTTTTTGACAAATGCGTATGCTTCCTCCCCATTGTCTCCATGGTCACCTTCAAACACTAAAACTTCATAGCCAACTGGAGCACGTTCAAATTTTGATTTTGGTATCAGGGTAGGGTGTAACAATTTAAATTCGAGCTTGGCTGGCTTTTTAATTGCATCGACGATTTCCGGATTGTCTTTCGTTGAAATACCTGGCAATTGAATTTCTATGCAATTTTTGCCAAACACCCTCAACAACGGTTCTGAGACCCCTAACCCATCGATACGCTGCCGAATAATATCAATTGCTTTATTCAGTTGTTCTGTTTTTTCTGAGGTCCCTAAATTTTCGAACTTTGAATCATCAATTTTCAATACGCAGGAAACACCCCCTTTTAAATCGAGGCCCTGCTTAATTTTTCCCTTTGAATCCGCTAGCAGAATATTTAATAGAATTTTATTTTTTTCGGAAAGGTTCTTGACGCCATCAACATTTTTATTTTTGAAAAATCGTGACAGATCTATTTTTTCAGCATCTGCAACATCGCGAATGGCCAGGAATAAACTTTTAGACTGCCCAGTTTTCAACCTTCCATGTGCTCGCTTCATAAGTTCTTCAAATGTTGCCTTGTCATGGATTACGCAACTCGCAAGATATTGTTCCGGTATTCTGTCGTGGATGGGCAATATGTTCTGAACAGCAAGAAGAATAATTACCAATGACGACAAAATTCTGTAAAACGACTTCCTGTTGCGCATATGATCTACTCTGCTTTTTCTGATTTATCCAGCTTAGCCTGGATGTATGACCTAAAGATTTCAATCTTTGTATCATCTGCGATTTTCAAAATGAACCTTGGACCCTTCACATTGGCGATTGTCCCAATAATCCCCGAAGTAGTCACCACCCTATCTCCCGATTTTAGGCCATCCAACATTTTTTGCTGCTCCTTTTGCCGTTTTCTCTGGGGGACCACCAGCAAAAAACACATGCCCGTTATTAGCAGTACATACATGATCAATACCTGCCACCCAGAACCTGTACTTTGTGCCTGTGCCATAAAATGCAAATGATCCATTCTTTGTCCTTTTCCCAGAAGGCTAGATCTCGAAATTCCTTAATCAAGAAAATAAATTTAAAAAATTTACCATCCCAGACGACCTCATAGGAAAATTTTTATGTAAGCTTTTTCCTTGAGTTTTTTTATGTAGTGCTCCTTTGCCTCCTTTTGATATTTTGCGGCCAAAATATTTTCAATGTCACTGCTCACTTCATCTAGCGTAAACTTTTTGGTAGGTTTTTCATCGGCCACAAACAATACGTAAACCGTACCATCTAAAAATATGGGAGTCGTGTATTCCCCTATGCCAAGCCTCCTTAGAGCATTCGCAAATTCTGGTACCATGTCGTCTATGCGAACCCATCCAATATCACACGATTTTGGACTATCACTAAAAGTTTTTATGATGGCATGTATCTTATCACCGGATTCAATGGCCTGTTTCAGATTTGACAATTTCATTTGTAATTCTTCAGCCGTGCAATCTTTCCCCGAGAGGGAAATTTTTTTGATGAAAATTTGCCTATCTACTATGAAATCTTGAATGTGTTCATTGTAATACTCTTTTATTTTCGTTGGACTTACCTCAGACTTTGATTTTTGTACTTCTGACAGCACATAGCTAACTATCGCACTTTCCCTGATATCCTTTTTGAACTCTCTAACGGATTGTCCATTTGCTCGCAAATATTGTGCGAAAGCCGTCCTATCATCGTTAAATCTATCGTGTATGTACGCCTCATATTCCTTCTTTTCGTAGTGCTCCGACATTTGTCCACCCTTGGATTTAAAATCTCCAACGATGAGGATTCTTTCAATGAATGCATTCAGGACGAATTCCTGATATTCCCGGATTTTTTTTTGAAAATCCGCCTGTGACCTGGATATTTTTTGAATTTCGGGTATAAAGTAGGATACTTCCCGCATTAGTCTCGTCATCGTGACTATTTCATTGTTAACAATTGCTGCGATGTCATTGGCATACACAGGCACTTGAAACTCTTCCGTCGGTTGATTCAATGCCTCTTGATTGGGATTTTCGGCCTGGTCCTCAACCGCTCCAAGGGGAAATATTCCCAGTAAAACTATCAAAAAAGAAACAACCTTTTTTCCCGAAAAAGCTTTCATAAAAGACATATTTCAACTATGAAAATTGGCAAAAATTTTTCCATTCTTTTTTTCGTACACTTGACAATCTTTGAAAATAGACCTTTCTACGTACTCCACGCATGTCACATTTGTTAAAGATTTTGTATTTGGGAGATTTGGTTGGTCGGCCTACTCGAGAATGCATAGTAAAAAGCTTGCATGGGATAAGAAAAGTACATGGCATTGATGTGGTCATTGCAAATGCTGAAAACGCCACTGCAGGTGCCGGTCTTACCCGTGAACATGCCGAATTGTTACACTCTGTTGGCATAGATTTGATCACCCTTGGGGATCATGTTTGGGATCGCCATGGCTTTGAGCGGGATATTGAGGAGTTGGAATATGTTTGCCGACCTGCCAATTTACCCAAAGAATGTCCCGGAAGAAGTTTTGTTACCTTCATAAAAAATGGTACAAAAATTGGAGTTTGCGTGGCTCTGGGACGCCAATTCATGAAAATCCACGCTTCATGTCCATTTGAAGCCGTGGAAAGAATTTTACAGGACAAAAGCCATGGCGTGGATATTTTGCTCGCTGAAATTCACGCCGAAGCAACGTCGGAAAAAATTGCATTTGGGTGGAATTTCGACGGCAAAGTAACCGGCATTGTGGGAACACATACGCATGTTCAGACATCCGACGAACGTATTTTACCGAACGGAACCGCATATATCACGGATCTCGGCATGTGCGGACCCCACGAATCCGTCATTGGGCGTGAAATTTTGCCCGTTCTCCATGGCATGAAATTAGGCATGCCACAAAAATTCGAAGTGGCCTCCAATGATATCCGCCTAAATGGTGTAATATTAACCATTGACAGCCATTCTGGTTTAGCCACTAAAATTGTGAGATTTTCCGAACGAATGTCCCTCTAATGTGATATTGCGAAAACAAACATGGATACTGAAAACATTTTCCAATATCCAAATTTCAATTGAGAGCTTTCCAACACTCACCCATTCAGAAAAGTGGTTTATACTTGATATTGTCTTGCTGGGGCGGGATCAAATGCTGGGGCGGGATCAAATGCTGGGGCAGGATCAAATTCCTGTTCCCTCAGAATAGGATCAGGCTCTTTGCAGAACTTGTTTATTACTTGAGTTTCTATGGCGGGCCAAAGTGCAATTAGTGAAGCTATCCAAACACCATAGGCACCCGTAGCATTATTTTGAGTATACAGTATGCCTCCTATTATTGTTCCCGCAAGACTTAAAAGACCACTTCCACATCTGGATCCCTGAACCACCGTCCTTTGAGTATCAGTCAAATGTCTACGTGCATCGAAACCATCAATCATTAGACGGTTGTCTGGTCCTACATATCCTTGAGCAACAAGGGAAACATGCCTTTGGTCCAAAGGTACTCCTTGCCCTGCATTTCTGCTAGCGGTCTCGTAAAATCCTCGTAGTTGTTGTACTGCCTCTCTGCTTATATCCACACCCGGAAGGCTTGGTATTTGTATGGAATATCTCCGTTTCAGATGATGTATATTCGGATGAGGTAGTTGCCTTGTAGGGCCAAATTTTGCTGGAGGTGGTGGTCCATCCAGCAAAGGTGAGTCGCCTACCGGTAGACTGTCTATCAAAAGAGAATCATCCAATGATCCCGTGTAGGGCCTATGCGTTCCTTTTTCGTCATAAATTCTTCTTTCCATATGTTTCCTCCTATTGTTAAAGTTTTATCAACTGTACTTTTTTTGCTCCAAACGTCAAATTTTTTACATAAAAATTTTGTTTCATCAACAATGCCCACTAGCACCAATGCCGCTAGTTACTGGAAAGGAAAATGGTTCATGGAAATTTTAAAAATGGAAAAACCAGAGAAAGGCATGGGGAAATTTTATCTTACCATGGAAGATGAAGATGGCGTAATTGCTTGGCAATATCGGAGAATGCGGGCAGAAGTTTTGGCGAACGGTTAAGCTGGACGAGTGACGAACTAGTGCGGTGTTGTGTAGCGAGCACTGCTATGGTTGCCCAAGAAATTACTGCAAAAATAGGATTGGTTTCGAATCTGTCTGGGCGTTGAGGACACACAAATTGAAAAATCACAACAAGTTACGGCGTAGACAGAATCAAAGCAAAGGAATAGAAACATTTTGTCAACCTGGCAAAAATGAAGTTCGACGTCGGGCAAAGAATTATTCACCATCATCTCCGATGGCCCCAACGGGACAACTATTCATTGCTTCTTCACACGAAGCTACCTCGTCCTGCGTTTCGGGTTGTTTCACAACAATCGAGCTGCCCGACTCTTCATCTCGCCCAAAACAGCTAGGACAAACCTCTCTGCATAGATCACAATCTATGCACTGATCATCCACATAAAATTTACCAGGGACGCTTCCCTCAACTCTATTTTCTTTCGTTGCCACAAGAAGTTATTGAAATATGCCGAAAACCATAGTCAATAAACTTTTCAATAAAATTTTGATTTTATTGTAACTCGGCCTTTCTCCTTTCTCAATGCTTTTGTTCTTCAAGGACATTATCTGGGGATCCAAAAAACTTTCATTTCCTTCCTCAAAAACAAATTTCCATTTTTCCGAAGACGTGTTTTTTGGCAATAATTTGGCAATGGATTTTCTCTGATACCTCATTTTGCATTTCTTTCATCCCCCGAAAGAGCTGCGTTTATGCGATTTTCACACCTGGCTGCCCGATCAGGATTCGAACCTAAACAAACGGAGTCAGAATCCGTTGTGCTACCATTACACCATCGGGCAAATACACTTTGGGCACAAGTTGACTATGGGAGCCATACAAACTTTTCCTTCGGAAGACACAAGAAGAAAGTATAGAACCAAAACACCTTCTTGAAAAATCCTACGCTGTGGGTCAGTCCTCATGGAAAAGTCGACAGGGAAGAATGAAAAAGAAAGAATACATTGAATGGAAGGGTAGTAGGCAAAGAAGATAGAAGATTTTCTTGGAAGATATACGATGAGAGAGTATGTGGGGTCTTCTCTGAATCTCTTCTTTACACCTTGCCTGAGGTTACGGCTCTAAATTCCGCGAGAATCATCCTTGTCTTTCACAGCATATCCATCCTCCTGGCGCCTATGATTAATTGAATTTTTCTTGCAATAGATATCAAAGACATCACCGGCAGACATACCCAGAACCTGGGCAATTGCTATCAAAAAGTGAAATAGGTCTATCAGTTCGACGCGGGCATTTTGCTCGTCGAACTTTTGGTATTTTGCCCACCATTTCCACGGAACAGAATCTACGAGTTCCGATGTTTCCTGTTGGACAGCACGTGCATAATTCAATATCCACTTTATTTTTTCTTGTTCGGTTAGGTTGACAATATCAACACCCATCCGTTTGTTTAGGGCAGCCTGCATGGCAAACATTTTCTCTAGCTTATCCATTGTCGATAATTCACAATAACACCCCATACCCTAATGAACATACGGGTTTGCTCCTAACTCACCTCTCGCAAAAATTTATTCAATGATTATTTTTTGGACGTTATCGCTCTTTTTTTGCTTTGCAATTGTAATTGTCAGAATACCATTTTCCAATTTCGCTTTCGCTTGCTTAAAATCCGCATCCCGCAGGCATATGCTTCTTTCCATCGTAGAATCATGCCTTTCGCGATGCAAATAGTCATCCTTTTCATCGGTAACCTTCTTTTCCCGGCAAACGGAAATGCACAGTACTTGATCTTCAACGTTCAAATCTATTTCGCTTTTTTTAACCCCCGGTATTTCCACTTCAACGACATACTCTTTTTTCGTCGATTTTATATCGAGTTTAAACCCTTCCCATAGGGAGCGGCGATGGCAATAGCGCGTATCAAATAAACCGTTCATTTGATCGCAAAAATCTTCGAAAGAATCGGCGGATAACTCAACCGACGTTACAACCGCCAAATATCCAAGGATAACCAACATTAAACTTCTAAATTTCATATTTTTCATATTCCACCAGTTTTTAAAAATGCTTAACACAGCTACCATTACTTATTTTCAGTGAAAATGAAAGACTAAACCGTTTGGGTGCAATATTTTTTGTTGAAAAATTTATTAATTGGCATTCTAAAGCTTTCCATAATCGTACGTTCAAGGCTACGAAGCGAACAATTGTTACATCCCAAAACGGTAATTATTTTTTTGTTGATCCCGTGACGTCGATTCTCAAGTTGGGGAGGAGTTTTTCGTGTGCTGTGGTAGAAAAATTAGCCCATTGTGGAATATGATAGAGGTAAAGAACGCCGATTTTTGCATAGAACAGATAGCGAACTCTGGCCAATGTTTTCGCATAAATAGGCTTGGGTCGGCGGATATTTGGCAGGTTGTAGCATTTGGAAAAGTATTGGCAGTCCATCGCGTTGACCGGACTACTTCTGTTTTCCATTGTTCTCTTGAAGAATTTCAATCCATTTGGGTTGATTATTTCGACCTTCGAAGGGATTATGGAATGATTAAAGATTTGATTTTAATGGCCGACGATCCTTTTCTTCGCAATGCTGTCGCGCATGGATCCGGTCTGCGCATATTGTACCAAGATCTCTGGGAAGTCATTGTAAGCTTCATAATTTCCCAAAGAAACAATATTCCCCGCATAAAGAGTACCATAGAAAAACTATGTGCCCCTTACGCATATGCGTTTCCTTCGCCCCACATTTTAGCACAGTATGCCGAAAAAGATTTTTGCAATCTAGGACTTGGATACCGGGCAAGATATTTGATGGACATCGCAGAGAATGTGGAAACTGGAATTTTCGATATGGAATATTTAAAAACTTTAAGTTCCGGAAGAGCCATCGCCTATTTGAAAAATTTCAATGGCATAGGGGAAAAAGTTGCCAATTGCATTGCCCTCTATGGTCTTCATAGACTTGAAGCTTTTCCCGTAGACACGTGGATTTCTCGAATTATTCGAAACCAATATGGTGAAAATTTTAACATTAAAAATTTTTCTCCCTACGCCGGAGTCGTCCAACAATACATGTTCTTTTACCAAAGAAGTCTTCGAAGGCAAAGGAAAGTTTCTAACAGTGTATACCTGGTATCGTCCGGATGACTTGTGTCACACTTCCTAGAGGTTTTAAAACCTGAAGATCTGACTGCCTTAAACCACTGAATACCATCTGTACTCCCAGCGTCGCAATGATAAGTCCAGACAATTTGAAGCTCAATTTTAATACCATCGGGGTTAGCCATTTGGTTCCCTTGGCGCTGGATACTAGCAATAGATACAATGCTCCAAAGACGAGCGTAATGGCCACCAATCCGACAACGTTTTGTGTAAATCCTTCGGCCTGGCCTTGCAAGACTATGGTTGCTGTGAGACAGGCAGGCCCACAAATGATAGGAATTCCAAGGGGGGTTATGGAAATATCAGCTTTACTCTTTTTTGTGGATTCTTTGCCAACAGTTTTGTCTTGGTCATTGGAATCATCCATGTCATTGGAATTGAGCATCGATAGGCCAAGCAGGGTTAGAATAATACCTCCGGTTATGCAAAAGGATCCCATCGTGACCCCAAGAAATTCAAAAAATTTTTCACCTACCACTGCGAAAAACAGTGCCGTGCCACAGGCCACGGAAGTTCCTACTTTGGCTGCCCGAACACGTTCAGCTGGTGTGTAGGGAGCCATCATGCTTACAAAGAGTGCAACAATTGCCAGAGGACAACTTATGATAAATAACCTGGAAAAATATTGAACTAAATACTGCATGTGTCCTAGCATGGGGGCGTATTAGAACTGCTCAATAATAGTAAGTCAAGCTTTTTATCCATTATCAGCATAAAAAATCTTGAAAATGTGTGTGGTAAAAAGATATGGCGATGTTGTTGTCTCAGGTTGGGATTTGTTCCATGGCTTCATCTAGAAAGTATGGGAAATTTAGAATTTCCAACATTGAAAATTCCCTAGCATGCGCAACGAACCAACCTAAAAGTCAGAACTGTTTGTTGGTATAACCTTGGAGGAAGCCGGTGAGTGAAATTATAGATTTCACTCACCAACTTCCACGACTATTGGGACCAACCCTGCCACTTACTAAATAAAGCCAACACCCAGACTAATCACTACCAAGAAACCTCCACATCAAAACCTCCAGGTAGAACTGAATCTTCAATTGGAGGTGGAACTTCAGTTCTTATCCCTGGAGTAGATTGAGGTATCCCCCAAGAAGTGTCCACATCAAAACCTCCAGGTAGAACTGAATCTTCAATTGGAGGTAGAACTTCAGTTAGAGTTTCTGCATCTGGGGTTGAAGTTGAAACTGGGGTTTCTGCATCTGGAGTTTGAATTGGGGTGTTTGATTTTATTACGTAAACACCTGCAATTATAGCCACAGTTGTAGTTGCTATTACTATAGCTGCAAATTTGTAGGGATGCTCTTTTGCCCATCCCCAGATTGCCGGACACCTTCCTGCAATATAGATGATGGTATTGCAGATACTTATTGCCCTCAATACTTTATCCATTACTATCAGCACCTTTAGTGTTGGAAATAGAAGTGATGCTCCAGTGGTTAATAGACAAGCCGCCAAAAATATATGTTTGTGATTCCCTATGAACCGCAAAGAATTTTTTGTTAGGTTTAGCGCCAACTCAAACATATTCCTTCCCTGTGGCCGTGCCGGTACTATTGCTACTACTCCTGCTCCTGCTCCTGCTTCTGCAATTGCTTTTGCTTCTGCAATTACTTTTGCTTCTGCAGCTTCTGCAATTGCTCTTGCTTCTGCTGCTTCTCTTGCTTCTGCTTCTTCTCTTGCTCCTGCTCCTCTACGCTGTTCAATTTCCCTGTCTAAAACTCCAGATACACTTCCCCATACACGGTCCAATGTAACATTTGGCTCGTTGTCCCATATTCTGTCAAATTCTGCCAATGCAGCAGCTTGTACATTTTCATCCAATCTGTCTGCATACTGCTGCTGTATTCGCTGCTGTACTCTTGCACGCATAATTTCCCGATTAACTGCCTTTTGTTTAATTTCTTGTACTTCTGCTAAAGTAGCCATTGGATATTCTCTCAATTCTGCGTCAAATCTTGCCAATGCAGCAGCTTGTATATTATCCCGTACATCTGCATCCATCCATACAGCTTGTACATCATTCACTATTTCTTGACGTATCCGCTGTATCTGTTCCGGTGTTGCCGGTACCCGTATTGCCGATTCCGGTACTCTTTCTACTACTACTACTCCTCTTGCTTCTGCTCTTGCTCTTGCTTCTGCAATTGCTTTTGCTTCTGCAGCTGCTGCTTCTCTTGCTTCTGCTTCTTCTATTGCTCCTGCTCCTGCTCCTGCTCCTCTATGCTGTGCAATTTCCCTGTCTAAAACTCCAGATACATTTCCCCATACACGGTCCCATGCATCCCATGTAAGATTTGGCTCGTTGTCCCATATTCTGTCAAATTCTGTCCATGCAGCACGTGTACCATTCCGTTCACTTTCATCCAATCTGTCTGCATACTTCAGCTGTATTCGCCGCTGTACTCTTCCACGCATAACTTCCCGATCAAGTGCCTTTTGTTTAATTTCTCCTACTGCTACTAAAGTAGCCCTTGGATATTTTTCCAATTCTGTGTTAAATCTTGCCAATGCAGCAGCTTGTACATTATTCCGTTCACTTTCATCCAATCCATATGCCCTTTGTACAGCATCCACTATTTCTTGACGCACCTGCGATATCTGTTCCTGTGTTGCCGGTACCGGTGTACCTATACGTCCAAATCCAAATCCAGTTCGACCTATACCCATAGGACCTGAATCTTCTCTCTGCGGTTCCGGCGATTGTTCCCGTGGGGCCGGTACCGATGCCTGTATAACGTCCTCTGCAACTCTCAGTGCAATGCCCAGCGCATCTGGATTTTTTATCAGCACGTTATTAAATTCATCCTGTGCTGCATCTATTATTCTTGGCTCAAATCCTTGTGACTGTAACATGCGTTTTGTAAGTTTCCATGTCCTTACAATTGCCTGTGCCTGTGCGACTTTCAGTGCATTTACTGGATCTCTTTCCCACATTTCGTCAAGTTCATCCCATGCCGCTTCCATTATATGTCTTCGTTTAGCATCAATATATCTTCGTTCAGCATCAATATATCTTCGTTCAGCATCTTCCGATTCATCACTCAGTTCAAGTATAGTGTTTACAGTCTCCTTTATTGTTTCATATGCATCTCTCCGTTCTGGTGTTGCTCCCCGTATAATTCCCAGTGCATTTTTCTGTGCATCATCCTGCGCAATTTGGCCTGCTTTCCACGATTCTGCATATTCCTTCTGTGCATAATCTATTGTTCCTTGAGATACATTTGGGAAATTTTCTCGTATTTTTTCCGCCAGAGCTTGCCATGCATCATCCCGTGCACGCAGTAGTTCCTGCGCTTTATGCAGCGCAGCGTCCAACGCATCTGCCTGTGAGACTTGGTCTTCGCTCCACATTTCGTCAAGTTTATCCCCTGCAGCTTCCGCTATATGTACATTAAATGCAGAAGATCCAGTGTCTACGATATTCCTTATTGCTGCATATGCATCTGCCCGTTCTGGTGTTGCTCCCCGTACAATGTTTAGTGCATTTTTCTGTGCATCATCCTGCACAATTTGGCCTGCTCTCCATGTTTTTGCATATTCCTTCTGTGCATAATCTATTGTTCCTTGAGATACATTTGGGAAATTTTCTCGTATTTTTTCCTCCAGAACTTGCCATGCATCATCCCGTACACGCAGTAGTTCCTGCGTTTTAGCTAATACAGCGTCAAATACAGCGTTCCGTGCAGCTGGATCTGTTTTAAACGTTTGCTCAAAATTCTCCCATGCTGCATTTATTATTGGTTGAAATGCATCTGGGTGATTTTCTTGTATTCTCCTCTCCAGAATTTGCCATGCATTATCCTGTGCTTTTTGCAGTTCCAACACTTTATGCCGTACAGCGTCCTGTGCAGCCTCCAGTGCAGTTGGATCTGTTTTCAATACACGCCTATATTCCTCCCGTGCTGCATTCATTATTGTTCTTGTTGCTCGGAAATTTTTTCGCACTTCTAGCCATACAATATCCCCTGTAACGTTCCATATAGCGTCCAACGCAGCTTTCCGTGTGGCTGGGGCTTCATCAAACATTGCATCAAATTCTCTACGTACAGCACCCATTATCCGTTCCCGTGCAACGTCATCCCATACAACACGGTTTATAGCCTCCTTTACTGGTTGCAATGCAGCTTTCTGTGCCTGTTCAGCTCTCAGTACAATATTCACTGCAGCTTTCTGTGCAGCGTCCTGTGCAGATTGGCTTTCTCCCCACGTTTCCATATATTTAGCCTGTGCTTTACTCATTATCGTTGGGCTTACGCCTGGGAATTTTATTTGTATTTGCTCCGCACGCAATTGCCAGTTAGATCGCCGTGTGAACCGCATTGCATATAGTTTTTGCATTGCAGCGTTATGTGCAGCGCACAATGCAGTGTACCATTTTTTTCCCAGTTCAGTTGCCTGTGCAACGTTCACAACAGCGTCCACTGCAGCGTTCTGTGTGTCTGGATATTCGTTAAACACTGTCTCAAGTTCCTCATGTGCAGTGTGCTTCATGTTTTTGTTTGCCTCCAATTTGTCTGCCATCAGGAGAGTTTTCTGGTGCCATTTGTTCTTAAGTATACTATCCCGTGCATTTACCAGTGAGGTTTTAAGTGCATCTGCTGGACGTCTTTCCCCCCACACTTCGTCAAGTTTGCGCAATACAGCATTCGTTATACTTGCTACTGTATCATCATCATAAGGATATACACGTCTTACAACCGCTTTTATTATTTGCCGTGCTTCGTCCTGTGTCGGTGCTGCCGGTGCTGCTGATGCTATCGCCGGTGCTTCTGCTCTTGCTTCTGCTTCTGCTGGTTGTGGTTGTGGCTGTGGTTGTGGCCGTGGCTGTGGCTGTGGTTGTGGCTGTGGCTGTGGCTGTGGCTGTGGCTGTGGCTGTGGTTGTGGCCGTGGTTGTGGCTGTGGCTGTGGCTGTGGCCGTGGTTGTGGTTGTGGCCGTGGTTGTGGTTGTGGTTGTGGCCGTGGTTGTGGTTGTGGCCGTGGTTGTGGCTGTGGGTTTGATCCAGATTGCCTTGAACCTCTTCCCCTGCCAGATGATTCTTCGTCCGAATCTGAACCTGACTCCGAATTTGAATCTGACCCTGAATGATGTTTTGACCTTTTTCCCTTGCCTTTACCCGAATCTTTCTCCGGTGCCGGTGTTTCCTGAGCGGCAACCCTATGCATTTCCTCCAGTGCTTTATTCAATGCAGCGTCCAGTGTAGCTTCATCCCTTGTTGTTGCGGCCCTCAATTCAGCATCCAGTTTTACTAGTCCTGCCTTCTGTATGGCAGTTTGCCTTTTTCTATCGCTTGACAGTGACTGTACACTTGCTGTTATCATTGCCTTCCTATCGGTTATCACACGTCGCCATGTTCTAGCATCCATTTGGGTATCTGGGAGGATGTTATCTCCATTGGTACCTGATTGTTGCTGTATTGGGCGGCGGGACTTGGGTTCTTGCCGTGGCGCATCACCATGTGGCACATCTTTTCTTCCTATTCTACTCATAAATTTAATCCTTTTTTAAAATTTTTATATAACAAGTTAACGCATAGCACTTGTAAAATTAAAAATCAACAAAAAAAGCATAGTTTTTGAAATTTGACAAAAAATTTTAAAGACATTGCGCCCCTATGCAATGGAACGGAGTCTGGGAAAGCCTTTAATTTAAAAGGTTTCCGTGAAGTTCCTGGAGGGCCATAAAACTTTTATGGCCCTCCGCAGATAATAGATGT
>JAISYR010000023.1 GCA_031269795.1 Puniceicoccales bacterium
TCATCAAAACTTCCATCTTTGGACTATGGACGAGCTAGCCCATCGAGGTCTTCCTTGGTATAAAGCACTTTCCCGCCCAGTTTGTAGGAAGGGATGTGGTTGTGGTTATCCCTCAACATTGCCGGTGTTACACGTAGGTATTCCGCCGCTTCTTCTCGGGTGAGGTAGCTATAAGTTCCTCCCGATGAAGGTACGTTTCCATTTACGCTCATAGAACGCCCTCCCGAGGTTTATTCTTTTTTAATTCCTTCGTAGCAGTTTGCACACGAGACTCAAGAAACTCCAATAGATCTGCCTCGCGAAATTTTCGAGCTCCTCCCAACTTGATGGATTTTAGTCCGGGATACTTCTTGGTCGATATCCAACCTTGCAGAGTTCGAGGATTTATCCCAAGAAATTCTGCTGCTTCCCTGACATCTAACAAATTTTTGTTATAATCTCTCGCTGTTCGCCGCGCATTAGTACACTACTTGTAACCATAAGTGGGTGCCAGTGTGTAAAACTTTGTAAATATTCAAGAATTTTTAAAAGATATTTAAAATATTTTAATATTTCTTCGGTTTTTCTGGTTTTTTGAAAACCTTTTTAACTTTCCTAAATCTTTCTTTTGGAATCCTTTTTGGAAAACAGTTTTTTGGCAATAATTTGGCAATGGATTTTCTCTGATACCTCATTTTGCATTTCTTTCATCCCCCGCAAGGCCTGAATTTGTGCGGATTTTGCCCTTGGCACCCCCACGGGGAATCGAACCCCGGTTTCTGGAATGAGAATCCAACGTCCTAGCCGCTAGACGATGAGGGCTACTACAAAACCATGTGATTTTAGCAAATTTTGATAGGCATTTTTGTCAATATCAATGTGGGACAAGTTTACGTTCGGCAAGTCTTTTCCTCATACATTCGCCCCTCCACGGAATTTGGAGGAAATTTTATGGAAGCTCCCATGGCAAAATTATGTTAAAAGAACAATCGGGTACCGACCTAACGCTATTGTTTTTACATGTTGTAATTGACTTTTTTAAAGTTCAATGTAAATAACAAATACAAGTCGAGAAATGCTAGAAAATCCTTGATGCATGATAACATAACAGTCGTTGACATTGGTAGTGGTTCCATGAAAGCTTCTGTGTTTACCTGTACCCAAGATTCGGTGGCACCCTTGGGAGGAATTTCCCGTGGATTTAGGCTGTGTTCGCGAATGGGAGCAAATATTTCCGATAATAAGATCAAGGTCACTACGGGATTTTTCGAAGAGGTTTTAGCTCTTGCACGGGAACATAATTCAACTAAAATAATTGCCGTTGCCACTCAGGCTGCTAGGAAGGCAGCAAATTTCTCCAGGTTGCAGAAGAAAATTTTAAAAAAAACAGGGATTACCCTGCACATTATTAGCGGAGCAGAAGAAGCTACATTGACAGCAAAAAGTGCACGACATCTTACGGAATTAGAAAAATTTCTTTCCTTCGACATTGGGTGTGGTAGCGTGGAAATAGCAAAATTCGACAGGGTTTTACAAAATACTTGGAGTCTACCGATCAGTACACTCGACTTGGCTAAAGTACATGACATCGAAACGGCTCAGGCAATCATAAAAAATGTACTAGACACGTTGCCCATGCACACCAGAAACATGTTGGAGTACGAACTGATTGGTAGTGGGGGAACCCTAAAAGCCGCACGTTTGCTGATTAACGGGAAAACACGAAACTTTATCACCTACGATGAAATACAAAATTTGTTTAATACACTGAAGGACAAAACAAAAGCAGAACGCATCGCCCATGGTGTCCCAAAAACTCGTGCGGATATTTTTCCGTTTGGATTGCTAATAATCTTACAAATTATGCAACACGTGGGAAAGGATAAAGTATTTTTGACATCCGGGAGCTTGCGTACTAGTTTGGCCCTTGAGTATTTTAAAATGATATAATGGTAGGTGATGAACAAACAATCGTAGCTCAGAACAGTGACAAAGGAAAAAGAATCGATAAATTTTTGAGTGAAATTTTTCAAGACGTTAGCCGTACGCAATTGAAAAAATCATTCGACGAAGGCTTAGTTCTCATCAAAGGGGTGTCCATGTCCGCGAAATATGTCCTAGGTGGACAAGAATCGATAACGCTGCGACTGATTCTTCCCGATGACATTACGCTTAATCCAGCCAGTATGCCTCTGGATATACTTTTCGAAGATGAGGACATTATCATTGTCAATAAACCGGCTGGCATTGTGGTCCATGTGGGCAATGGGACATCGACCCCAACGCTGGTTGAAGGAATTTTGTCCCATTGCAAATTGAGTGGATCTGGGAATCCACTGCGGCCAGGGGTTGTTCACAGACTAGATAGGGATACAAGTGGAACGATAATTTTCACTAAGACGGACAGGGCCTATCTGCAACTGATAAAAATGTTCGCAACACGCAAAATAAAAAAAACATATCAAACGATCGTTTGTGGAACATTTACCAAAAACTTCGGGGAAATTAGTCTGCCAATCCAAAGAAATAGGTTCGTGCGAACTAAAATGGCAGTATCGGTAAGCGGCAAAGAGGCCATTACCAGATGGCATATTCTGAAATTTTTTGGGCAGCAATTCACCCATTTGCAGGTGAATATTTTAACCGGGCGAACACACCAGATTCGGGTACACATGGCAGCTATGCGCCATCCCATACTTGGAGATACAACCTATGGGTATGACAAAAATTTCTCAAAGTTAGTGACCCCACCTCGGGTAATGTTACACGCTTCGGAAGTGGTTTTTGATCACCCATGTACCGGGGAAACAATTTCCATAAAAGCACAATTACCCCTGGATTTTGTACAGGTCCTCCAGCTGTTATCGGAAAATTTTTAATCATTTTTTCGTCCACGCAATTGGTTGAATTTGAAATGCAAAAGATTGAAGGTTGAAAAGTTAGGAATCTTTTACTTGCATAGGTATTTTTGATTTTTAGCATTCTGGAACCTATTATGAAAAATGTAAAGCTACCTTTGGTTATATTTTTATGTGCCGTTACTTTTGGGGTGAGTGGGTGCAATTCCATGATTAGGAATAACACCCCCAGTCAAATACCTCAAAATAGTTCTGAAATCTACACCATTACAATGTCCATTAACCCAGATGGAACATACTCCATTCCCAATAGTTACTCGGCACGTATTGTAATCGATGGAGAAACCCATAAAATGAACAAAAACAATGATTTTGAGTACTCATACGACTACACAAGGTCGGCTGACCAGCATAGGGTAAATTATTATTACGAAATCGATTATAAAAGAAAAGTTCATGGCAATGTCCGTGAGAAATTTAAACGTTCAAAACTCTACAGTTCAACTATTGTAAACAGATATGTTATCGGATTTGAGAGCAATCGAGGGATCCCCGGTTCAACAGTTACGCTACTTGGGCGTGGCTTCGAAAGGGGAGATTATGTAGAAATAGATGGTGTGTCATGTGAAACTACATTTGTTTCTCCAAATTCTTTGTCTTTCGTTGTGCCCATATTGGCCAACGGTAACAAACACCATGCAAAGTTAGTCAGTGATAATGGAGATATTGGGCTTGGAATTTTTCACATCGATCGGGTATCTTTTCTTACTAACCTGTCCAGTATCAACCTAGAATCTGGGGAAAAGCAAGTACTTGTGATTACGATAAATTTTGATGCTCCCCAGGAAGGTATTGTAATAGATGCAACGACCAACATTCCAGACAGTATTATCATGAGAGACATTTTCATACCCGTCGGAGCACGGTCGACCAGTGTGGTAATTCAGGGAGGAGTTGCGGGATCAGGAATGTTATATCTGACGGCGGCAGGATTTGAGGAACTTAAGATCCCCGCTGAAATAATTTCATCGAATGAAGAAACGAATGTGGTCACCGATGATGCTATTAGCGATGATTAATTCTTAAATTTTTGAGATGATAATATCCCCCGAAGAATTGGATAAATTTCTATGTGCTAAACATGCTCTTCCCCATGATAGGTTAGGCATGCATCCGGTGATAAGAAATGGCGCCGCCGTTGGTATTGTAGTGCGTACGTACTTACAAAACACGGAGAGATGTGCCGTTGTTGACGTTGCCACCAACGAAAAATTCGATATGTCGAGGCTTAGCGATAGCGGATTTTTTGAGGTTTTCATCAAAAATCGTAGGGAAGTTTTTGACTATCAAATTGCCATTGAAACCTACGAAGAGGATATAATTTTAAAACATGATCCGTATTCGTTCCTTCCGACCATAAGCTCCTTCGACTGCCATTTATTTGGCCAGGGAAAACATCGTCGAATTTTCGACCGGCTGGGAGCATGCGTCCGTGAAATGAATGGAATTTGGGGCACAGCCTTTGCCGTTTGGGCTCCCAGTGCCAAACGCGTATCGGTGGTTGGTGACTTTAACAATTGGGATGGCCGCTATTATCCGATGCGAATGTTGGGTGCATCTGGAATTTGGGAACTCTTTGTCCCCGGCGTTGGGAATTTTTCAAAATACAAGTACGAATTAATTAACGCCCGCGATGAATTGGTATTGAAAAGCGATCCCTATGGCAGTTATTTTGAGGGGCCACCTAACAACGCTGCCATCGTTTTTGATTCCTCAAATTTTGTGTGGAATGACCAGATGTGGATGGAAAAGCGTGCTGAAACCAAGTGGCATAGCAGTTGCATGGCGATTTACGAAGTACATTTGGATTCGTGGATGCGTGTTCCAGAAGACGAAGATCGGCCACTGACATATGTCGAATTGGCAGAAAAGCTGACAAACTACGTCAAAAAAATGGGATTTACCCACATAGAATTTATGCCGGTAACGGAATATCCATTTCTCAAATCATGGGGATATCAAGTCACGGGATATTTTGCCCCCACGCACCGCTACGGAACTCCCCTCGATTTTAAGCAGCTGGTTGATCATTTACACGCCAATAACATTGGAGTAATCATCGATTGGGTCCCTGCACATTTTCCAAAGGATGCGTTTGCTCTGGCTGAATTTGATGGAACACGGCTCTATGAGCATGAGGACGAACGTCGAAGGTATCACGAAGACTGGGGTACTTTGGTATTTAACTACGGGCGCCACGAGGTTCGAAATTTTCTAATTGGAAGCGTGCTAAATTGGTTCGAAAAATTTCATGTGGATGGCATCCGCGTAGATGCTGTGGCATCCATGCTATACCTTGATTATTCCCGTAAAAGTGGCAATTGGTTGCCCAATTGCTATGGAGGAAAGGAAAATATCGAAGCCCTAGAATTTTTGCGTGAGATGAACGATGTAGTCCACGAAACGTTTCCAGGAACTATCACCATAGCCGAAGAGTCCACTTCTTTCAGCGGCGTCACAAGAAAGACGAAATATTATGGTCTTGGGTTTGATTTTAAGTGGAACATGGGATGGATGCACGACACTTTGGACTATTTTTCTCAGGATCCAATCTACCGCAAATACAGTCATAACCAGCTAACGTTTGCCATGCTGTACCAATATTCAGAAAATTTTATCAGTTCCATTTCCCATGATGAAGTTGTCTATGGCAAACGCTCAATGTTATACAAAATGCCGGGTGCGACTATTGCAGAAAAAGCACGGCATCTAATGGCGCTGTATGCGTATATGTGGCTGTGGCCTGGGAAGAAAACACTATTCATGGGGTGTGAATTTGGGCAAAGCAATGAATGGCAATATGACAAAAGCTTGGACTGGCATCTATTGAAGTACCCGGACCATAGGTCGATACAACAACTAATAGCCGATTTGAACAACATCTACAAGCGATACGATTTCTTGGCCAAATACGATATGGATTCTAGGGGTTTCGAATGGATCTCCTGTGACGATTGCGACAATTCGATCATCGCATTTATTCGGAAAGACATTGCCGATAGCAAAATGATTGTCGTTTGCAATTTTACGCCCGTTGAGCGTACTAACTACAGAATTGGTTCGCCAGAGAAGTGTTTCTGGAAGGAAATTTTTAACAGTGATTGCAAAACATATGGAGGCATGGACCGCGGAAATTTTGGGGGCAAGCCAGCCGATGATTTACCATTCCATGGAAGGCCATACTCCCTCGAATTGTATCTTCCACCACTGGGGGTACTCTGCCTTGTTCCCCGAAGAAATACTCATCGTGGTACCAAAACACCCAAAGTTTAGTCTTTGGCCAGCATCATTCCTTTCTTCCCTTTTGGAGAGTGGTTTTTTCTTCATTGGGGTGGAAGAAGAAATTACGGTGTTTTAGGTTATCCTTTTTCCATTGCATGTTTTTGAATAGCCGTGACTATGTTGCTGGCTCCTTCGAGATTTATCATATCGATGTTGCTTGCACACATTCCTGCAAAAGTCGTGAGAAATGAATAGTCTTCCATTACCTCACCGGAGTCATTCGTACTCATCGATACTAGTGTATCGACGGCTCTCTTGGCAGTCCTTTGAGCAGCCTCTGCTATGGCTTTCTTTTTATCGGATTCATTTGTCACTCCAGCCGCGCTTAGTCCTGCAACAGCTCCTCGCACATTCGACAGCTTAGGTTCTTCACCGTATAAATGCAATAAAATTGCCTTCGACAATGCTTCTTGTTCTGCGAGGGAAAGCTTTTCATATATTTTCTGCACTACACTTCCGATACCACGGGATTGCAATAGTTTACTAACAAATATCTCCGCTGCTTTGGGAGATTGTAGAGCCTGCTTTAGTTCTTGAATCTTGTCATCGTTCGTAAATGTTTCACCCAACTTGTTGGCTTGTTCAATGGTCTGCTTTGTGTGTTCCAATTTACTTTGGTAGGTTCTAGATAAGGTTTCGGATGCCGCCTTTGCCCGCTCAACTTCTTCTTTTTTTGTCGGAATTTGTCCTGCCAATCTTCCTTTGGCTTGACCGAGCGTGGTCAATTTTCCTTCTATTGTTTCCAATTCCTCTGTTTCCTGGGTAATTTTCGCCGCCAATGCCGTTAATTGGCTCTTTTTCTCCGTAAGCAATCTGCTCTTCTCGGACAATTTCGATCGTAAACCCTCTGTCCTTTTTTCCCGATCACGGGGAAGGGTTTTCTTTTGTTCAGAAACTTTTCCCATCTGCGCATTGAGCGATTTCAACTTTTGTTTCAGCACAGATTTCTCCTCAGAATTTCCTTTTACTAATTCTGCTGCTTTTGTATATTTTTCTACTTCGGGATTGAGGGTCTCTATATCCTTCTCAAGAGAGGATATTTGTCCTGTTAGCCCTTCAAGATCTTTTTTAAATGTCTCACTCCGAGTCTGGGCATCTTGATATAATTTTTTACATTCCTCGATAAGACCTCTATCATTCTTCGTTTTGGGGTTTCCATTTATTTGTTCAAGAACAGCTTTGAAGTCTTCCTTTCCCTTTTCCGCCTCATTAAACCTCTCAGTTATATTATCCCGATCGGATGTTTTGCGTGCAAGCTCTTCCTTTTGCCGGTCTAGTTCTGTCTTAAGCTGATTTGCCATTTGCTCTAACGTATCTTTGATATCGATACTTTCTTTGAAATCGTCCCCCATAGTCGCATAAAAGTCTGAACGAAATCCCCGCTCTAGGTCTGTCTGCTGTTTTTTTACATCTTGTATTTCCTTTTCAGTCTTTGTTCATCAGTTACTCTTTTTCTCCCCTCAAGTTGTTCTAGCTCAGCGGTCAGACTTGCCTCTTTTGTTCTGCTCGCTTCAAGCTTGTCTTTGTCGAGCTTAATCGATTCGATAGTCACCACACTAAACTCCGTTGACAAACCTCTGGCCAAAAATTGTTGATAGTCTTCCGTCAAACCTTCCAAGTTAAGGGCTTCCAGGAACTGTTTTACATTAGTATCGTCGGATTGGATCAGCATCGGAATGAGTCGGTCATCTTCCATTATTCCGGCCCGTATTTGCTCCTTTAGGGAAGCATTTGCTGGGTTTGTAAGCAAAGTTTTAACTTTTTCCATCTTGCCATCTTGCATGGCATCTTTCAGCTCAATCGCTGCTTTATCTTGTGCATTCCCAAATTTTTTAATAAACCACTCACAGATCATTTGCCACGGGGATTGTTCTTGCCTAGATGTATTACCTGAATCTACCTCACTTAGGCGTTTTCTTAACGTTGCTGTTGTAGTACTTACTGCAGAACGTATCCATAAAAGACAGCCTTGCATATTGCTTCCATGTTCAGGTTGAGCTGTTGTCAGTGTTCTTGGTGTTGAATTGATGAGATGGCTTTTAAATTCGCCGATTCTCGGCAATTCTAAGTTTTCATGTCCAGGACCCACCCTCTCTACTGCGCTCATTAATATCCTCCCAGGCTAAGAATTGTAGCGTCACCTACAGATTTGGCAAGAATAATCTTCGGTTAAAAGTGTCAAAAACTGACAATAATTGTCAGCTTTAGTTCTTTATTTGTATTCAAAATAATATCCTTAAGATGAGACTGGAAGCGTAATTTGGTTAAAAATTGAGTGGTGTCAATTAATCTAAAACCACATCAATAGCTTCTAGCCCAAATAACTTTTTGTCTGCTTGGACTGCCGGTAAAAATACATGGTCCAGGTGAAGTTTCTGCAAATGGTAAACAGCGAATCGTTATGCCAAGCTCCGATTTCATTTTATCTTCTATGGCGCTATCTCCACACCAATGGGTGTAGGCAAAACCTGGATTTTTTTGTTTGAAAAATTCAATAAATTCTCCTCGGGAACCTATGTGTTCTGATTTTTCTTCCCGATATTTTTGGGCGCGTTTGAATAGCACGGCTTGGATATCCGCTAGCATGTCAGCTGCTGAGGAAATGAATGTCATGTGCGGAATAAATTCCCTATCCCTCGGGGACTTGTCCCGCCTATAAACGCAGACTGAGCCACTCTGAATATCTCGAAGGCCAACTTCAAGGCGAATGGGAATACCTTTTTTTATCCATTCCCATGATTTTTCCCCACCACGGATATCGCGGTCGTCGATCTCAATGCGCAATTTTTCACCATCCAAGAACATTTGCGACAATTCTGTCTGCAAAGCTTTACAATATTCAAGGACCTGTTGCTTGGAATCTTCCCTATAAATTGGCAAAATGACAATTTGTGTTGGAGCCATGCGGGGTGGTAAGACAAGACCATCATCGTCGGAATGGGTCATGATTAAACCACCGACCAGCCGCGTGGTCGCACCCCAAGAAGTTGTCCATCCAAATTCTTCATGGCCATTTTCATTGACAAATTTTATGTGGGACGATTTTGCAAAATTTTGACCTAGGAAGTGGGAAGTTGCTACCTGCAAAGCTTTCCCATCCTGCATCATAGCTTCTAGCGCAAAGGTGGAAACGGCACCAGGAAATTTTTCCGATTCCGACTTTTTCCCACAAATGACGGGCATGGCCATATAATTTTCAGCAAATGTCCTGTAACATTCGAGCATGTCCAAGGCCTCCTTTTGTGCTTCTTCATCGGTGGCATGGACGGTATGTCCTTCTTGCCAAAGAAATTCCGTCGTGCGTAGAAACATCCTTGGACGCATCTCCCACCGCACCACGTTTGCCCATTGGTTAATTTTTATGGGTAAATCACGGTAGGATTGGACCCACTTGGAAAACATTTCTCCTATGATCGTTTCGGATGTTGGGCGAACAATCAATGGTTCATCCAATGCGGATGTCGGTTTTAGACCACCTTTCCCATCAGGCTGCAGACGGGTATGGGTGACAATCGCACATTCCTTTGCGAAACCCTCCACATGCTCCGCTTCCTTTTCAAAATACTTTAAGGGAATGAAAAGAGGGAAATAGGCATTTTTATGTCCCGAGGCTTTGAACATCGCGTCGAGATATTTTTGAATAAGTTCCCAAATGGCGTATCCCCAAGGGCGGATTACCATGCAGCCACGGACTGGGCTATTGTCTGCTAAATCGGCCGCTTTAATCACCTGCTGATACCATTCCGGAAAATTTTCCTCCCGCATGGGCGATATGGCATTCTTTTTAAGTTTTTCCACCGAATTCGCCGATTGTTCAGTAACCATATGAGTTTGTGTAAGCTATGAAGCGGAATAATTTTTCAACATAAAATCGACGTTTTAGAACTTTAGGTATTCTTTGCCGAAGTATTGCACCAAAACGGCTGGAACTTTTACCGAAGAATTACTTTGCAGGTTATTTTCCAATAGGGCGGCTAACACGCGTGGGATTGCCAAACCAGACCCGTTAAGGGTATGCACATGGTGGAGTTTTCCGTCGACCTTTGATCGAAATTTTATCCCAGCCCGTCGGGCTTGGAAATCCGTAAAATTGCTACAACTGGACACTTCGAGCCAACGTTTTTGCCCTCCCGACCAGACTTCCAAATCGTATTGCTTGGAATGTGCAAACCCTATGTCTCCCGTACAAATGGCCAATACGCGGTATGGAATTTCCAATTTTTGTAAAATTCTTTCCGCATCTGCCCTCAAATTTTCAAGTTCCTGAAAACTGCTGTTGGGATGGACCCACTTTACCAGTTCGACCTTATCGAATTGGTGTAATCTGTTCAGTCCGCGGACATCTTTCCCCCAACTTCCCGCTTCCCGGCGAAAACATGGCGTGTAGCCACAACGAAAAATCGGCAGTTCCTCTTCTTCAAAAATTTCATCGCGAAAAAAATTCGTCACTGGAACTTCGGCGGTAGGAATACAATAGAGGTCGTCCTGGGAGTCGTGGTACATCATACCTTCCTTGTCCGGCAATTGACCAGTGGCCCTAGCACTGTCCGGGTTAACCAAAATGGGGCACATGAGCTCCGCGTAGCCATTATTTTTTGCTTCATCCAGGAAGAAACTTAGGAGGGCACGGACAAATCGAGCCATATCGCCGATGTAGAATGGAAACCCGGCACCGGTTACCTTTATACCCCGTTGAAAGTCAATCCCGTTCGAAAACCACGGAATATCATAGTGGGGCATTGCATGGGGCGATATGTCTCCCACGGACCCCCATGTGGCAACCGTCACATTGTCTTTTTCTGTTTTTCCAATGGGAACGGACTCATGGGGAACATTCGGAATAGACAAATACAACGTCTGCCATTCTCCATCGATTTCCCGAATTTTCGTTTCGGCTTCTTTTACCTTCGATGAGAGATTTTTTAGGTCTCCAATGACATTCGAAAATTCCGCAGATCCCTTTTCCAAAACCGCTATTTTATCATTTTTTGATTTTTGTTCAGCTCGCAGTGCTTCGAATTCAGCCACACAAGCCCTTCGTTGGGCATCGATTACCAAAAATCTATCGACGTCACATTGAAACTTCTTTTTACCAACGCCGGCCTTTATTTCATCGGCCTTTTTTCGTAAATTTTCCAATGATAACATTACAACCGCTCCTCGAAACAAGCAAAAACGCAATGATCAGCTATGCCCATTAGATATTTTTCAATTCCATTTTACTAGGAAACGACCTTTTGTACAAGCCCTGCTTTTATAGCTTTAACCGCCACCCAAACCCGTTTTACTTGTCCGTTTGGCAATAGCATGCGGATGTGCTGTAAATTTGGTTTAAACAAACGTTTTGTTCGCTTCACAACGTGGGTACCGATTCCACCGCTTTTCTTAGATTGTCCCTTACGAATGATACGGCATCCCGTGCTGCGAGTTTTTCCGGTTATTATACAAATTCTGGCCATGTCTCTCCAATTAAGGGAATGGCTTAATGGATAACTAACAGAAATCAAGAATTTTTGTGAAAAAATTTATACGCCGTGGAGTTTAACGCCTGCCCCGAAGGGAAAAATAAACTATGCCTATTGGCGGAAAAAGCTACGGAATACCAGAATTGCTAAAATAATCCTATACCACGCAAAAATTATCATCCCATTGCGTGCGATAAAAGAAATCAAAAACTTTATCGCCACCATAGAAGATAGGCAAGCTATGCTAATTCCCAGCAAAAATGTCTTTGCGCTAAAGTATAGAGATATGATATGGAAGTTTTTTACGAATTCGTACACGGTTGCCGCAGATAACGTTACAAATCCAAGGAGAAAACTATATTCTGCTGCTTCTGACCTGCGCAATCCACATTGGTAACCACCAATTATGGTTGCCATTGATCTACTCGTCCCGGGAATGAAAGCCAGGCATTGCCAAAGGCCGATAAAAAAACTTTTAGCAAATGTTAGATTGTCAATCTTGCCATAGCCCCTCATCCACCTTTTACGGTAAGACTTCTCAACGCGAATCATGATTATGCCGCCGATAGTCAGCGCAATGGCGACGGGGAGAGCGTGATATAATATTTTTAGCCATCCGCTCACAAAAGGGCCAATTATTGCTGCCGGAAGGAATGATGCAATCAGGTTGAGCATCAAATTGCATCCATGGTGATTGCGACCAAATAGGCCTAGAAACATATCAGTAAATCTACGCCTATACAAAAATAGTACGGCGAGCATCGATCCAAATTGAATTATTACAAAATAAGCATTTTTAGCCTGTACCCTCAAAGCTTTGGAGTCATCCATATTACCCGAGGGCAAAGGCCCATGACTTAGAAGGAATTGATCGACCAATATTAGGTGTCCGGTCGATGAAATCGGTAAAAACTCCGTCGTTCCCTGAGTAATTCCAAGAATAATGGATTCTTTTGTCGTAAAAATATTTTCACCATAGGAATTGGTCAAAAACATCATGGCAACGGTAAGAACTAACAAAAATTTCTTCATATGGGCAGGTGCTAGGGGGTGAAAGTCTTTAACTTGTTTGTCATCACTTGCAACGTTTCAAGTTCTAAATCACTCGGATTAAGGGAGTAGTAATCTGTGAGAAGGTTTGCAATTTGCATAAGCCAGTAGACATCATTTTGGGTTAAAATGTTTTCTTTCGCCATGGAAGCCAGTAGAGTCTCCCATGCAAATTGTTTCATCTCATCGGTCGATAAACTCGCTTGTAGAACAAAGCAGTACATGGCGGCGATCTCTATGTGAAAAGATCTATCGGCAATGGCGAGGGAATATAACCGCTCCAGTATCATTTGGGCACGCCCTATGAACAAATCATCTTTATTTTTCTGGGCAAAAATTGCCTTTGCTAGACAAAATTCGGTGAAAAGATATCGCCTGTCAAACGGAAAATTTTTCAGCAGTTCCTCGTATACGAGTTGAGCATCGCCAAACTTTCCGCTCAGCCGCAGTAGGTCTGCCAGTTCCAAATGTGCCGCATATATGATTTCATGGTTCCCGTATTTGGAAATCAAAGTCGATAGATGGGTGATCGCTTCATCGTAGTAGGCCATTCCCAGCGATTTGCAGTATTCGGCACACCGATAATATGCGAATGGGGAATATATGCCATTGGTTTCCGCACATGTGAGCAGAACATTACATGCTCTTGAAACATTGCCGAGTTTGAAAAAGTATTCCGCTTCTTCAAAATATGACAGCATTGCGACTTCCTGGTCGGCATAGTCCGATCTCAACCGTTCAAACGTTAAAAAGGCAGCATCCTTGTTCTGCGATTTAAATTCGCAAACTCCTTTCACGAATAATGCTTGTCCGACAATCTGGGAAATTTCGGCAGAACTACTTTTGTTTGGAAAGATTGTACAGATATCAGTCGCGGCGATATGGGCTTGCTGATAATGCTGCTTGGAGAATAGTGAGTATGCTTGGAGCAAATAAAATTTCACCAGGTAAAATGGCTGAATTTTGTGTGCATACGTTCCCAAAAGCATGGATAGATATTCCATGGCTTGTTGCGGATTATTATCTCCTATGAGGGCGTCGATATATAACAATTCCGCATGCCATCGATATTCCGTGAATAAATTGTGGCATTGGCGAGCACTTTGCAAATGCTGCTCCGCCAACACCAAGTTTTTGGATTTAATGTCAGCCTGAATGAGTTGGCACAGTATTTTGTCGTACTTTACATTATCCACATTTGTTTTTAGAACTTCTTCGTAGATATGGGCAGCGATGTCATAGGCTTCACTCAAATAGAAAGCATTGCCGATCTGGATTGTCATGTTAACTTTTTCCGCATTATCCGAAGTAATATCTCGTACCTTTCCCAGATAGTGTGCAGACATTCGATAATCTTTCGGTTCTTGTTGCCAGGCCAAATAGGCAAGTGCGTGGTATATGTTTTTTATGAGTGTTTCCTTGGGAAATTGGAGGACGATCTCTTCTGCTATGCGCTGTGCCGCGGTGAGATTTTCGGCATCGATCGCCAGCCTGAGTTTGGCAAATAAAATATGGCGCATCATGTTTTTTGAAACGGAGGTTTGGAGTTTCACATCGGACAATGTTTTGATCGCCTCCATCCTTTGATTTGTGTTTTCAACCAGTAGGAGTAGTAGCTTCAATGCCTGTTTTTTAAGCTCGTCGTTGGCCGAAGATAGCAGCAGTTCGAGGACCGTATTTAGCCCACTTGCGGAAGAAAGTCCATCGGCAATGGCACGGTATAGGCAAAGTGATTGCAAATCTTGAACGTTTAAATCTTTCGTGTTTGCAATTTGTTCATCCAGTAGATCTTTTGCTTTTTGCCCATTTCCGCTATGAATCAACATAAGGGCATAGGTTTTTACAAATGGACAACTGTCCCTTTGCAATTTATATTTTTTATGCATGGCATCGGCAGCTCCGAGGAGGTTGTTTATGGCCGTTGAATGCGTTGGGAATTGCAATAAGAATTGGATTACGAATGCTTGAATGTGGACGGATTGGTCGACGGATGGGGAGTGTTTTTTGGCTTCTTCCAGGTTATTTTCCATTTCTTCGAAATTGGCAACCATGGCGAACATAACACTTCTAACGGCGTGATACCATGCAAGTTCGTTATCATGGAGAGTTTTCATGTCCAATTTTAGTAGAATTTTGTTTGCCACCGCGAAATCATGCTTGAAACACGCTACGATTGCAGTGTTTAATAGAAACTTGTTTTTAAACTCTCGATGAATCTCGACGTGTGTTAATTTCAAAATCGTGTCGAACAGTTCCATTGCATCTGAAAACTCTCCTGAAGCCAAACATGATTCTAAAAAGCCCATATAAGCCACATATTTCTGCTCGTTGGATAAATCTTTGATCGCCAGTGCCTCCACGAAAAATTTTTTGGCAAGGGTAAAAAAGCCAATTTTATATGCCCCATTGCCACTGTTTATCAAAGATTCAAACTTTTTGCCGAAATGGACATCTATGGTTATGAAATCAGCGGTATCTTTGATATCGTTGGGCAATTCGTCCTCCGCCGAACCAACACTCCGGCAAAAAATCAGTGCTACCAATAGAAACAATTTCGTGAAACTTTTCATTCAAGTTTTACTCTACGGTTACCGATTTCGCCAAATTTCTTGGTTTATCTATGTCACATCCCCGTGCTTTTGCAATGTAATAGGCGAAAAGTTGTAGCGGAATTGTCGCCAGTATGGGTTTGAGAGCATCATGGGTATCCGGGATCACCATCAAATCATCGACGTGATTGGGTGAAATTTGATGTCCTTCCGATGTCACCGCTATTATTTTGGCATTTCTGGCCTTTACTTCCTGTATGTTGGAAATATTTTTTTGCCAAATATCTTTTTGGGTGGCCAAGAAAACACATGGGCACTGGTCCGAAACCAGAGCTATTGGTCCATGCTTCATTTCCGCTGCCGGGTAACCTTCCGCGTGAATATATGAAATTTCTTTTAATTTCAGTGCACCTTCGAGGGCTATGGGGAACATCGACTGCCGCCCGAGGAATAGCATATCCTTGCAATGGGCATATTTTTTTGCAATCCGTTGAATTTCATCCTTTTTGTCTAGGATTTGCGAAATCTTTTTGGGTAATTCCAACAGAGATTGGACAAATTCACTGCCTTCGTCAAAACTCATATCGTGTAACCGTCCAAATAGCAACGCCAACATGGCGACTATGCACAGTTGTGCCGTAAATGCTTTCGTCGATGCAACTCCAATTTCCGGCCCAGAGTGTTGATAGATTCCCCCTTCCGATTCCCTAGCTATGGTGGAACCTATGGTATTCGTTATTGCCAACGTTCTGTATCCCTTGCGTTTAGACTCTTGCAATGCTGCCAGGGAATCCAAGGTTTCCCCCGATTGGCTGACGATAAAAACGAGGGTGTTCTTATCCAAAGGAACGTTACCGTAGCGAAATTCCGAAGAATAGGCTACTTCAACCGGTATCCTTGCATATTTTTCTATCAAATACTCGGCCACCAAACAGGCATGCCATGCCGTTCCACAGGCGCAAAATAAAATCCTATCGATTTGCCTCAATTCGCGTGGTAACAGCTGCAGCCCTCCAAATTTTGCCGTACTGAGATCATCCGAAAACCGTCCACGCATAGCATTTTCTATGGACATGGGCTGTTCACAAATCTCTTTCAGCATAAAATGTTCGTGTTTTCCCCGGGAAACATCTTCAACCTGCCAGTCCAGTTCACATTTTATGGCATCGATCGTTTCATTTTTCATCGTTGTAATCGAGAAATCTGCACACGTGATATGGGCAAGTTCCCCATCGTTTAGATAGACAACGTTCTTCGTATATGCGACGAAAGCACATGCATCGCTCGCCACAAACATTTCATTTTTCCCGATCCCTATAATTAGGGGTGAGCTTTTCCTAGCAATCACCATTTCTTCGGGATTATTTTTGCAAAGCACTGCGATCCCATAGGTTCCCCTAACATGTAACAATGCCTTTTGCACACTAACAAGAAACCTATTTTTCGAATCGGGTTCTTTCCTAAAATGATATTCGATTAAATTTACCAAAATTTCCGTGTCCGTTTCAGAATAGAATTTGTATCCCTGCTTTGCCAGGTAGTGTTTGATCGATTCATAATTTTCTATTACCCCATTGTGCACAATCGCAAAAAGCCCATGGAAGCTTACATGTGGATGGGCATTCTTTACGGAAACCTTTCCGTGAGTTGCCCATCTTGTGTGGCCAATTCCCAAATTTCCAAAATTCATCGAAGGCTTTATCGCATTTGAAAGATTTTTAACCCTTCCCAGTTGTTTTGTGGTGATAAATGTTCCATCTTTTAATCCTGTTATGCCAGCGGAATCATATCCTCGATATTCCAGCCTTTCGAGCCCATCAAGCAAAATTTGAGCAACATCCTTTGCTCCAATGTAACCTATGATACTACACATGACGAAACTCATACTCTTCATGGGAGATCCTTTTGCGAGAAAATTTTTTAGACATATATCAGGTGATAAAACATGGAATAAGAAATGCTCCCGTTGGCCTTTGGCGTAAGCATTGCAAGTTGCATAAAACAAAACCTTTCCTTCTTTTGAGCGGGGACCAGTGCTGGCTACAGTAATCTGCCACAAGGGGAAACCTTTGTGGCATAATTGCCGAAGGTAAACGAATTGGCATGGGGCTTTTACAATTTCATGGAAAAATTTTAAAAAATCACAAAATCTGCCGTTGACAGCTGTCCAAAAAAAGTATTGGGATAGTGGCTCAATCAATAAATTAGGAATTATACGAAAATGAAAGTATCACCAAACTTTTGTAGGGGACCACAGACCTCAAGTCAAATATCTGCTGCAGGAACAGCACCGCGTGTAAATCAAACACCTGCTATAACACCTGCTACAGTAAGAACAACAATATCTGCTGCAGGAACAGCACTGCGCATAAGTCAAACACCTGCTATGGTAATAAGAACAACAATGCCTGCTGTAAGAATAGCACCGCGTTTATCTAAAATCTTATCACAAAACTTAAATCAAGGACTTCCTACAGTACCAAGGCCGCGTTTGCCACAACAACCTCAGGTGGTACCAGTTACACCACAAACACCAATTTTGGTCCCAACACCAAGTGGTAATGCAGCACGAGAAGTACCATTTGAGAAATTTTTAAATGAAGACCATATTAATGCTTTTTTGGATAGAATAAATTATGGGGAAACCCTCACGCTGTGCCGCCAAGAGCCGATCACTAACCGGTCCCGTTCAGTTACCTTTTCAATGCCTCCCATACGTACAAAATACGGATACTTCGCCCCCGATCAATTATATAGCTTGCTCTCCACTCATGCAGTTTCTGCCAATGTTGTTTATTCAGAATTAGGTGCTTTTTGATTAAGTTTGACCATGACGAAAGCCAATGCTGGCTACAGTAATCTGCCACAAGGGGAAACCTTTGTGGCATAGTTGCCGAGAGTAAACTAACTGGCATAGGGCTTTTGCAATTTTACGGAAAATTCCAAAAATCACAAAATTTGCCGTTGACAGCTAACCAAAAAAAGTGTTGGAGTGGTGGCCCAATCAATAATTGGAAATTATATGGAAAGAATACCAAAAATTCATGGGCGGCAGACCCTAGATCAAGTATCTGCTCCAACGCTAATAGAGGCACAAATGCCAGATGGTGGAAGACAAACTATGGAATTCCAAGCATTGTTACAAAATAGACCAGCTATACTTGCCTTTTTGAAAGAAATAAACTTCCAAGGCAGCCCTCTGCCACTTCTACATAGGATTGCCGCCTGTGACAAGCCAATGGTCCAAGATCTTTACAATCGTGAAGAAGTATATGGACTACCTCCTTTCTTTATGGGCCCAAAAGGAAAAGGATGTGTCAATGCTGTTCTCCTATGTCAGTTACTTATCACTAATCCAGGTGCTCTCGGTGAAGTCATAGCACAATTGGGGCGGTAGCACAATAGGGAATTCTAGCGAAATGCCGCAGTCAGCGTAGCGAAACCAACACATAACCTACGGGTGCCATCATTTTTATGCAAAGAATACCAAATGTTTCTTTGCATAAAAATGACAAATCATTTGGTAAACAAATTGACAGAAAGTTTTTGCAATTTCACGGAAAATTTTAAAAATTACAAAAATTGTCATTGACAGCTAACCAAAAAAAGTGTTGGAATGACGGCCCAATCAATAATTGGAAATTATATGAAAATAATATCAGAAACTCATGGGCAGCAGGCCCTAGATCAAATACCTGCTTCAATAATATCGTCTACAATGGCAGATTTTCCAAAACCAAACTTTGATGGAAGAAGAGTTCGAATTGTTTCCCCATTTAGCGGCACAGTATCAATTCCAGTACAAATGCCAAATGGTGCTGTACGATTTGTAACACCTGCGGATATGGTAAAAAATAAGAAATTTCTTAGCATATTTATGAGTAAAGTAGAACGTCGACTCGGCTCTGCGCGGTTTCAGAAGGAGATCGTCGCCAGCCCGGACGACCCAAGGGCTAAAGATCGTAGCATTCGTGAATTAAATAGGCAAGCTCCTATGAATTTAAACGGTAAATATTACGATTGGCCTGCCATATGTAAGTTACTCTTATCTTATCCAGTTGTTGCCGGTCAAGCCCTAGCGCAATCAGGGCGGTAGCACGAAGAGGGATTTTTGCTGAACACAGTCAAGCCTAACTAAATTAACACATGACCTATGCATAACATCATTTTTATGCAAAGAACAACAAATGTTTCTTTGCATAAAAATGACAAACCCTTTAAAATGAATCTGCTATAGATGAGATCTTTCATCTTCCATCCCAGCAGATTTTTCCCACTGGGGAAACACCGAAGTCGGGTAGTTTACGGTGATCAAGGGACAAAAATATTTTGTTTCTTGCCATGTGTTAAACTATTTTTACACTTTCTCCAGAAATTGATATGGAGAGAAGAGCGAGCATAGGTGTTACCGCAAAGGGGGTGAATATTTTACCAAAAAGCAGAGAGATAGGCGACATAAAAACACAACTCTTGTCGTTTAAAAGTGCGAAGGTACACACCTCTTTCCACGCCATTCATCAAAAAAATTTGAAGGCGGAAAATTTGCTCAGTGGCAAATGCAAAGCCGACGGGCGGGTGGAAGAGTTTTGTAAAAAATTTTTAGGAGATCTTTATGGGGGTTCCTACCTTCCCTGGAATGATTTTATTTGCGACAAATATGGTGTGGCCAGGGTCCTATCACTCCCAGAAAATTCTGACGAATTTCACTCCGATTACGTAGATTCCTATCGGACGTACAATGGAATCCTACACAATCCATCCACGGATAAGAGAACAACGAAGGATGTTTTCCACATAGTTGAAGGAGGGCCCATCGTCCCTTCCGACAAAAAGGAAATTCCAAAAATTACATTTGCAAAAATGTTGCAAGTGGCATTCAACCCGGACGATAAAATGTTGGTTGTGCCATTTACCGCTGACCACGGTAATCCTGCCAAACTATTTGTGTCCAACTATATGAAGCCGATGATTTGTCCAAAAATGGAAGGTATTCAAGAGGGAAAAAGGATGGAAATACGGTTCTTTGTCCCTGGAAGCCTGGTTAGCATCTTGGACTGTACGGAAAGTATTTTTGGTAACGCCGGATCCCCATTCTTGCCAGAAAACGACGCCGCCCTAGATCCAATAACGTGGACAGGGCATACGGGGTGCATAGTATTTGCGCCGCAGCTGAGAAAATGTACTAAAAAATTCCTAGGGTTACCTCACGTTGATAAGGCCTCCGAACGGCAAAAAAAAGACGGCATGTGCTGGGAAAAAGAGAATGAATTATATCACGATGGACAGCCATTTAGGGTCATGGCCCGCGATGGTAGCAATGTCGTGGTTTCTATAGTTGCCGATAGCTATAATGGGTACGGCAAAAAAGAAATAAAATCGCAGATGTCATATGTGGCCAATATGCTTGGCATGTGTGAAGAAGAGCATTCGGGTGGGACTTTAGTTTTCCCGAGGTACGATCTGGGTGATAGATTCAACTATGGCAAAGAGTTTGGGGATGGCCATGGGTTTGAAAATACGATAAATTGCTGCTCCAAATCCTTGAATTTGCAGGACGGTTTTGCCATTGACAAGCATTTCCCAACTATCGTATATCTGCCCGAATATGCAAATTTTTGCCTCCCCGAGTTGGCAATCTCATGGGAGGTCGGGGAAAAAACTGTAAAATTACCATTCGAATTCGAAAAGGTCTATATTTTACCTTCCGGCTATAGAATTTCGCTTGAAAAGCCCGATGGGCGAAATGGTAGGTGGAAGATGGTAGGAACTTCCGCCCGCGGGATTTTTTGCTACAAACCAGCGACGGTTTCCGGTGGTGGAAAATCGGAAATCGCAAAGCCAATCGACGAATTCATATTAACCGGTCCGACCATTGTTTTCGACTATGACAAAGACTGCAAGTTGGCCCAGGAAATAATTCAAAAAGATTTTTCAGGACGCTTTAGGGACAATAATAGGACAGATGATAGGTCCCTACTGGACCCCGGGAGAAGTCTTGGAAGTGTCATAAAATTGCTAACTCCAAATGACTATTACAGCGATGAATATAATTTTTGGCTCAAAACTATCCCACAGCACGTATTGGAGTTGATTTTTACCATAAAGCGGTTCAGTAAAAACTTTGGGGAATCCAACTGGCAGCAATTTTTTACCGTTGATAAAATTAATGGAGAATATGGCAACGAACTAAGGTATAACAATGAAAAGCTTTTCGAACATTACCTGCGGGTTGGGTTTGATTTTTCGAATCATTGGCGTCTGTTCTCTTTGCGCGATGATTTTGTCCCATCGGCAAAATTCCAACTAGCAGACGATATTTCGGTTACCACCACCGTTCCCGCTAAAAATATTCCATATTTGACGGGAAACAATGCCAACCCTTCCCTTAAAATTGTACATAACTGCGAATATAGGCTATACCAACGTCCCGACGAAGCGATCATTCCAGGTTATGACCCGGGAAGTGAGCGTGACATGACGCTCAAAAACATCTTTATGTGTAATTTTAAAGCACTAACTAGGGATGACGTGAAACAAATGATACATAATCGCATAAAATTCGAAACATACTCCGCTCCCATGAAAAAAATGTTGGAGGATTTTGTACGCGACGAAAATGCGCCAAAATTCATCGTTTGTCCATCGGAATTGCGGGTAATGCCAAATGGAACAATGAGTAAAAATCAAAGATATTTACAAAATCGAAATGACGTTTGCCATGCATTTAATACCTATTTGACGACGATTTCCTCAAAGCTATGGAGGAAGTATGACCACGATTTCAATGTGGAGCATACGCCAGTCAGCGATATTCTTTCGGGGAGGAGAAATAACCCTCCGGAGGCGGGAGTTCGGCCATTGTGCGTCTATGGCCCATTACACTACATGGATTTGCCGGAACTGTTTTTGGAATACATGTCAAGCATGACAGGGAAATCTCCATCGACAACCGGTGCTGGCCTGGAAGGAGCAATGACAAAGGGCCCATTTAATTGTCTAAGCAGTGTATATGATTTAAACAACGCACTTCTAAGCTTTATCCTAACGGGCTATTCGGGATTCCTGTCAGCAGCCGGATATGTGGGGCCAAACTTCAAGGTTGACCATGATATTACCTATCTATTGCCAGAAATTTGGTGCAGAATGACCGATGAAGAACGAAACCCAAAGTTTCTGATCGAGCACGGATACCTTGAGCGCTGTGAAAATTTTGCACATAACGGCAAATTGGTACATGCGGAGCGTCTAGGATATAGGATTACACGGAAATTTGTTAGGGTACTAGCAGGGCGCGTATTCCAGTTCCCAGATACAATATTATCCGACCGCATGCTACGCCCTGAAACGCAGGATATGGATATTTTTGCCGATAGCATGGATACCATCCTTGAGGCCCATAGGCGTGCTGCTTTGCTAATAGTCGACAATGCCGAATTTGACAATGCTATTCCTCCGCTACGAGCTTTACTGCACATTGCCATCGATGGGCAATATGCGGGGATGACTTTGCGGGATGAAAATTTTAGGTCAATGTTTACCAGGGAAGCAATTATCAACAGCGATTGGTACATTGCACGATTAAAAAGATACCAAACATTTCAAATTGAACACCTATCAAAGGGACTAGAGTATGTAAAAAATTTTGGTAAACATCGGGGAGATAACATTGTAAAATCACGCATAAATCTTAGGGAGAGAGAGAGGATCATTGCTAGGAAATTGAACTTTGTCAAAACCAATGCCTACATAAAAGGATTAATTGGGACCCTTGGAAAATGATAGTAATTGACATGGTCAATGTGACTTTTGATCATACATTTAAAATGCTTTGTTTTCCCCCAAAAAACATTAGTACCACTTGCCATGAAAAGTACTCCTGACATTGCAAAATTCAGAGCTAGGTATAAAGTCCTCGAGGAACAAATGGGTCGTCCAGATTTCTATTCCGACCGTAGGACGTCCTCGGCCATATCAAGGGAATACCAGAAAATAGGAACCTTAATCGCCAAGGAAGAACGAATACGGAAAGCTCTGGAAGATATTGAATTCGCAAAGGCGATGTTGAATGACCTTTCCTCGGATGAGGAATTAAAAACATTGGCAAAACAGGAAATAGAGAATTTGCAAAACGCCATTGAACAGCTCCAGCGGGATATGCTAATGCTCATGATTCCTCCCGATCCCAGCGACTCCCGCAATACTGTCATTGAAATTCGTGCTGGTACTGGAGGAGAAGAGGCCTCCCTATTTGCCGGAGATCTTTATAGAATGTACGCCAAATTTGCAGAATCTAGGGGATGGAAAATAGAAGTAATGGCAACGAGCATATCAGACACAGGGGGATTTAAGGAAATAATATTTCTAATTTCCGGTGAGGATGTTTACAAATTTTTGAAATTTGAAAGCGGTGTCCATAGGGTGCAGCGAGTACCAACAACGGAGGCCAACGGACGGATTCATACATCGGCTGCTACGGTGGCGGTTTTACCTGAGGCGGAGGAGGTCGACATAACAATTGCCCCTGAAGATTTGGAAATTTCCGTATGCCGTGCCAGTGGCCCCGGAGGACAAGGAGTCAATACCACGGATTCTGCCGTCCAAATTGTGCATAAACCGAGTGGAATGGCTGTTTATTGTGCCGATGAGAGATCTCAGCAAAAAAATAAGGTCAAAGCAATGAAAGTCCTACGATCCCGCCTGTTACAAAAAAAGGAAGAAGAAGAACGAGCCAAATATGCTCAAACACGGAAGGACCAGGTGGGTTCCGGTGACCGATCCGAAAGAATACGGACATATAATTTCCCCCAAGGGAGGGTAACCGACCATCGCATTGGACTAACGTTATATAGCTTGTCTCAGATTATGGAGGGCCATATCGATACTTTGATCGATGCCCTACAGTTAGCAGACTTTGAATCAAAAATCAAGGATTTAGCCTAGCATGGGCTTACCAGCCGCCGCACCAGTTGTGCTACCACAAGCCAATGCAAACAAAAAGCAAACGAATAAACAGGAAAAAAGTGGAAAATATTCACTCCGCTGGAGTATGATTTCTCGTACGTTTTCCAATTACCGAGACTATGAATGCGACGACTGAGAATAAATTAATAAGAATAAATCTAAAAGCAACATATACAAAAGATTCTTAAAAATATTCCTAAAGAAACTAAATTTGATTTTATCACCACACGCATGTAGTGATGTCCAAGTCTCCGTCGGACTTCGCTGTTCTTTTAATTTTGCTATTCCATCCAGAAAATCTGAACCATTCATTGTGAACTGAAATTTAAAATAATTCCCTGGCCGGGGCTTTCCCATGCGGGGTCTGCTTGCGCCCAAGGTTCGCCAGGTAAACAATTAAAAGGAACGCTTGACTGGATGATATTAATTCGTTAAAATGTCAACGTTTTGGCTACAGAAATACCAGAAACTCAAGGGTCGCAGCCTGATATCAAGGAGCCGGGCTCAGGAGGTTTTTCCTCGGAAGCAGGCGAGGAAGCTGACAAAATAGCAAGGGCCTGTCCTGAGGTTGTCGTTCCACCGATTAATCCATTTAATAGCATCATTGTGTTTAATCCAAGGGATGGTTTGGATACAGGTAATGCGATTGGCAATTTGCAGTCTGGGGAATTGAACAGGGTCTCGGATGTATTGGATGGAAGCAATAAATACGTTCAAAAATGTTCCCTGAATGATATAATGTTCCTTGTAATGTTGATTATGATAAAGTCAACATCCGAACAACGGGAATCGCGATTTGAAACTATGTCAGCCAAAAGAGCTGTGAGTGCCCAAACATCAATTGCGGTCTATGAATTAAAAATGGCCGAAGCAAAAGCCACCTACGAAAAGGAAAAAGCAGCGGCTGAAATGAAAAAAGTTATGGCGATAGTAAGCATATGCTGTGCTTGCCTATCCATTGTAGCTTCGGCTGCAGCTGTGGTTGCCCAGGTTTCCAATGCTGCTTCTGCAGTAGCCAGGACAATTTCATCGGTCGCAAATGCTATTTCTAGTTTGGCCAATGCCACTGGTGCCATAGCACAGGGAGTTATGGCGCTTGATCTTGCGGAAAAAGGAAAAAAAGCTGCCTTCGTAAAAGCTGAAGTTGCTCAAATACAAACGTTTTTTGAAAATACTATGCAACAGATTCGAAGTATGCAGGAAGCTTATAGTGCATCCCAGCGAAGTATTACCACGAGTTTGCACTCCATGCAAGAGATTTTGGAAAAACAACAAAGTACCCGGCTCAGCGTAGCAAGGAATATTTGACTAACCCACGTAAGACAGGTCTCTAACCTATCAAACATTGCATAATATTAACATTCTTACAACTATTATATATAGTATATTACATTTTACATAATTGACAAAACTATCTTTTTCTCTAATTGTAATCCATAGGGTAAAAATATGGCGACATCGAATGTTAGTTTATCAGTCTTTGGTCCCGCTGAAGCACAAGCGGTATATCCGGAACAAGGTGTTTATGAAGGCCAAAAAGCGGATTTACATCCAGAATCAAAATCCATGCTCGAACTTGCCTATGCAATGGATGATTGTCCGACGGATGCGGTGCTTGTTCGGGATAGCCTTACAAAGCGGGACGTACAAGACAAAAAGAAAGCGACGGAAAAAGAGAAAATTTTAACTTTACGTATTAATAAATTGGATAGAAATCGTGATCCAAGGGCATATAAAGAATATGGGTACCATTTTAACCGCCTAAAGCAACAGCTCATGTTGCAAAATCCACAATTCAAGGAAGGCGAAGGCACTAGACAACTTACCTATGAAGGAGAACCTTTTTCTGCCTATTTACTGAGAGATCTTCCGAGGTATTTTCCTGAAGTTACGGAGCAGGATAATTTTTTGGGATACTTGTACGAAATAGAAGGCTTTGAAGCTAAATCCAATAAAGAGGAAATTGAGCAATGCAGGAAAATGACTATAAGGTTGGAAAGACAGCCGAATGCAAAGGATGCAAAACCACAAAAGCGCATAGAGGAATTTTCACAAAAAACACATTCATTGCAAGAACAAGTCGAGTTTTCGACATTGGTTAGACAGTCGATTGAAGAAGCTCTACAAAATTTAGAAAAAATTCACGGCCAAGAAATCAAAGACGGATACAATATTATTCCAAAGGCCGCAAGCTTACTAGATGGTGCGCTTACCATAGGGGGGAAACAGTGGTCATCCGTCGACATAGCGGCCCTTTACAGGGACAACATTTTGGGTTGCGAAAACTTTTTGGAAGTCTTTTCTGTGATCATCAACATATGCTACAGCGATTCGGCTAAGTCTACTGTCGCATTGCCAGTGCCATGATTTGGACATGGATAACGGACGACCATGGAAAGAAGAAAATCACAGTCAAAAAAAACAAAGGATGAAGGAGTCAATGTAAAAGATTTCAACAAGACGGTCCATATGTTGCTCGAATTATTGGGCAGGGATATGGAGTCTGCCAATCCGTCGCGGGACAGGGATATGCTTATGTTCATACGGGATGGGTTATTTCGCGTGGAAGTGGCTGGCCAGCTGTTTGAGCGCATAAAAGCGTATCGGGCACTGATAGTAAAACATTTTCCAGAATGTGCAGTGGTCGAATTTAACAGAGAACAACATATTCTCCTTGCGAAGGAAGCTGCGAAGTTATCAGTCCAAGCATTTGCCGGGAAAATGCAGATACAGGAGTTTTTGCGAGGATTTGGGGTCGACACGGAAAATCCTCAAATGGCAATATTTGCCATAACTCAATTCATTGAAATGATACGGCAATTGCCGCTGAAGTTTTTTGTGGACCCCGATAATAGGCTGCAGATAATTACAGCCATGCAACGCGAATTGGACGAATTGATTGTTCTAGAAGAGACTACACAGGAAGAAATAGTGGAAGGTGTAAACGATTAAAATTATGCAACTCAGTGAAGTACTACAAGAATTTGGGACTCTGACTGGTTTTAAAGCCCTTGAAACCAACGAAAATGGTGTCGTTCATATGACGATACATAATATCGGGGATCTGTTCATCGATGAAAAATATCGCGATGAATCAGGGGATTGTGTAATCATATACCTTTTGAGGGTGTATGATCGGGTAAATGGCAGTGTGTACAAGCGAGCCTTGTCGTTGTGTGACTATGAACCCAACGAAGAGTTTTTGGTAAATCCTGTTTTACACAGGGATCAAGCCCTCGGGTTCGCGGTTAAATGTCCACTGATAACCTTCGATTTAAATGTTTTGCAAAAAGTTATTCATAAATTAAAAGATTTACAGGACAGGCTCGAAGGATCTCTGTCCGCATAGGAAAGTTTGACCAATGGATTCCGAAGAAAAAGATAAAAACCCGGCCAAAAATGCTGAAAAATACGCCATGGATTTCGGTATTGTAAATATATCGAAATTGTCGGCGAGAGGGCAACGAATGCACTTACCAGGAAGTGTGTCCATTGATCCATGCGAAGGAAAAATAGAAGAAAAACTGAAAAAGGTCTTAGAGTTTAAAACTTTAAGCAAATCAATGGTACAACTGCTGCGGCCATCCGTAACGGATAGAAGCATACTCACCCCCCAACGATTTAGGTTAAAAATCAATCAAGCATGTGAGGTTTTTGCCGATGTCATAGAAAAAGAAGGTGAAGATTATCCATACAAGGAACTCTTTGAGGACGTTATAGGTCTATTAAAAAATGAAGAAGAAAAATGTGAACTTCTCGACCAATATCGGCATATGTTATTAATGGGATAATACCTACGTCTAAAATGTGTTGATTTTTCTTTTTGGTATGCTAACATATTTTACTGAATTTAAGCTGTGTGGATAAAAGTCAGAAAGAGTTTCTTTTGATATTGGCGTATTTGTATATTTGTTATGGCAAATACGATGAAGCTTTGGTGCTGCACAGAGGGCTGTATGAGTTTTTCCCGGAAGATATAGAAATATTACTTGGCCTAGGTTTTTCACTATATTTTACCAGTCGTCCACTTGAAGCGGTACAACATCTAGAAAAGCTTGATGGCGTTGAAATGATATCCAAACATCAAAAGTTATTCTTTTTGTTGAAAAGCCATGTGACTTGGAGTATTGGACGAGATAGTGAAGCACGAGACAATCTGATTTATTATCTTGGGTTAGAGGAAAAAGAAATTCGAGAACAAGAAGCCAATGTTGGCAAAGGAGTAGAGGAGTATCTATTGTGAGTGCAAAAGGTGGAGTACTGAAGTTATCGAGGTTCAATGATGTTATTTTGGCCTTCTTGGTCATGATGATCATAGTGTTAATGATCATTCCGATCCCAACGTGGTTGCTCGATGTACTTCTTGCGGTTAATCTTACCATATCCGTGCTGTTGCTCATGTTGGCGATGTATATTCCACGAACGTTGGAACTTTCTACCTTTCCGAGCATATTGCTGTTTACCACTCTGTTTAGGTTGGCCCTTAACATTACAACCACTAGGCAAATTTTAATACATGCCGATGCTGGAGAAATTATCCACACATTTGGAAATTTCGTCGTTGCCGGGAACTTTGTCGTTGGTGCGGTTATATTTTTAATCCTGTTGATTGTGCAATTTGTTGTTATTGTCAAGGGTGCCGAACGTGTCTCCGAGGTCGCCGCTAGATTCACTCTTGACGCCATGCCAGGCAAACAGATGAGCATTGATGCCGATCTGCGAGCCGGTGCCATTGACAACGAGACGGCAAAGTTTAAACGCGATGAACTCGGCCGTGAAAACCAACTGTATGGGGCACTCGATGGGGCGATGAAATTTGTAAAGGGAGATGCCATCGCCGGTTTGATCATAACAACGATTAATATAATAGCGGGGCTTATCATAGGTATTACCCAGAAGGGAATGGATGCGAGCAAGGCATTGAAAACTTACTCAATTTTGACAATCGGAGATGGCTTGGTATCCCAGATTCCCGCCCTTTTGATCGCGATAACATCCGGTGTTATTGTTACCCGTGTTGCTTCCGACGCATCTAGTGCCCTAGGTCAAGATATCGGTAAACAGGTATTTGCCCAACCGAAAGCGTTGCTTATCGCCGGTGTGATGGTTATTCTTATGATGCTAATTCCGGGATTTCCAAAGATTCCATTTGCAATTTTGGGAGTGATGTTATTTTTCGGTGGGAAAAGAATGGGCAAACCCGCACGGGCAGCGACACCTACGATTTCTCGGGCGGGGGCAGGATTACCATCCGACGCTACCCCAAAAGCATCGCAGGCAAAACAGGATGATGGTGAGTTTTCCGTCACGGTACCGTTGTTGTTGGACGTGGCAACGGTCATAGAACAATCCGTTGAGCCTGATCTTCTAAACGACCAACTGATCCAAGTTCGCCAAGCTCTGTACTATGACCTTGGGGTACCATTCCCCGGTATCCATCTGCGGTTTAATGAAAACTTGAGCGATGGCATGTACCAAATCCTACTCCAGGAAGTACCCGTATCTCAGGGGAAAATATTACCCGGCCATGTCCTTGTTCGGGAGACGAAGGAAAGCTTGGGAATTCTAAACATCCAATTCAAGGAAGAAAAACCTTTCTTGCCCAATATGCCATCGCTGTGGGTGGAAAATACGCTGATTCCACAGCTTGAACGGGCAAACATTCAGTACATGAAAACTCCACAGATATTTACCTATCATCTGTCATTCATTCTCAAAAAATACGCATCGGAATTCCTGGGTCTGCAAGAAACACGGTTTTTATTGGAGAATATGGAAAAATTATTCCCCGAACTCGTCAGGGAAGTTCAGAGGGTATTGCCAGTTCAGAAAATTTCTGAAGTGTTACAACGTTTGATACAGGAAGAAATTTCCATTAGAAATCTGCGACTAATCATGCAATGTTTGATTGAATGGGGACAGAAGGAAAAGGAACCCATCCTATTGACGGACTATGTTCGTACAACCCTGAAGCGCTACATCAGCTACAAATATTCCGGTGGACAGAACATTTTGGCGGTTTACCTACTTGATCCCGCCGTTGAAGATGTCGTCAGAAAGGCCATTCGCCAGACATCTGCGGGAAGCTATCTCGCCCTTGATCCCGAAGTGGCCAAAAAACTTGTCCACGCGATCAAAGAAGAGGTCGGAGACTTTGCCAACGAAACGAATCGTCCAGTGCTTCTCACATCGATGGACATTCGCCGCTACGTTCGTAAATTGATAGAGCTTGAACTCTATGAATTACCAGTCCTATCCCACCAAGAGCTAACAGAAGAAATAACAATCCAGCCACTTGGGAAAATTGCCATGCCTAGGTAAAAAATAGACATGCCCATGGGGACGAAAGAGAAAGCGGTGATAGCCGCAAAGAGGAGCATCGATTCTATTTGAAAAGGTTTTTCAGGAAGGAAGCGACTTTTTGGTGAAAGGATGGACGAGGAACTGTTTGTTTGAATTGCTTGGGTGTATTCCGACTGGAGTTGCGCAATGTTTTTGGGATGGCCAAAAATCTTTGCCCATTTATGGAGGAGACAAACTTTGAGGCGGATGAGACTGGATCATTTAGCAATCCCTCGGGACTACATTTTATAATACCACAAACTTCATCAAAATGCAGGATACACATTTGATATGTCCCTTTTTTGTAGTTGTCTAAGCATGATTTGACACAGGGAATAACGGTATTTGGGGCAACGTGCATCTTCGAAATTTTTCTATTGCAGTTGTGAGTGGATATGGCAAACAGCTGCCTCTGGAGATTATAAATGCTGCAGGCATGGGTCGTTGGTTCACCGTCAATTACTACCTGTAACATGCTGTGGCGTTTGGAAACTATCTCATTGTTTGCAAATAGTGGTTCATTAAAGTCAAATAGGTATGGAAAATTGTTAAAGTGAGAATCTAAATATTGGAAAAATATGCCCGTTGGAACGTTTACCCACCTGCCATACTTAGGGTCGGTTTCGTTGCTGGCGATTTCCCAGTATTGGAAAATTGCATGGCCATTTAGCAGAAATATAGCATCAAACAAGGTTTGTCCATTGGAGAATAGGTTTTCAAAAAATTCGTAGCGGTTGTTTTCTAGAAAAGAAATTCTATAGGGAACCTTCGTCGATTTTAGGCCTGCTCCACATATATCGCTCGGAGGAAATCCTGCAAAAACTGTGGCCTTCGAAACATCATTGATGAAAAACATTTTCTGATTTTTCCAAACATCTGCACTCAAATTTTCACATAGAAGGTCGCAATCTCCACAGAGAAAAATACCGGCTTCATTGGCAAAACTTTTGATCAATTTTAGCTGTTTATAGGCAAAAAATTGCAATATTTTATGAAACAATATCCTATCCGGGAGTTGTTTCCTTACTACATCTGCTATTTTGCGACTATACGCCTTGAGAATATCTGGCCATTGGGAAAAATCGTTGGTACCAGTTTGGTCAGACAGTGCACAATATAAAGAATATTCTTCGAGCCAACAGCCATGTTTGTCGCAAAAAGTTGTAAATTCTGTCCGCAAAGTTTGAGTATTATGCCTATCAAAAAAATCCATTATTCGACCAATGGTTTCTTCGGCTGGAAAAGTTTCCCCTAAAACGGCAGGAGATAAAATATTTTCATCAATCGCAAACGATGAAATGGTTTTTTCATTCCTACGGGCAAAGATGCTTCCGATGTTCAAAAATTTTATCCCGCATCCGTTAAAAAACTTCATCAAACTCTCCATGTCATCTCTCGTTTTGAACAATTGCATGTTGTTCAATATGTCCAGTCTGACACCGAAAGTTTTGGGTTGCCCCTTGAAAGAGTTAACAAATTTCGTCCTTACATCTGACACACTCCCAAGGATACTAAACAAATGCCACTTGTAAAGTCGTCGATGACTGCCCCGGAGTAAAATTTTAGCAATGGCGGAAATTTTATCTTTTGACGGGGATATTTTTTCTTCCTATCAGAATCCCCCGCATCGGACCGCTGTTCATTATTTTAAGTGCTGTTTGGATGTTTTCTTCCGTGCAATTGTACAATACTTTCACTTCAGAATCCCTTTTTACGGTGTCGACGGAACAAATGACCCCGACGACTCCAATGCCGTCATCATCCCCTTTAAAGACGTCAATTCCCTCCCCATCCTGCGATTGCGTATTGTTTATGAATCCGTAGTTTATGGGGTAAATCAAACCTGGGAAGCGTGGATGGGACATGCCTTTTGGGCGGTCAATCGTAATCCCGTGTTCACGGATTAACCGTTCAAATGTTTCAAAAAATGCATCGCCATCCCTTCCTTGACCCTTTTGGTCGCCAATACCACGGCAAGGCAAAACTTCCATAATTTTATCTCTTGGAGAATTGGAACCGTTTTCTTGCTCCTGGCTGTCCCGGTTTTTTCCGTTCCCTGACTCGACTATCACGGGTAAGCAGTCCTTCTTTTTTTAACACCGCCCGTAATTCGGAATTCATCTTTTCGAGAGCCCGGGAAAGTCCCAACGATATTGCCCCCACTTGACCAATTATTCCTCCCCCCGAAGTCTTCACACTAACATCAAGCCTATCAACATTGTCAGTCAACACCAGCGGGGCAAAAAGTTGCCGTTCCGCACTGTCCAGGGGACAAAATTCAGCAACACTCTTCCCATTTATGTCAAACTTTCCTGTCCCTTCGCAAATTTTAACACAGGCGACGGCGCACTTCCTACGCCCTGTCCCACAATATGCAACTGTTTTCCTAGATACCATTTTTAAAATCTTTCTACCCATTAACATCAATGACAATCGGTTGCTGGGAAGCATGCAAATGACTTTCTCCCTTGTACACCTTCAACTTGGTTATCAATTTTTTCGAAAGTTTATTTTTTGGCAACATTCCCCTTACCGCATGCTCTATTAAGAATTCAGGTTTTTTTTCTCTCATGGAAGAAACGGGAACATACTTTTCCCCCCCTTGATATCCCGAATAAAACATGTATTCCTTGGCATCATTTTTATTACCCGTTAGTTTGACCTTTTCAGCGTTAATAATAATTACAAAGTCTCCCGTATCCATGTGCGGAGTATACATGGGCTTACCACGCCCCCGCAAAATGTTAGCAATTTTGACGGCTAAGCGACCCAAAACTTTCCCTTTGGCGTCCAATAAAAACCACCGCTTATGCTCGATATCCTTTGCCGTCGCTAAAGTTGTACTCATAATAACAAAATGCAAGCTAAGTCCGACTTAGACTTTGTCAAATAATTTTTGTAATTTTCTTGAAGTATTTTAACGCTTGCCGTTTTATCACATTGCCATGGGGAGAAGCACCGTGGTTCCCAATGGCAAACGAGCAACCATCAGGCAACAGCTCCCGTGTTTCCCTTTTCTATGCTTTTTCACCTTCTTGCCAATTTTTTAAAAGTATAAGAATTGTCCTTGGCATAGGCAACCCTGTCTAATCCCTATTAGCTGGCAATTGATTGGGGTTTCCCTGTGTCCGTCAAGACGTGCATTTTTCCCTCTTGAAGCAGTTTTAGGACTGTTTCTTTGACTTTCTGGAGTGTTTCTTGGACATTTGACCCGGACACACCTTTCAGAGAAAGCTTTGGTAACAGGTCTTTCTCGACCAATACCTCTAAACACTCTATGCCAATATTAATATTATTACCAGTACACCTTAGCAGCAGTGCAATGGCAAATTGTCCGGTTTCTTTAAAATCAGCCCTGAATGGCAGGGATAGCAGTAATCCTTTATTGGCCAATGCTGTTAAACAGCAGGCACTGGCATTGCAATATGCGGAGGCATTTGCCCGTTGTATGCCCAAAACATTGGTAATCAGTAATTGGACGATAGCATCCTTGGATGACAATTTTGGCAATAGACCTTTTTCGGCCAACACCGTTACACACTTTATGCCATCGAGACCCTTTTCAATCAAGGGCCGGACAAATTGTACGGATGACAATTTTGGCAATAGACCTTTTTCGGCCAACACCGTTACACACCTTATACCATCGAGACCACCAGTCTCTGACAAAGTCTTGACAAATGGTCCGGATTGGTTTCCTTCGAATGACAATTTTGGCAATGAGGGTTTTTGGGCTAACTCTCCTAAACGCCGTATCCCATCACTAGTCTTGGCCATGGCTTTGGCAAGTTTCCCGGCTTGCGCCGATGGCAACTCAGAAAATTTTCCTATCGGCAATTTGCCGGTTACCACCAGCTCTGCCGCTTTGGCTGGACCATCATTAACCTCAAGCATGGCTTGAGCAAGTTGTAGGGCTTGGTCCTCATTCAGTTTGGCCGGGTCAAAGTTTGACAATGCGTCGAATACTACCAGCTCTGCCGCTTTGGCTGCACCACCACCATCAGCTGCCAGCAGGGCTTTGACAAGTTGTAGGGTTTGGGCCCCATCCAGTTTGGCCGGGTCAAAGTTTGACAATGCGTCGACTACTACCAGCTCTGCCGCTTTGGCTGGACCACCTTCAACTGCGAACAGGGCTTCGAAAAATGCTTTGGTTTGAGCTGCCGCTATGCCTTCCAACTTGGGAAATTTTTCCACCGACAACCTGCTGGCTATGAACAGCCGTGCCGCTTTGCTTGGATCACCACCATCAGCTGCGAGCAGGGCTTTGACAAGTTGCGAGGTTTGATCTGCCGATATTGGCAATTTGCCGGCTATGAACAGCTCTGCCGCTTTGGCTGCACCACCATCAATCTCAAGCAGGGCTCCGAAAAATGCTTTGACTTGCTCTGCCAGCGTGTCATCCAACTTAGGGAAATTTTCCACCGACAAATTGCCGGCTATGAACAGCCGTGCCACTTGGGCTGCACCATCAGCTGCCAGCAGGGCTTCGACAAGTTGCGAGGTTTGAGCTTCACCCAGATCGTTCAGGTTAAAGTTTGGCAAATTGCCGCCCTTTACCAGCTCTGCCGCTTTGGCTGCACCATCATCAATCTCAAGCAGGGCTCCGACAAATGCTTTGACTTGATCTGCCGGTATTGTCAAATAGCCGTTCTCTACCAGC
>JAISYR010000028.1 GCA_031269795.1 Puniceicoccales bacterium
CTCAGCATATCAATTCTTCCATCGCCAATGGCGATAACTTTATCTGCTGCTTCTGCGACGTCAAGGTTTCCAAGTACCTCACCAAGTCCGGCACTCCAGTCGAGCATGTCGAGTTCATCGTCCACGACTTTAGAACTTTCGCTGTCCAGAAATCTTCCCAAGGGGATCTGTCTTCCAACAGGGACCACTCCTCCCAACAGGACCACTCTAATACTCAGGATCACTATTCCATTCCTCAATCGGACTCCAGAATGGATAATCCACAGCAAGTCGTTCAAAATTCTCCTCAGGATATCAAAATTTCTCAAATTCCCAGAGACCAACAACACTCCCTATTCCCTAACTCCTTCGTTTCCCAGCCAGACCCCTTCTGAAAAAAGGTCTTGCTACTCATTTCACCCATTACCGTTAACACTTTCGGGCAAAGATCTGAAAATTTTCATATATTCCTTAGGCTTTTTCAACGATGCCTATTTTCCCTTTGAAAATTTCCTTTTCTTTCTGTGGCATTCTGTTTTTGGTGGAATATTGGTGGATTGAGTTTTTCTTGGCACTTTATTTTACACTTCCCCAATCCCCCGTAAGGCCTGTATTTGTGTGGCTTTGTAGCTGGTACCCGGCCGGGGACTCGAACCCCGAACCAATTGATTAAGAGTCAACTGCTCTACCGATTGAGCTAGCCGGGCTATGATGTTACGCATAGAAAAAGTAAACTGTTAGAAATCAAGCATTTTAAAAGTATTTTCTATTTACTTTTGATCGCAGTGTAAAATTACAAAATAAAAAAAAGCTTGACACGGTTGAAATTTTAAAGTAGCACAATAAGCATTATGGCATTACACACAAATACAACATCTGTTGAAAGACTATGCACAACACTGTCTGGAATCGTAAAACAAAACGAACAAAACCTGAATGAGGCAATTGAAACAATCGAAAGCAATGGAGGAGACCTCTCCCAAGCAGAACTACTAGCTTTACAAAGCAAAATAAATACATGGAGCAATCTGTCTAACATAGCAAGTGGCATACTTAGAGCCGTTGGGGATGCTCTAAAGGCAACCGCACAGAATATCAGGTAATTGATATTTAACCGCATAAAACACAAATCCTACTCGGATTTGTGTTTTATATTTTTCCAACCTCTCCGGAGGCAATCTCTGTAAAGTGAGGAAAAAAATCACTGATAGAAACTAGCTACGTCCTTTTAAATTCCCGTATAGGCGCTGATAGATTCGATTTGCCACGTTTCTTTGTGATCGTCTGAAATGGTTTCGACAATTTCTTTTTCTTTTTTCCCAAGTAATGATTGGGCCATGTTTGTTTTGTATGAGATGACATTTTTGGCAGGATCACTATCCCACGCCCCCAGGATAGTATATTCGGTAGTTTTCCCCGAATCCACTTGACGAATTTTTACAACGGATCCAATGGAAACCATTGATGGGTCAATATTGACAAAATCAACAACATGGGCCATTTTTAACTCTTCTTCCAATTGAGCCTTTCTAGACAGTAGGGTATCTTGATCCTGCCTCGCCATCTTGTATTCGGAATTTTCGCTCAAATCTCCATGTTCACGGGCAAGTTCAATGGCTTTTTTATTGGCTGGTATTTTTTCTTTGATTAGTAGGTCATATTCCTTGCGCTTGTTTTCCAAACTAGTCAGGGAAACTTTTAGGGAAACATCCTGTGGTAATTTTGTCTTATTGGCGCTCAAGACGAGTTCTTGGAGCCCAGGAAATATGGCGATAAATCGTGCCAGAAGGGATTTTTTTGAAAGATTGTCAATGCCCTGATTGATGAGCAAAGTCTGGGCCAAGTCACTTGCTATTTCTTCCGTAGCATTTGACAATAAATCACGGATTAACGTTCTATCATTGCTTAACAATTCTACCAGTGGAATTTTCCTTAGTTTGCCAGCTGATATCAATGCTTCATTATCGATTGCCCAAAATATCGCACGTAGTAGTTCATGGGACATCAGTTCCGCCGAAAAGACTTCTTCGAACTTTTTGGCATGACGATTTTTTATAATCCATTGTAAAAGGACTGCCCGCAAGCTCTTTTCTTTTAACCATTTTACGAGCGTTGCCCGTAAAGAATCTGCACAGGCATTGTCTTTGAGGTAAATGATGCACTCATTGGTCAACCTTTCGTTGCAATTTTTTAAAATGTTGAAACACAGTTTTTCCCATTCATCTGGAAACACACGTGTCACCAACTCCAAAAAAGTGACATAGTAATTCGGTTGTAAATTATCGCAAACTTTTGTTAGATTCGAATATTCACTGACAAGGGCTTCCAGTTTTGGGCTTAGCGAATCAATGTTGATGCCGGATAGTTTTGCCAATTCATCCCTGATAACACATGCCCGAAATTTGTCAGCGGAAGTAATTTTTTTGACCTTGGACGAACACATTTCAGACAAGCATTCAACAATTCTTATGCCAAAGTCTTTCAAAGATTCGTTCGCCTTTAGCAATGATAAAAACTTTTCTGCAATGGTTATTTTCTGATGTACATCACGTACGGACTCAAACCGTTGCATCAACTGATCTTCTTCTGGGACAGGCTCATCGCAAAGTTCTAAATAGGTCACATTGCCTTCCGTCAGCGTCAATTTTGGTTCCTTCGCTATCAGTTTTTTAGTAACGTTCCACCACCTCTTAAAATTCTTTTCTTCTACTATTTTTCCAAAAATTTTTTCGATATCACCCAGGGAAGCTTTGTGGTTTGGTGTTTTTTCTAGGTATTCCATCACCAGTACCACCGATGACTTTTTCATCTTCTGCCGAATCTCCGTTGGATCATTGTGAAATTTGACCAACAAATTGTCATCTTGTAAAATCTCCAGCTTTTTTATGCAGAAGACTGGGTCCATTAGGCGAGGTTCATTGTTTCCATTTCCAAAAACAATAATAAGTCGTTTTTTTTCCACATCGTACCCTTTTAACTGCCCGACTCCGAAAGATCCATGCAGGCAATAGGCCCCACATGTCATCTTTTCAAGGTCAGGCCGAGATTTTTCCAATAAAAAATTTCCTTCAATTAAACTGTCTATGTCTTTCTTTTCCATGATGTCCCTTTACCAGTCTTTACAAATCAAGGTTTCAACTAAATCAATTTGCGCCACATGAATAAATACCCTATTCCTATAAAGGGACAAGAAATGAGGTATTTTGTCAAGTTTTTTCTGAGATTTGTTCTAACAATTGTCGCATAAAAACTAGACTTCAAATGAAATAGACTGGAAATAGCCCAAACCTTGGACCTGTTTCAAGGGAGGTTAAAACTTTTCCTCGCATTTTTGTTAAAAGTTGGGAAGAAATATCCCATGAAAATTTTTAAAGACTTCGATACCATCGTTTGTGGGGGAGGACATGCTGGATGCGAAGCAGCCCTTGCAGCATCCAGAGTCGGAGCAAAAACACTGTTGGTGACTGGAAATATTGATACGATTGCGAAAATGAGCTGTAATCCTGCCATTGGAGGGTTAGCAAAGGGTAATATGGTGCGTGAAATTGATGCTTTGGGAGGTGAAATGGCAATGAATGCGGATGCAACTGCCATCCAATTTCGACTTCTAAATCGTTCCAAGGGAGCTGCAGTACAAGGACCCCGTGCCCAGTGCGATAAAGATATGTATTCCCTGCGAATGAAACAAGTTCTTACACAAATTCCAAACAATTTATCCATCTTTCAAGCAATTGTTACCGGCATAATCGTGAAAGACGATAAGGTAATGGGAATTTCCACCGATGCCGGTATGGAAATATTTTCCACAACGGTGGTGCTAACCAACGGGACGTTTTTACGCGGCCTGATGCACATAGGTGAGAATAAAATCCTAGGAGGACGGCTGGGAGATTTTTCTGCCCAACACCTATCGGATAGCCTGTCCGCCCATGGTATTAAGATTGATAGAATGAAAACGGGGACCCCACCGCGAATTTTGGGGACGTCAATCGACTTCTATGCATGCGAAGAACAACGGGGAGACATCTCCCCATGCCTATTTGCTTTCTATGATACCCGAGACCGGGAAATGTTCGACAAAATGTTTAATACAAAATTTGGCGGAGACATAAAAAACTGTGCCATCCTCAGCCCAAATTTTCACAATCAGAAATCCTGTTGGATTACCCATACCACTTCTGCTACGAAGGAAATAATTTTGCACAATATTTCCCGTTCGCCACTCTACTCCGGGGAAATTAAAGGTATCGGTCCGAGATATTGCCCAAGCATTGAAGATAAGTATGTAAAATTTCCCGGCCACGACGAACATCGATTATTTTTAGAACCGGAAGGGTATTACTCCGATGAGTGGTATATCAACGGTTTGTCGTCCAGTATGCCATTGGATGTGCAACTGGAGGTATTAAAAAGTATTCCGGCATTGAAAAATGCAAGGATATTGCGCCCAGCCTATGCCGTGGAGTATGATTTTGCTCCACCGACACAGATCGATGCCACCCTACATTCGAAGATTATAGAAAATTTATTCTTTGCCGGTCAAATTAACGGCACATCGGGATACGAAGAAGCGGCGGGACAGGGGCTTGTGGCTGGGGTTAATGCCGGAAGAAAATCACTGGAACAGGCCATGATGGTATTGGGGCGCCATGATGCCTACATAGGTGTATTGATCGATGATCTGGTAACAAAAGGGACATTTGAGCCCTATAGAATGTTTACAAGTAGGGCAGAACACAGGTTGCTATTAAATCATGGGAGTGCCGACGTCAGGCTGCTAGATTTTGCAGAAAAATTTAAACTAATTGATGAAGCCAGAATCCGACGAACCCACGAAAAAATAGATAAAATAAATTCCTGGATAATGCGTCTACGCTCCGAAAAATTTGAAGCCAAGACCATAGGAGATTGGCTCGTGCAAGCGCGAAATCGGGATACCATTGCTTTCCCAAATGATTTTTATGATGAAACTCAGTCCGTACAAGATGAGGTAATCTATAGAATTGGCTATGCGGGCTATCTCGAGCGTGAACGAAGAGCCATAGAAAAATCTTCGGAGCTGGAACATGTTAAAATTCCCACCACATTTGACTACGGAAGTGTAAAAAGTCTGAGCAATGAAAGTCGACAAAAGTTACAACTTTATCACCCGCAAAACCTCGGACAGGCTACAAGGATTAGTGGTATCACGCCCGTCGATATTTCCCTAATTTTAGTAGCACTGGAAAAATCCAGGCGAAGTTGAAACATACTGCCCCACCTCCCATGGCCTAAAACCTGTTAGCGTAGGCCGGTTAACCAAAGACATAAAAAGATTTTTTGAACAACGGGGAACTCTAAAACCCTCTTTGCCCATTTCCAAATTTTCCAATGCCGAAAGAGATTTGGGGTTATCCTGCTCTCTTTTTGATTTTCCAGTCGTGAAAATTTAACACTAGCAGCTTACTTCCTGCAGCCTGTCTTCTTGTCGAAGTATTTCTTGATGAATTGCTTCGAGTCGGATTTGCTCAGGAGTTTTGTAGAAAGCGGCGTGTATTGCCTCTCCCATAGCCAATGTGTTGATTAGACGCTTTAGTGTTCGAAAGAGTTTCCCTGGTACATGCGATTTGTATAAACTTCCCCCAGAAGCTATAGGGTAAGCTATTTTTCTGCCCTTGAACAAACCTTGCTTTACCAGGACAACTCTGCCTACATTTCCAAAACCCTCGATACCATTGTTTCTCATAAAATTTCCTTTCCTAAAGTAGAAACGCATCGGAACAAAATTTGCAAGCAAAAATTGCAAATAAAAAAATAATATCGGCGTGGTTTACTTAAATTGATAAAAAATTCTAGGAAAAAGATAAAAGTTTTTGTATAATGGCAGCGTGTCTAATGGTAAGAAGTTTTTTTTAATGTTGGTGGTTGTTTTGGTCCTTTGCAGCTCATGGATTACTATTTCTTTGAAAAAAAGTAGAATCCATTTAAACATAAAGTCAGATATTGAAAACCATGAGAAGCTGGAGAAAGAGGAATCAACATTTTTATTTTTTACAAAAAAAGATTTTCCCTGGGTACGAGGCCTGAAAAAGGATAAATCCCCCATGGAATTTGATTTATTTACATGTCCATCCGTGTACAGCGAAAGCGGTAAAACAATGGTTAAACCCTATGATACTCTCATGGTTGACGATACTTTTCCACTGTATCTGTCTGAGGTTAGAAATAAGCCTTATCGGATAAAGCTAGAAGGATATTCGCAATCCAAAGGTGACGGAAAAACCGTCATCATGTTTAAGGATATCGAAACGGAGAAATATGGCGAATGTGCCGTTGGGGATAAGTGTGCAGACCTAAAATTGCGGGTAATTGGGTTTGACCTGCAAGGATACGAAAAAGATGGCGTCTATTACGAATTTCCCGTAGTCACGATCAGTGATGATATTATCAAAAAGGAGATCGTTTTGACCAATGAACAGAAATTTTTAGACAATGAATACCTACTCGTCATAAAAGATTTCAACGGTAACGAATATGTCTTTTCCAACACCGGGGATACCGTGTCAATTGGAGAAGCAACCTGCAAACTGTCGTCGTTTAACAAGAAAGAAGGAGTTGCTAAACTATCATTAAAAGACGCCAATGGACATGAATTTAACAAAACCATACACCTAATCCGCTAGGGCTGCATTCATGGTGGAGAGAGGAATTCGAACCCACGGTACCGTTTGGCAGCACTTCGGATTTTAAGTCAGACGACCAATTAGTGTATAAATATGTAAAAAGTTATTAATTTGTTTAAAAAAGAGGGATTCGAGCTTGAAATTGCCGCTAGAGTGAAGCAACAATAAAGCAA
>JAISYR010000014.1 GCA_031269795.1 Puniceicoccales bacterium
CTTTCTTTCATAACAAGAAGTGAAATACAAAATATGCATGAGCAGATTGGGGAAAAACATGGAATATACGAAGCAAATAGAGTTTTATCTTATGTTTGTGCAATTTATAAATCACCACAATCCACGGCAATCTATGCCCGACTATCCAATGACCCCGTGAGGGCATCCATGGAATCCGCCCTTGACTTTTACCGGAAATGAAAAGGGAAGGAATCCAACAATAACGTCGACTATGAAACCATCAATTTTTTTGGTGGGAGCAGCAATGACGAATGAGGAAACCGACAAACTAAAACATACGGTGGTAAAGTTACACCATATCCTTTGAATGACGTGGGATATTTGGAAGGATGTTGCCATTGCCAATCATCTCTTTCGTCACAAATGTTGGTTCACATTTTTTATTGTAAACATCCTTTGTAACTATCACTTCGGAAATTTTATCATTTTGGGGGACCTTGTACATGATATCAAGCATCATATTTTCTAGAAGCGAACGCAGTGCTCGAGCTCCCGTTTTCATTTTAACGGCATGTTTAGCAATTTCAGGGATTACGTCATCGGCAATTGTTAGGCGAACGCCATCCAGTGCCAATAATTTTTTATACTGCTTTATCAGTGCATTTTTCGTACCCAAAAGAATGCGGCATAAATCTTCTTCCGTTAGTTCATCGAGTACCGATATGGCCGGCAATCTACCGATGAACTCGGGGATAAGTCCGAATTTTACCAGATCTTCCGGTTGAACATTTTTGGTCATCTCTTCGGCCCTTTCAGATTCGTTGTTACTGAACAATACCTTGAATCCTAGAACGGTTTTACCGATTCGCTCCTTGATGATTTTATCCAGATCCGCAAATGCTCCTCCGCAGATGAACAAAATGTTTCTCGTGTTTACCATTATATATTCTTGTTCGGGATGTTTGCGCCCACCCTTTGGGGGTACATTACAAGTTGTTCCTTCAAGAATTTTCAATAGGGCTTGCTGAACACCTTCCCCGGAAACATCCCGAGATATGGACACATTTTCTGTTTTGCGGCCAATTTTATCAATTTCGTCGATGTATATGATTCCACACTCGGCCTTTTTGAGGTTGTAATCCGCCGCCTGTAAAAGGCGCAACACAATGTTTTCAACATCCTCTCCCACATACCCAGCCTCCGTCAGTGTGGTGGCATCGGCTATGGCAAATGGGACATCCAGTGCTTTGGCCAATATTTTCGCCAATAAAGTTTTTCCGCAACCGGTGGGACCAATCAGCAAGATATTGCTTTTTTCAATTTCGACGTCCTTTAAATCTTCAGCGATCGCTTCTTTTGGGGAAGTCTCATCCTTGGTAAAAATACCATCGCAAAGCAATCTTTTATAGTGATTATATACTGCAACGGATAACGTCTTTTTGGCGTGGTCCTGTCCAACGACGTTTTCGTTCAAAACCTCCATTAGCTTCGCAGGAGAAACCATGTTAAAATTGAATAGCCTATCTTCCTGTACCACGACGGACAGGTTGCCATCTTCGCACTGTCCATTGGAACCTTGAAGATCGGATTTGGAAGAAGCGTCGGCCGCCGTAGGTAGAAAAAAACCTTTACCAAGTGCCTGGACACATTTGGCAACGCAACTACTGCATATGAATATCCCGTTGGGACCCGCGATCAATTTTTCTACTTCCAATTGGGATCTCCCACAAAACGAACATTTGATCAAATTTGACATAACCCTATTTGTGGCATTCAATTTCGATAAATCCCCGTGTCAAATCTATCCGGAATAAATTTTTACACGTAATGGCATTAAATCAAATGGATGCTCCTCAACATGACCCCATTGGCGGGCAAATAACACTAACATCGCACATTATTTGAAACTAAAGCCCCAACGGAAAACCAAAATCCTAACACGGGTTTAAAACTTTTCTATGGTATATTTTGCTTGTTGTAATGCTGTTTTAACCATATTCAACCGGTTAAACACATCATTGTCATCATTGGCATTATGAATCATCACATTGACCTCCGATTCATATTGCAAAAGCTTATTTATTAATTCTTTACGATAAAGCCCGGATTTATCTTCCAGGAGACTTTTCTCCATGTCCACAAGAATTGGACGCTCTTTTTTTCCTGAGTCCATCGATTATAATTCCCCAATTTTAAGGATAATTGTTTGATTTCCCTTTGTCAATATGATGTTTTCCGGAGTTATATCTTTTATGGAATAGCCATTCGAAAGCGTTGCACCAACCATATATCTTGTCCCATCCTTGAAGCCTATCCAGTTTAATCCAGTGTCACTGATGGAAACACTATTAACTTCGCTTCCGAAATATTGTTGTTTAATAACTTCCGGATCACTTATTTTTACAAAATTTTTTATCAAAATATCTTTGCCAAATGTCTTTTCTATTTGCAACTTTGCCAACCGCCAATTTTCTTCTTCATCGGTGGACACCAACCCTCCAATGGCTATGCCATCAGCCTGGGGAACAATGCCAATTTTTCCAGTCAATTTGTATTTTGCAATTATTGGCTTTACCAGGTTAAATGCTTTCGTCGGAAGAATTACTTCATCCTGCAAGTCAACAATTCCCATAACATCTTCAATTATTCGCTTACGGGCTTTGCTCCACTTATCTTTATCATAGGCGTAGCCTGTCACTAGAAAAACCCCGTTGGAAACAGATTGTACTTTAGGACGCGATTCAATGTTGGCTAGCAAAACGTTGATTTCCGATAGAATTTTTTCTTCACTGTAGATCTTTTGTTTAATGCTAGGAGAGATAGACCTCAGCTTGATACTCAAATTCGATAATTCTTCATTGGATAGGGTATACCCTGTGGCGAGAAACCCCGTTGGAGTTCTGCTGATGGTTACATCGCCAGCTAACCCATGTTCCGTAACCGCGCTTTGGAGGAGGGCAAATATATCGGGATTTTCAGAAGCTTTGGCGGGATCTGAAAAGATGGAAATGAAAAATAGAAGGGAAGCAGCAAATCCAAATATTATCAAGGCAATTCCACCATATAACCACGACCGTTTGTTCTTGATTTTGTTAATTGTTGTTGCGGTTGTAGAGATCTTATCGTCAACAACAACTTCTTTTTGTTCTTCGCTGACAACATCTTCTTCCCCAAATTGGGGAGCATCTGCCGCTGATATGGCGGGCCATGTCTGATTGGCAGGCCCAATGACGATATGGGTCGAACCAATTGTGATAAACTGAAATTCTTCAATGGCAATTGTTTCATCTTTGACCAATTTGCCATCGACAAATACTTTACTATTCAATGGCTTAAGCCTAATCTCTTCCGCAGAAAAAGTAATTTCCATATGTCTTGGCTCAATAAATGAGTCCGACAATACAACATCGCTGCTATTACTACTCCCCACCACCACCGTCTCATATCCGAAAACGGTTTCAGCTCCCTGATGGTTCCCCGAAAGGATTTTTAACAAAAATTCAGAATCTTTTTTATTCATTGCGGGCCGTTTATATATTGTTTTGCTTTTAAAAAATCAAACTTTATCCTATGGTTCAAAAAGTTGGGCAAATTTCAGTGTTTTTGTTGGTCGCGGTGTAATTTTCACCCGCCGACCAAGTTTCATCATTTATTAGCACTTTAAATTCAAAATTTGTTTTGGGTGGCACATTTTTACATTCCCACTGCCAGCGGTCATTATTTGCATATTTCATTGCTATTCCTTTGTTCCACGACAACCCACAGCCATCCCCACGAATATACAAACGGTTGCCAAAACCAATATTAGCCTTGGCAATAACCGACAATGTTTTACTATCTTGTTTAGAAATACCTGTAGTTGGGTTTTTTACCGTATTCGATTTAGGCTTTATATTCGTTCCTTTTTTTGTAACCAACTTCCTATTATCTGTTTTTGATGCATGCATCGAATTATCCCCATTTTTCTTATTCCAAACAATCTTTCCAGAGAAATTTTCTATCTTCCCACGAAAATAGCATCTTCTATCTTAACATTTTTTAAAAAAAATAAAACGCTTTTTATTAAAAATTTTTGACCGTTTGCCTTGACAAGTTTTATTGCTAAAATCATTGTACCATCCCATGAAATACGTTGGGGAATTCGTGGCTGGTATTTTACTCCTATTGACATCAGCTTGTAGCAGTATGGATAGTTCAAGCCCGAAAGACTCACAGTTGCCATGGGCAAAGCCAACGGAATGGGAACAAAACCCTACGCTTCACCTAGAAGATTTATCGTATTCTAGTGGCCATAAAAGTGATCGCAAAGCTAATTAGAAATTTCGGCCTACCACAAGTTTGTCCTCACTAAAATGTCAAAACTGGTAATAGTCCCGACACCCATAGGGAATTTGGGTGATATTTCAGCTAGGACCATTGATGCGCTAGCCGGGTGTGATATTATTCTCTGTGAAGATACACGGGTGTGTTCCAAACTGTTGAATCATTTGAAAATAGATAAGAAGATGCTCCTCTACCGTGACGATAACGAAGAAAGGCAGGTCCAAAGAATAATAGACCTCATGGAAGGAGGAAGTACCGTCTGTTTAACAAGCGACGCGGGGACTCCCGGGATAAGTGACCCGGGATATAGGATCGTAAATGCATGCCGTAGGCGTAAAATTCCAGTTGAGTCGCTTCCGGGTGCCTGTGCACTCATTACTGCCTTGGCAGCCTCAGGATTACCGAGCGATGGATTTTTGTTTCTTGGCTTTTTGCCAAGCAAAACATCGGCCCGGATTAATATGTTCAAAAAATATGCCGACTTTGACCATACTTTGATATTTTACGAGTCCTGCCATAGGATTCTGAAATTTTTGAAAGACCTGCAAAATGTGATGGGGGCGACCAGAGTAATCTGCGTGGCCAGAGAAATGACAAAAATACACGAGATATTCCATGTGGGCGAAGTTGGTCAGGTTTACGAAGAAATTGCAGCGATGGCCGTAAAGGGTGAGTATGTCATAGTAGTAGCTCCCCAACGATTCAAATTCAATCCGTGACCTTTCGATTTATAATTTTCTTGACCGTTTGTAGATATGACATAGCAATGACCACCATGTTTCCCGAAGATATGTCCCCCAGGCGAAAAAATAGAATTTTTGCCGTACAATTCATGTATTCTTGGTCCATAAACAAAAGTGAAGAGTTTGTACAAATCGGTGACATTGTTGATGCTTTTATAAATTCTTATTTTCCGGAAGAAAACGGCCAGTATAAATTTGGGAAAGAGCTTGCGGTGGGGGTTGTCGAAAACATTGACGTTATCGATGATCTGATAAAAAAACATGCTATCCATTGGTCTTTGGACAGAATAGCAATCGTCGATCTGGCTATTTTAAGGGTTGCCATATATGAAATGTTATTTCGGGATGACATACCTCCCATAGTTGCCATGAATGAGGCCATAGACATTGGGAAAATCCTGTCGACGGAAGAATCCGGAAGATTTTTGAACGGGGTTTTGGATGGTGTCAAAAAGAAGCTAACGCGTCCGTTGCGGGAAGCTGGAAGATAGTGCAGCATTCATTTCCATCCGCCATTTTTCCAGCAAATATGAATTCCTCCTTTTTGCCCAAATTTTCTATGGAGACCGAACCCAGAATAAGTTCAATGGTTGCCTATCCCTAGAAAAGAGTAATTTGCGAATCTTCCCAGGAAGCGTGGGATTTTTTATGCCAAACATTTTTTATGAAGACATTGCCTTCCTCTTCCAATTCCTTGAGCACGTCTTTGGCACGGGAGATAACTTTGCTGGGAATACCCGCCAGTTGAGCGACGTGGATTCCGTATGACCTATCGGCTGCTCCATCTAGAACTTTTCTCATAAAAATTATTCCATCATTCCATTCCTTAACCTCCATCTGGAAATTTTTCATGCGGGGAAGGGTTTGGGACAATTTTGTCAATTCATGGTAATGGGTGGCAAATAGTGTTTTAGGTCCCCGGCCATCGTCCCTGTGGAGATATTCAATAACCGCCCAGGCAATACTTAATCCATCATACGTACTCGTGCCGCGACCCACTTCATCCAGGATTATTAGGCTAGAGTTTGTCATATTGTTCAAAATATTAGCGGTTTCTGACATCTCCAACATAAACGTTGAACGTCCACGGGACAGGTCATCGCCGGATCCAATGCGCGAAAAAATTTTGTCGATGAGCGAAAGCTTGCATTTCCTAGCGGGAACCCAACAGCCAATGTGAGCCAACAACGCAATTAGGGCAACCTGACGGATATAGGTAGACTTACCTGCCATATTTGGTCCGGTGATCAAAGCAATTTGAACCTCATCGTTTTTTAATCGCAGGTCATTGGGTATGAAATTCGAAATATCTCCACAGGTATCCGAATTCTCACGCTTTAGCACTTGTTCTATGACCGGGTGTCGACCATCCACGATTTCCAAGCAATCCTCATTGACTATTTCCGGACAGCAGTAGTGACACTCCTGGGATAATTCTGCCCACCCACAAAAAACATCCAACTGAGCCAGCGCCCTGGAAGCCATCAGCAAGTCCTGAAAGTTTTCCAGTGTCTTGGCAACCAATTTGTCGAAAATTTGTTCTTCCAGTGCGATGGACAAATTTTGGGAATTTAAAATTTCTATCTCCTTCTTCTTTAGTTCATCTGTGGTATACCGTTCTGCGCTAACCGTCGTTTGTCGCCGAATGTAATAGCTGGGGACAAGGCGTAGGTTGGATTTGGTTACTTCGATAAAATATCCAAATCCTCCATTGTACTTGACCTTTAGACTTTTGATTCCCGTTTGTGATTGTTCCTTGCGTTCGAAATCATTGATCCAGGATTTGCAATTCGTTGATAGATTTCGATATTCGTCAAGTTGAGTATCATAGCCCACTTTTATGTAGCCACCGGACAGTAGGTCGGTCGGCAAATTATCCCCCAAGGCGGATAATAGGAGCCGTTTTAATTCATCGCAGGTATGAATTTGTTCAGAAAATTTTCTCAGTTCAGGAACTTTACTCACTTCCAGAAAATTTTTCAGGGTAGGGAATTGTTCGACGGTTAATTTGACCGCATTTAGGTCCCGTGGATTTCTCATGTGGTTTTGTAGGCGTGTCAAAATCCGCGATAGATCGTGGGTATTTTTCAAACAATTTTTAACGTTAAGCCGTAGGGCTTCATCTTCCCAAAATGCATGCACGCAATTTTGCCGTCCCATGATTTCATTTTTTTGCAAACTGGGTTCCATCAAAAACCTTTCCAATTGCCGGGCACCCGATGGGGTCGTTGTGCGATCGATGGCATGTACGAGCGACCCAATTTTTTGACCGGAAACGGAACGGAAAATTTCCAAATTTTTGATCGTGGAGTTGTCGATTTGCATAGATTCTTGCGGCCTATACAATCGAATGGATTTAACATTTTGTGGCTTTTGGCGGAAATTTTCTTCGGCGTAGTGAAGAAGTGCTCCGGCAGGACCGAGGGCAGGGTAATCATCGGGAGTTATTCCATAGCCATCGAAATTTAATACCCCCAAAATTTCTTTGGCAACATTTGCACCATGGACCTTATCGAAATAAAACTCTGGTAACTCCGATAACGTACGTCCCTTGACCAGATCATTTAGAGATTCCCTAACATTTGTGTCCAGGCTTGGCCACTGGGATTGTGAATTTTCTGGAACTATGATTTCGGAGGGGTTCAAGGCGAAGGTAATGGGAAATAGCCTCCGGGGATCGGAGGATGTTGCGATTTGCAATTCCCCCGTTGAAGCTTCAAGCCACGCTATGGAAAATTCGTGTTTTTTTATATTTATTGCCAGAATATATCTATTCTGCTTGGCATCCAATTGGTGCTCCGCGAGTATGGTCCCCGGCGTAAGAATTCGTGCCAAGGATCGTTTTACGAGATGTCCCGGTTTGGGGATACCAATTTGATCACAGATGGCGATTTTGTAGCCACGGTTTAAAAGCTTATTTATATATGATGTGGCGGCGTGGTAGGGCACTCCCGCCATCGGCATCGTTCCACGCCGGGTTAATGTTATTCCCAGTAGGCGTGCCCCAATTTCCGCATCCTCGTTAAACAGCTCGTAAAAATCACCGAGACGGAAAAATAATAATGTTTTTTTCGGCAACGTTTTTTTGATTTCCAGATATTGCCGCATCATGGGGGTTGATGATTGGTCATTTTGCATCAATTTGCTCCAAAATATGGTCAACTACTTCAATTACAAATAAAATTTTGATATTTAATTGGGAGTTAAAAATGAACATCCCAGTATGGCAAATGCACATAGGATGATCAGCCCGTTGATCATGGGGGAAGAATGAAAATTGTCCGTTTCCTGGGAGGAAGATTTATTTTGAAAAATTGCCAGTATCCACTTAAGATACACATATCCAATGGAGTAAAAGAAAACCGTATACATTACGAAACTCCACGGCCGCCTGAAATTATAGACAACCTTTAAAAATTCTATTCGCCAGTAAAATCCTTGCAAGGGGGGAATTCCCAGTAAAAATATCATTGCTAGACATAGTGGAAGGGCAATGACCTTTCTTTTTTCAAAGAATTTATAAAAGTTTTCGACATACACGGATCGTCGATTGTATTCCAATTCTTTTAAAAACCCAGCTACCAATAAAATGGTATTGCTGGCTAGGTATGGTATGAAAAATGCATGGAAGAACTTCTGTGGATTTTCAAGTGGTAGTCCTATGGCAAACATATTTGCCAAAAAGACAGATTGGGCCAAATCCGTACGTTCAAAAAACCTTGAATAATTTTCAGCATATAGGGCAAAGACCATGGACAATAGCATGGTTAAATTCAGTAGGGCAAAAGATATCCCAAAGAATTCTAATCCGGTAGTATACAAAAACCAGGCCAACAAAATTTTGCTACCAATATGGAGCAATAACCGCACAAACAGGGAATTCGGCCGCAATGGATCAGGCAAATTTCCCATTGCGTACAATACAAAGAATACCGATATAGTTAAAACATTCATCTGCAACAGATTTTATCATGAGTAAAGATTTTTCATACAATTCAAATGTTTTTTATTCGCGGTGGAAATAGATTTTATGGGCGTAGGTAATTATTATACGATGGTTTGCTGCGCCAACGAATCAAAATATATTGCCATTCGCCACCGACATGGTAGCTTGGCATTAAAAATTGAGTTTTTGACAATAGAAAATGCTAACCAAACATGTCATAGAGGAGATTAAATCATTTGGTAGTCCATCTTCCGCGAAGCAATGTGAAAGATTTTTTCAAGGAGGGCCTGGCCAATATGGATATGGTGATGAATTTTGCGGCACGAGCGTTCCAGACCTGCGGAAAGTCGCAAAAAAATATTCTAATATTCCATTTGGGGAAATTGAAAAATTGCTACAAAATTCACTGCATGAGGCGCGCTTTGTTGCTCTCATTTTGCTAATTGAAAAATTTAAAATAGTTCCAGAAGAAGTGATTCGCATTTACCTCGCCAACACACGATTTATAAACAATTGGGACCTGGTAGATGTTGCCGCATACAGAATTTGCGGAGCATATTGCCAGAAGAATAATGGAACGGGTATTATTTGGAGACTGGCAAAATCTGACAATTTGTGGGAGAATCGGATTGCCATGGTGTCCTCATTTGCATTCATTAAAAATGGCAAATTGCAGTTAACGATTGACCTATGTGAACATTTTCTCAACCACCCACATCACCTTATGCATAAGGCCTGTGGCTGGATGTTACGGGAAGTGGGAAAAAGAGATACAAAATTGCTCCTAGATTTTATTAAATCACACAAGCTACCAGGAATTATGAAATCCTACGCATTGGAAATTATTCGAAAATCTATTTAAAATTTCACACAACATTAACAAAAATCCTTGATCACGTCTTGACTTAGCAAACGGTTTACACAATTTACATTTTCATAGCATATGGAATGTAAAAAGATTAAAGCTGGCTGTGAAAGCATATTGTGTAGCCTACTATTGCTAATTTGTCCCATGGGGGTGGCAGCAATCGGGGATACATCTTTCTCCATCGAAACACAGAATGTAGCTTACGATGAAAAAACTGACGATGTTATCCCCGTGGTCCTCGCGGCGGATAATAATTATGGGCCCCAGATGTACATAACGATGCTGTCGATCTTGAAAAATTCGAACGCCGATACACGCTATGATTTTTACTTGCTCGTTCCTCCGGATTTTGAGCTAAGGTATAAAAATTTCATTCTTGAGTTGGGAGCTCGCCATGGGTCTAAAATTAATTTCATTGATATGGGAACGGCGTTTGCTAACTCGTCACTGAAAAAGGACTGGCCAGCTCCTGCCTACTATCGATTGTTGATTCCAGGTTTGCTGCCGAATTACAAAAAGTGCCTATATCTCGACACCGACATAATCATCAGACATGACCTAACGGAATTGTTTAATACGGATCTCGAAGACTGTTACATCGCTGGCGTAAAAGATATGCCCATCGCAATGAATGATGCCAAATACCTATTGTCCATTAATTTGCATAACGCAAACCACTACATAAATTCTGGGGTTTTGGTCATGAATCTGAATTTAATGCGCAGAGATAATTTGCAGGAAAAATTTATATCAACGGCAAAATATGGCATTGACGGGAAAAGAGCTCTTATGCATCACGATCAGGATACACTCAATGTCCTGTGCCGTGATAGAATAAAATTTTTGGATTTAAAATTTAATACTTTTCCCGGAACACTTGAATCAGCTCTAAATTCTGAAGGTGATCGAAGAAAAATTCAAGAATTTTACGGAAAGAAACAGCTCAGAGATGCTTGCAATAATCCCGTCATCTTACATTTCGTTGGGGCAAAGCCCTGGAAGTCCCATACGGCAATGTTTTATGATAGGTGGTGGGAAATATGTCGTCTGAGCCCTTTTTACGAAGAAATATTCCGCAAATATATTGCATATTGTGGTTCTAGGTACAACAAATACAATTATCATAGAAATGTGATTCTTTCCAAATTAACATTTGGCAAAAAAAGAGCCCATTACCAGCGTAAATGCGAAGAGATAAAAAAGCATTGGTAATTCACTGAAAATATCTTAGGTGGTTTGTGTTCCTATGAAAAATTACCTCGAACTTTTGAATGAAGTATTAGCCAATGGGGAAAAACGGACTGATAGGACGGGAGTCGGAACCATTGGATTATTTGGAGCTCAACTGCGATTTAATCTGACAGATACCTTCCCCGTTGTTACGACAAAGTTCGTGAACTTGAAGGCAGTAATCCATGAACTTCTGTGGTTCGTCAGTGGAAACACCAACGTTAAATATTTACAGGACAATGGTGTAAAAATTTGGAACGAATGGGCCGATGAAAACGGAAATTTAGGTCGTGTTTATGGTGCCCAGTGGAGGGCATGGCAAGCCCCTGACGGTCGAGTGATAGATCAGCTGGCCAACGTCATAGAACAAATCAAAAAAGATCCATTCAGCCGTAGGCATATTGTATCAGCTTGGAATCCAGGAGAAATAGACAGAATGGCTTTACCCCCATGCCACGCATTTTTTCAGTTTCACGTATCATCCGATGGAGGGCTGAGCTGTCAACTATACCAGCGAAGTGCTGATATGTTCCTGGGAGTACCCTTCAATATTTCCTCATATTCCCTTTTGACCATGATGGTTGCCCATGTCTGTAATCTCCATCCAAAAGAATTTGTGCATACGTTTGGAGATCTGCACATTTATATCAATCACCTGGAACAGGTAAAAGAGCAACTATCCCGCAAACCGCTATCCCTACCAACTTTAAAATTAAACCGACAGATTTCTTCCATCGACGATTTCAAATATGAAGATTTTGAAATTGTGGGATACGAACATGGTCCAGCCATAAAAGCACCCATCGCAGTATGATGAACATATCAACAGACCTATACGATATTCTGTTACAAAAATTAGATATCCGAGCAATTGCGGCGATGGCAGCCAATGGCGTAATCGGAAACAATAATTCCATTCCTTGGAATATTCCAGAAGAAATGGCATTTTTTCGTAAAATGACGCAAAATGCATCGGTGCTAATGGGACGTAAAACTTTTGAATCCATCGGCCATCCTCTTCCAAATCGACGAAACATCGTAATGACAAAGGATAGCACTTGGCATCCCAATACTGCCATTACAATCCAAAAGTTGGACCAACTGCTGGAGCTTGATATTAAAGGTCCCCTTTGGGTATGTGGCGGTGCAATGATCTACGAAATGCTGTTCCCGGCATGCCGTGAATTATACTTGAGCACGGTTTTTGGAAAATTTGATGGTGATACAAAAATGCCCCCCTTCGGGGACACATTTGTAATAGACAAAACGATTTTAACTTGCCCAACATTCAAAGTCGACCATTATGTAACTAGACGACATGCGAATATTGAGAAAAGGCCGATACCTCTATAAAAAGTTTTTGAGAAAACTTTATGGGTTGATAAACCACATGGAAATATTCGCAACGGATGTATTGTATGACAGGAAAAAGTCATTGGGAATCACATGTGTCGCCGTAGTATTACTGCCATTGTCCTTTTTGTTTGCCCTGATTGTAAAGTTGAGACATCTTCTATATGTGAAAAGAATTTTCACATCGGATGTTTTGGGATGTCCAGTTATTGTTGTTGGGAATTTGACGGTGGGAGGAACGGGGAAAACTCCAGTCGTAGAAAAAATTGCCCGCGAATTACATGAACGGGGAAGAAAAGTAGCAATTCTTAGCCGTGGATATAAGAGTAAAAGCGAACCAAAATGGAGAACATTTATCCGTTGGGTAACCCACCGCGATGAACCACCACCCAAAGTTGTAAGCAATGGGAAATCGGTGCTATTGGATTCTGAGGTGGCAGGAGATGAGCCATTCATGTTGGCCAAAAATCTACCAGGCGTTGTTGTTATCGTAGACAAAGACCGCGTCAAAGCAGGCCACTACGCAATAAACAAATTTGGAGTCGACATAATAATTTTAGACGATGGTTTCCAGTATTTTCCATTGCGAGGACACGTGAACCTTTTGCTAATCGACAAGACCAATCCTTTTGGCAACAAACATTTGCTCCCCCGTGGAATTTTACGGGAGCCAATTTCCCAAATCAAGAGAGCTTCCTATGTTCTTTTGACCAAGTCGAGCAATGCTTTCAATGATTCCATCATTGATGCGATAAAATTATACAACCCGGATGCCAAAATTATCGAGTGCGCCCATTTTTCGAGAAATTTGTCGACCATAAATAGCAAGGAAGTAAGACCAATCAATATGCTCGCGGGACAAAAAATAATGGCATTTAGTGGAATTGCATCCCCCGATGGCTTTGAAAATTTTTTACTGCAGAGTGGGGCCGAAATTGTTTACAAAAAACGGTTCGTCGACCATCATAGGTTTTCCAAAAATGAATTGGAAAATATTTTTGACGTCGCACGTGCCAAGGGAGCTACGTTGGCAATCACAACGGAAAAGGATGCTGTCAGGATTCCAAGGGATTTTGCATTTCCAATACCGTCCTATTTTTTAAAAATAGACATAGAGATCGTTTCCGGTGAAGAAATATTCGAAGAAGCAATTTCCAAGTTTGACATGGCCTCTTGAATTATTCGTGAAAACTAAATTCGTTGAAATGATCCAAAAGTTTAAAGCCTATTCCTTTTTTTCTTTCAATTGCTTACAATAATCCAACATCTTCCGATTCATATCATACATTGCCTGCGACAATTCGCTGGGCCAGGCAATTGACATCTTTCTAACCGCTTCAACATTTTCTTCGGAAATTTTTCCTTCCTCATATGCTTTTTTAGCCGCTGTTGGAAAATTTTTCAGTATCCCACCAATAAATTTTTCAGCGTCGACCGATTTTAAATATTTTATTGCAATATCCAAATTGGCAATGGATTCTTTTATCTTTTTCTTTAACTCAATCTTGGAAATTTTATTGGAAAGAGCTTCGCTGTAGAGATCAAAGACCTTATTCATTTATTCTCCTCTGGTATACGTTGGAGCAATTTTTGTAAAATGTTTGCCTTTGTCAAATCTCAAATTGAATCTTAAATGGCCAGGATCCATTTTTTTAAAATTATTGGTTCGACGTTTGATGAATTGTATTTAAACCTATGGACTTGAGAAGTTGATAAACGATGATTGGAAGATTTTTCAGATTGTTTGCCGGGCATACCCATAAAAAATTCATCCAAAAATGCCAACCGATAATAGAGGAGATCAATGGATTGGAAGAAACCTATAAATCGTTACCCGACGACACCATTATTATAAAATCAGAAGAGCTAAAGCGAAGAGTGGGAGAGGGAGAATCCCTCGATGGCATTTTACCGGAAGCATTCGCGTTGGTAAAAAATGCAGCCCGCCGTCTATGCGGGAAAGAAATCGAAGTGTGTGGCCATGAATTAATTTGGAACATGGTGCACTATGATGTGCAACTGCTGGGGGGTATCGCCTTGCACCAGGGGAAAATCTGTGAAATGGCAACGGGGGAAGGAAAAACGTTGGTTGCGACATTGCCGCTATATTTAAACGCCCTCACTGGAAAGAATTGCCAGTTAGTTACGGTCAATGATTACCTAGCTCGCCGAGATGCGGAGTGGATGGGTTATCTCTATAAACTCCTTGGTATAACGGTTGGATGTTTACAAAATGAAATGGATACCGAAGAGCGCCAAAGAGCCTATGGTTGTAATATAACCTATGGAACGGCATCGGAATTCGGATTTGACTACTTGCGCGACAATGGCATAGCGACTTCTCCAGAGGAACAAGTCCAGCAGAAACATTATTATTGCATCGTTGATGAGGTGGATTCCATCCTAATAGATGAAGCGCGAACCCCCCTGATAATTTCAGGGGCAGCCCCCAAAGATGAAGGGAACGTACCCTACATGGAGCTGAAGCCGTCGGTTGCCCATTTGGTCGAATTACAGCAAAAATTATGCAACCGCCTGTCCTCGGAAGCCAAAGCCATGCTGGATGATAGCGGAACAGATTACAATCGTGATGCCTACAGAAAACTTTGGCAAGTAAAGCTTGGAATGCCAAAAAATAAGCAATTGTTACGTCTCATGGAAAATGGAACCCATCGAAAAAATTTCGACAAATTCGACCTCGAGATGAATTCCGAATTGCTCAAAAATGAAAGATATCAAGTCAAGGAAGAGCTGTACTATTGCCTGGATGAGAAGGATAACCAGTCGGACCTGACAGAACTTGGACGTACCAACTTGAGTGATGATGGAAATGCGTTTATTTTGCCAGACCTACCGTCAATATTTTCCGCCATCGATGTGGAAGATTCCCTTTCACCGAACCAAAGAATAGAAAAGAAACGTCGAGCGGAGGAAGAATTTTCCCAGAAAAGTATCAAAATTCACTGCCTAACCCAACTTCTGCGGGCATATTCTTTATTCAACAAAGATGAACAGTATGCCATTTTAGACGGCAAGGTTGTCATAATCGATGAAAATACCGGTCGAGCCATGCCAGGACGTCGTTGGAGCGATGGCTTACACCAAGCCATTGAGGCCAAGGAAGGTGTAAAAATTGAGAGGGAATCCCGAACCTATGCCACCATTACAATGCAAAATTACTTCAGAATGTATGAAAAATTGGCCGGCATGACGGGGACCGCTGAAACGGAAGCCCAGGAATTTAACGACATTTACCGCCGATCTGTCGTGGTGATCCCACCACATAAAAAGTGTATCCGCGTAGATTTAAACGATGAAATCTATAAAACTCGTCGGGAAAAATACAATGCGGTGGTCGAAGAGATTAAAATGGCCAATAAAAATGGACAGCCTGTTCTGGTGGGGACGACATCCGTCGAGGCTTCGGAATTGTTGAGCAAAATGCTGAAACGGGAGATGATAAATCATAAGGTTTTGAATGCCAAATATCACCAACAGGAAGCAGAAATCATTGCCCAAGCTGGCCAAAAAGGAGCCGTTACGATTGCAACCAATATGGCAGGGCGTGGTACGGATATCAAATTGGGGGATGGCGTGCCGGAGTTGGGAGGATTATTTGTGATCGGCACGGAGAGGCATGAATCCAGGCGAGTCGATCGGCAGTTGCGTGGCAGATGTGCTCGCCAGGGAGATCCCGGATGTTCGAAATTTTTTGTTTCCCTGGAAGATTCTTTGATGCGAATTTTTGCTTCGGCAGGCCCAATAGCACGGCTGCTACAAAATACATTTAAGGAAGGGGAAGTGCTTGCTCATCCGCTGTTGAACCGTTCCATTGAGACGGCCCAGAAAAAGGTCGAACAGCACTATTATTCCATTAGAAAACATTTGTTACAGTATGACGATGTCCTTAATCAGCAAAGGAAAGTCATCTATTCTCTCAGGAACGATTCCCTGGCTGAAAACAATGTTCAAAACGTTATTTTTAGCATCATACGCAATGGACTGGAATCCAGGTTGGAACAATTGTCGGACAACCCCACGGAAAACAAAGAAGATGACGATAGTCTTAAAACACCATTGTCATGGGTAAATATTAACTTTCCTTTGAATTTGAAAGCGTCTGATCTGGCGAATAAATCCCGGGATGCAATCTGTGAATTAATTCTATCTAAAATAAAAGATGCCTATGAAATAAAACAATCCACCGATGATCCGGAATCCCTGAAATTTATCGAAAGGATGATTCTGGTTCGTACAATTGATGGTAATTGGCAAAAACATCTGACAGAAATGGATGCTCTGCGGAGTAGCGTTGGACTTCGCGGATATGGCCAACGGGACCCAATAAATGAATACCGCGCGGAAGCATTCGAATACTTTGACGTAATGTTGCAACAGATAAATTCAGATGTCTGTTCCCAATTATTTCGATCGGCAGGAAGCGCCCAGGCATTTAACAAAATGATCAATGAATTGCGTAAACATCTTGTAATGTCTGGCGGCACTTTGGAAAGTGTAAATGGCGAACAGCAACAACACGAAGGAAATACTCCCAGGGTAATCATTAAATCAATTCCATTACCCAAGATCAACAGAAACGACCCTTGTCCCTGTGGAAGTGGGAAAAAGTATAAAAAATGTTGCGGCCTAAAGTAGCAGTGGCGATGTCTGGTGGCGTTGATAGTGCGGTATCTGCACTGCGATTAAAAGATGCTGGCTATCAAGTGCATAGCATTTTTATGCGTACGTGGAATGCCGAAGATTCAGAAAACCCGATTGGGAACTGTCCGTGGAAAACGGATTTAAACGATGCGAGAAATGTTTGTGAAAAGCTCGGCATAACATTTGAAGTCATCAACATGATATCGCACTATCGAACGCTAGTGGTTGAAGAACTGGTGAACGGTTATCGCAATGGAATTACGCCCAATCCAGATATCCTATGCAATGCACGGGTAAAGTTCGGCGTGCTCAAACGATATGCCTATGCCCATGGTTTTGAAAAATTTGCAACCGGACATTATTGTAGGGTAGTGGCAAATGGAGATGGGACTGTCGACATTTTGGAAGGGATTGATAAAAACAAAGATCAGTCGTATTTCCTCGCCTTGCTTTCCCAGGAACAAATACGGAACACACTATTTCCGGTGGGGGAACTAACAAAACCTGAAGTTCGCAAAATCGCAGAAAAAGCAAATTTACCAAATTGTAAAAAAAAGGATAGCCAGGGAATCTGCTTTTTGGGTAAGGTAAAGATTCAAGATTTTCTATCCCACCACATACAAGATCAGCCCGGCAACATCGTCAATACCCAAGGCGAAGTTATTGGCAAACATCGGGGTTTATTCCGATTTACCATGGGACAACGGCATGGTATCAATGTCCCATCGAATCTCGATTTTTCCCATTATGTCGTCGTTGGTAAAGATCTTGCGAAAAATCAATTGGTCGTAGAAATTGAACAGCCAACGTCTAAATCCCTATTCAGGGATGAGTTTTTAATTCATGGTCTAAGCTTTACAAATGGAGGATTTGGAGGATATGAAAACCTATTGGCTCGCCCACGGTACCGTGATCCTGCCCAAAAGATTGAAATTTTTCAGACGGGAACCCACACAGCCCGTGTTATCTTTGAACAACCACAGCGGGCAATAGCAAGTGGACAGGTCATAGCATTTTATCGGGATGAAACCTTACTTGGTGGCGGCATATTTGATTGAAATTTTTGACAATTGTTTTGGAAACGGTTGAAGCTTACACTTCTATTTGAATAGATGTTTTTCGATATTTCGTGCGCCATAAACGAAAGTCCTGATGTCATTCACGGCTTCCGTTGAATCCTCCAACAGAAAATGCCCAGCCATTTGATAGCGCTTATATAAGGCATTTGGTAACACTTTTCCCCAGGCTTTTAGAACATCGAAATTGTAGCGAAAATCATCATCTGCCCAAAAAAATTTGATCTTCTTATTGCACAAAATAAACGCTTTTTTACTTATCGTGTTCAAAATTTCCAGGGATGGATGGTCAGGCAACCATGGAATATCGTCTATCCCAGCAGCGACAGCCGTGCGGTTAGAAAATTTTCTGTGGGGCCAAAGGAAACCGTCGAGCACATCCCCATCGGGGATGGAAAATGTCCCCAAGTGTAAACAAACTCGTATGAATAAATTAAAAACCCTTGAACATAAGAATGTAAAAAGTGGAAACTTGAAAAATAAAATAATGGCAGGCAACTTTGGCAGGGCAAAAACGGCAGAATTTAATAGGGACATGCTACTAATCCTCTCCGGCCAGCGTTCCGCCATGGCCAAAGCTACCACAGCCCCGAAATCTTGTGCAACGATGTGAAATTTTTTAAACCGTTTTACTTCGGCAAAGCAAATAGCATTTTCGATGTGTGTCTCGATGTCATACCTATAATTTCTTGGTTTATCGGATAATCCATATCCAATATGGTCAATCGCCATGCACCTAAAATCTGGACGTAATAAAAGTATCAAATTTCTAAAGAAAAATGACCATGTAGGGTGCCCGTGCAAGAACAGTACCGTTTCTCCGGACCCTTCCTCAATATGATGCATCGTTGGGCCATTTCTCAATTTGACATAATGTTGTTGAAACGGATAAATTCTTTTTAGGAAGGGTGGTAATAGTTGTTCCATTTTACCATTCTAAATACAACGATATTCTATCAAATTTTCACAGATTTGCAATTCAATTTATTCATCCACAATCATTCCTGGGAACGTTTTTTGAGAGCATACCAATGTCCGGCAGTACAAATCTAATTAGTCACTATCAACTTGATCTGGTTTCCAACGGAACAAAAACTACTTTACGACAAGATAGATTCTAGAAACATTGCCATTTTTCTTTTCTTGGATCAATTCATCAAATATTTTTTGATTAAATGGTAAAAGATCTCCTCTATCCCATCCGCTACCCGTATCTTGTCCATGTTTATATCCATTTATATATACCGGCTTAAGGTATACATTTTTCTCCTCAAGTGGAAATTTTTTAACGGATGACGAAACAATACTCAAGGGTCGGGCTGTTTTAGGGTCGATACCCTCACCATACCAGACATGGTGTCCGACAATAAACATTACCCCCGATAATGATAGGTTTAAATCTATCACGGAAGGTACCCAATCATTTGGACTTTTCAATCTAGCAAATTTCGGCACATCAATGGCCTGAAAGGGAGATTGCCACCCCAATGCCTGACGAACGGCCGGGTCAATGGATACATATTGTCTGGGCATGAAACGCTTGGATGCCATTTTGGTAGAAGTTTCGTAGTGGGTGATACTTCGTTCCGTTTTTAATGCCTGGGAATCAGCAATTTCAAAAAATTTGCCACTCAAAACCAAAACATTCATTGCTGATATTAGAAAAACACATGCAATCGATGCAGCTACAAGCATTTCAATCAATGTAAACCCTTTTCGTAAAGCTTTCAAAATACATGTATTAGTTAAATGTTTCTAATTTAGAAAGTTATGTGATTCCACATATTACTTCAATTGCATGCGTAATCACTAACACCTGGAGAGAAGTTTATGTAAAAAAACAATCTTGTCAACTCAGAATTGACAATTATGTCTTGCCACATAAACTCAACCTGTTGCCTAGGGTCGATACCTATCAACTCATTTCCCCTTCTTTCTGCTCAGCAAAAGAAAATGGATGAGCGGTACGCCCTGTTCGGTTTCGCAGACTGGAGGATGCAGCGGGCTCTGGACACCGGTGATTCGGAAGAACAGCAACACATCAGAGATTATCGAAGCTTCCTAAGGGACTTTACAAAACGGGACACCTGGTGGGAACTCCCAATCCAGGCCATGAACGAATTTATCAAGGAAACTAAGGAAAAATCATGAGTGGAAAGTTTAAGGTACCCATCGAACTGGTGGATAAAACCAACGAAAACGGCACGGTCACCATCTCAGCAAGCGATGACCATCTGGTCCTCCGCACGGAGAATGAGGAACATGTCATCCTCGACGATAGGACAGCCCTCGGCTCCATGGCTTCACAGGATGCCGATTCCGTGGCAATCACGGGAGGGACCATCACCGGCATTACACCACTGGCGGTAGCCGATGGGGGCACGGGCGCAACTACCGCAGCGGGAGCATTGGCTAACCTCGGAGCAGTACCCACTTCCCGCACGGTAAACGGTAAGGCCCTATCTTCCAATATCACGCTGGCAAATTCCGACATCGGTAGCGAACCGGCGATCACGGCGGGCACCACGGCACAGTTCTGGAGAGGGGACAAGTCGTGGCAGGACTTCGAAGATTCCGTACGTGCTACCCTCCTTACGGGCTTGTCCACGGCAACCAAAACTGCCATCGCAGCAACGGATACCACCATCGTGGCCTTCGGAAAGTTGCAGGCTCAAATCCCCGCTTCCTTTACAAATCCCATGACGGCGGTGGGGGACATCATCGTCGGGGGGACAAACGGGGCACCAACCCGGCTGGCGGTCGGGTCATCCGGGCAGGTAATTACATCCAATGGCACTTCGCTCCTATGGGCAGACAGTTCTTCCTATTCCCTCCCCATCGCAACAACTACCACTCTCGGC
>JAISYR010000006.1 GCA_031269795.1 Puniceicoccales bacterium
CCGGAATTAGCGGTGCTGTTGCCGCCGTAGACGGTGCCACATCGCGATGGAGCAGATTTGGGGCCATCCTGGGAGCAGGAGTGGGAGGTGCGGGAGCTGCTGCCGTAGGTGCGGGAGCATTTGCAGTTGGAGCGGCTGCCGCTGCGGGAGTTGTGTTCATTCCTTTGGCATCCATTATGGCTGTAAGCTATATGGTGGGAATAACCAGCGGGTACATTACTAGTGCTAAAAACAAAGCTAAGGAATTTGAAGATAGTATTAAATCCACCCTATCAACCTCAAAGCAACGAATAGCAGATATTGGGTCAAGCATAACAAGATTGTGGAACAGAATAACATCGGTTAATCAGTCTTTGAATCCCTTCGCAAGAACATAAGGATCAGGTGTCGATACACCGAATGTATTTAGCAACCTAAATTAAGATTCTTAATTCTCACGGGCAGGACTGGATTTTTAAGCCTCCGTTTAATATTATGCGTTGCAATTGCAGATTTGTTTTCAATTATCCATTCTCATAGAGCATGGTAAAGGCTAAAATAAGTTTTGCAGTCCTTTGGATAATTATCTGCATGTGGTTTCCGTTAGATTGTAAGGCTGATCATCAAAAGCAGCGATCCATTAGGGTAGCGATCAGTGATAACCAGTTAAAAGAATTCGCCTACGATGAAATTGAAATCATAGGAACGGGAGCGTTTAGTCTATTTAAAGGGAACGCTTCTGTCCCCTTAGTTAGAGTCCCGCATAGTCAATCGGTGAAAATTAAACTTGCGAATGGCAGTTTTACCATCACAATAATGGGCGGAAATAGATGTTTGAAGAATATCCGAGAAAATATTACCGTAAAATGTCCCAGTGGTTTTCTGGGAGTCAAAAATTTACAAAGGCATAGCAAACAGGCTCTCTATCGAGGGAATTTTGAAATCACAAAAGCAAGTAATGGGCAATTTTTCCTCGTCAATGTCGTGGCCCTCGAAGATTATTTGAAAAGTGTAGTTCCCAATGAAATGCCTACTAAATTTGGAATTGAAGCCCTAAAAGCCCAGGCGGTGGCGGCAAGAAATTATGCCATAACGCCCAGGATCAAAGAGTTCAAAGAGTTTGATTTATACGATTCCGCAGCAAGCCAGGTATACTTTGGGACAAATACCGAACACCCCACTTCCAATCAGGCTGTAAAGGAGACGGAAGGAATTGTGTTGTTGCACGGTGGGAATCCAATTTTGGCCCTATATTTTTCAACATCCTGTGGCCACACGGAAAACTATGAAAATGCATTTGCAGATCCCAAAACAAATATGTTTCCGGGTTCTCCTTTGCCATATTTGAAAGGGAAACCTGACAATCCAAAAATTGGAAACCTCAGGGATGAGGATACGGCCAGGCAGTTCTTTAAGTCCCATCCAAAATTCTTCGATGGCGAGTCAAAATATTTTCGATGGCAAAAAGAGTGGGATGCCCAAGAACTAAAAAAGATTTTGAAAACTTCCTTGGTAGAACAAAAAGCAAGCGGTTTGATCGATGGATTTTCTTTCAATCCGAATGATTTGGGCGACATTCAGCGGATAGATGTAAAAAGGCGTGGTGTTTCCGGCCAAATCATGGAGCTAGCCATCGTAACTGCGTCACAGAAAATTTCAGTCAAAAAAGAACTGGTGATTAGGCGTGTGTTCAAAAAAGATGGAGTCGCATTGCCAAGTGCTAATTGCGTTTTCGAACACGTAGATCAAAATGGAAAATTGACAAAAATCATCGCCCATGGAGGAGGGTTTGGCCATGCAGTTGGTATGAGCCAATATGGGGCTGGGTTTATGGCCACACACCTTCATAGAAGTTTTGATCAAATTTTAAAATGGTACTATCGCAATGTCTCCATTGCCACCATACCTGTGGTATTATCCACTGACAATCCACACCGCGTGGTAACACAAAGTTTTTATGCCACAAAAAAGGCGGCCACTTTGATAATAGATAGCAAATTCAGCATTCCCTCTTTGCAGGTGACAATCAATGGTAGAAGATTAAACCTCAACCTGGCGAATCCATTGCCGAATAGCAGTACCCATAGAATTGATGTGGCACAATATGTTAAAAGTGGGAAAAATACGATATCATTTCACGTACCCGGTGAGGCGCGTGGAGGTAAATCGATAAAACTGTACGTAGAAATTTCAAAACCAGAATAAAACTATGACACACTTTTTATTGCCGTTTCATCGAAAAAAGATAATTTTGGTCCTTTCGTAGATAGTTATTAGATGAACTGGTGTCTATATTTAGCATTAAAGCAGCTATTTCCTACCGGGAAAAAGTTTTCATTTTTCTCAGCCATGTCCATTATCGGTGTAGCACTGGGTGTTACGGTATTGTTCGTTGTCCAAAGCGTGATGAATGGATTTCAACATGAAATTCGCCGAACCATTGTAGCTACACAGGGTGAAGTGCGCATAGACGCCAACAACAATATACTGTATAACGCGGATAATTTGGGTAACTTTTTGAAAAATCGACCCGAAGTTACCGCTCTGGCACGGTATTCCTATGGAGTTGGTATGCTAGAATACAATAGCCGGTCCATATTCCCTCTTATAAAGGGTATTGACCTTGAAAATGAGGTCAAGGTTGTTGAATTGAAAAAATTTATAAAGGAAGGAAGTTTACAAAATTTTGATAATAGAAGCATCATTCTCAGCAGCGAGCTTGCTAACCAGATCGGAGCTACGGTCGGTAATAGTGTGGAAATTTATTCACCGATAATGCTTAAGGCTCTACAGACCAATGAAATAATTTTGCCGAAAACATTGAAAATTGTAGCAACCTATGAAACAGGTTACCGACAAGCCGATGAAAATATAGCGATTGTAATGCTTGATACCATGCAAGACCTGTACTCCCTAGGTGAGGGAGTCCATGGTATTTCGTTGAAATTAAAACCCAACGTACGCCCAGAAAAATTTGCATTTGAACTGAATAGGAACCTAACCCATCCCGTACATGCGGCAAGTTGGCAAGAAATAAACAAGGACTTACTTTTTGTTCTAAAAACCGAAAAAACAATGATGTTTTTTATACTGGTATTTATTTTATTGGTTGCGGCTTTTTCAATTACCAGCTCCATGACAATTTCTGTCGTTCGTAAAACCCGCGAAATTGGCCTAATAAACGCACTTGGTGGAACAATCAGACAATGTGGTGTGTGTTTTATGATCCAAGGTCTTATAATTGGTATCGCTGGAAGTGTGATTGGAGTCATAGCTGGAGCACTTATTCTAAAATTTCGAAATGATATAATTTCAGTCTTTGTAAAACTGTGTGGCGTAGAAGACTTCATGCTAAAGTTTTATTCCTTTGCAAATATGCCTGCAACCTATCAATTGAGTGACATTTTGACGCTGGTTACTTTTGCCGTTGCAATTTGTTGCCTTGCCGGAATGTTACCTGCTAGAAAGGTCGCCAAAATTAAACCTGCGGATGCATTACGTAATGAATGATTACATTGTTGAGTTAAAAAACATTCAGAAAAAATTTGAGAATGTCCTAGTCTTGAAAGATGTCAGTTTTGGCATCAAAGATCGTGAAACTATTAGCATTTGTGGTGCATCCGGAGCGGGAAAAACGACATTTATCAATATCATGGGATTGCTGGAGCTTCCTACCCACGGGAATATTTTCTGGGAAGATCAAAATGTCATTATCTGTGATGTTAAAAAACTTTCCCGGATGAGGGCGAAAATCTTTGGCTATATTTTTCAACGGTGCAATCTAATTCCCGAATTAAGTGTCATCGAAAATATACTGTTCCCCAAAAGAATAGCGTCCAAAATTAGCGTACCTGACGTAGAATTTGCAAAGGAATTGCTACGGCAGGTCCACCTCGACGGATTTGAAAATCGTAATGTTTGGACTCTTTCTGGGGGAGAAAGTCAACGGGTTGCCGTCGTGCGAGCCATGATAAACCGTCCCCGCATTGTAATTGCCGATGAACCAACGGGTAGTCTCGATGAAAAATCAGCCAACGTAACCATGGACATGATTGTAAGTTTGTGCCAAGAGTATGGTAGTTCACTTTTGTTAATAACCCATAATCAACTGTTTGCAAAAAAGATGCAAACTTCCTATATCCTGAATAATTCGGAACTAAAACCATCCGATTATGCGAAGTCTGAAAAATAGCCATATCCTTTGGTTCATCACAAAAGCAGGTCTTTTGCCTCATGACTATGTCTTCCTATGTTATGGAATAATATTTCCTCAAAATAACTGGCAATTTCGAAACTAATATCCTGGTCTCCTGTTCCCACAAATAGTTGATCATCTTTTCTATAAAAGCTGAAAACCTGTGGATTGTCGGAAAACTCATTAAAGGTTATGGTAAACGATTTATCGTCGAAAAACAGTAAAGGGGAAACAACCATTGATGCTGTTTTCGCAAAGATTGTTAGCAACGTATCCATGTCTTCCTGTGAAATTTCCTTAACTTCCAACTCCCCATTTTTCGAATGGGTAAATTGCCATTTGCTCTGATTATTTAGGCTATGGAAATTAAAATATTCACCGGGCGTATTAATACTTATGTCATTGCAACTTTTTATGGGAAAGATGTGAATCTTTAATAAATCTTCGATGGCATCCATTATGTCCGTCAATTGTTCACGTTCGACGACGAAAAATAGATCAACGGCATCATTTTCGGCAAGGCAAGTTTGCCCATTCACGTCCAGGAAACTAACCCTTTCGCTGGTATTTTCACCATACAATAAAATCGACAAAGTATGCTCCAGCGTATTGTCATGGTTAAAAGTAATATCCTTGCTTTTTAGCGAAAAAATCCCGTGAAAAAACTTCGACATTAGCTCATCTTTGACTTCCAGCCGTAGGTTAGAATGGTCTATGAACCATTTCCCTTGCCGCTTGGTAAAAACAAACTCCCATTTTTTGGATTTTATTTTAAAGATTTTGCAATCTTTTCCTACGTGTGGAAAAATTTTGGGATCAAGAAACTTCGACAGAATTGTACCAGTTGGAAACTGCTTACCACCTATCCCAAGACCTGAGTCTGAAAATATGAAATTAAAGTCCTCAGCACTGAACTGTACCTTCCGTGAAAACTTTTTTGCAAAAATCGTTACCTCATAGCAGTGTTCCGGAGAAATTTCATTCGGTAATTTTTGGTCAAAGTGAGCTTCTAATTTTTCGTAAAATTGTTCAACGGCAAAACCATTTGCCGGCCAACTATTATCCTCCCATATTACTTTCCATTTGCTGGTCTTGGGAGATTTTTGCAGTAAAATTTTTTGGTTGGACTTTAGGTTACGTACGGTAATTTCATCAATGGTTTGCAGCCTGGGAGGCTTCCCGTCGACTACCTGCATATTTGCTTTAAAATAGTAAAACCAGAAACCAACCAACCCAAACACAATCGCGTTTAGAAAAATTAAAATAACCACTTTTATTTTTATCATTTTTTTCTCCTCCTCCCTATAACTATCCCCATCAATGCAAAAAACATTGGTAGAATTGTAAGCCTAATCATAATCTTGGTAAAAGCTTTTCTGGATAACACCAATCGATATTTTTCAATTTTGACATCTTTAAAGTTTTCCAAATTACTACCATAAAGCATGTAATCGTTGATGCTAAACCAAAAAATCCTATTGCCTAGAATTTTGAATTTTCCATTCGCGATGAAATCAGCATTCCCGATGACTAGAACTTTACCCGCTTTTGTTGTTATTTCCGAAGTATCAAACTTTTTTCTTTCGGAAATAGTGGCAACGATATAGGGCCCCGTGGAATTACTACTGCCTATCTTTCCTTGTTCTCCTACTCCATCATCCGTTTGCATAAGTTCCGTAATTTCAAACTTTTCATTGTCCACAAACCATGGAGTTTGTTTAACTTCATGGGTTGCCCCAAAAATCACCGGTACCCGAAATTCTATGAGCTTACCATTTATTTTGTGGCATGCAAAGCGTTTTATTACTAGATCTTCCAAATAGCTCGATGCTGTTTCATTGGTCGGAATAAGCATGTCATCGCCCACGAAAATTCCATAGTCATCAAAAAATTCTTTTAGACCAATGTCAAAATTTCCATCCAAGGCGAAAACAAGTTTTCCATCCCGATTATCAACAAAGTCCCGTAAAATTTCCCTTTCAAAGCCGAGAAATTTGCTTTTAGCCCCGACAACAACGACAAGGTCGGCATCTTGGGGGATAGTTTTGGCATCGTACAAATTTAGGGAACGAACTTCACAATTTTTTTGTTTTGCAGCATGCTCTAGGGCAGATAACCCTTTTGAAAACGATACACTTTCCAGCTCATATTCCCCATGACCAACCAGGAAGTACAGCACGTTGTTGTCCGTACTCGATAATTCTTTCAAGGAAGACGTTACAACTTGCTCCCCACGAAATGCTATGACACTGCCGTTATGGGTTCTATAAAATTCATCAATGGCTAAGACTTTAGTCTTATTGTTTGTCACTATGATGACGCAGTTGGTCGGTAAAATCCCAAAGCGACCACATAGGTTTGAATATCCTTTGGGATTTTCGATGACATTGACAAATTCTACTTTAATCCGACTTTCATTCGTAGAATCGACGTATTCACTCATCAAGTGGCGAATGTCGTTTTTTACTAAATTAAACACATCGGCATATTCTTGATTTTTCTCCAATAGGACAAAGATTTCCACGTCCGATTTTAAATTGCTCAGAACTTTTTTCGATTCATTACCCAAGACGAACCCAGATTTTTCTCCAAACGCTTTCCGATAGAAATATTTGGACGAGAATGCATTCCCCAGGCCATATGTCGCAATGGTTAGCGAAATAATTAGCAAGGAGCACAACGTCTTTATTTTGTTACTACTGCGAAAATTTGCCATGGAAAAAAGTCAGTTAATCAATTAAGCCTTTTTTGAACAACTACCGTGCTGAAACAGAGGGTCAGCATGCATGTCGACAGGTAAAACACCACGATACGCGTATCGAATACCCCATTGCAAAAGTTATCCAATTGCGAGAAAATATTTAGCGACTCCTGATATGTCCCGTACAAGCTCAAATTTGTTATCTGCGACCGATCTGCAAAAAATTGTCCACCGATAAACAGAGTCAATAGGATAAAAAACGTCACCATGCATGAAACAATTTGATTCTCCGTTAGAGAACTGGTGAATATTCCAATCGCAGTAAAAAGCAATCCGGTGATTGCAATAAACAATAACCCTCCCCCCACGTTGAACGGAGATGCAAACGCTAGTTCACGGACAATGGATTCTGACTTAGGTCCCACCGCTAAAAACACGGACAGAGAACATAGCCATAGGAATATAAACATTCCATATATGGCAAAAAATTTCGCCAATACCACCTCCGTGTATGTAATGGGAATGGAGAATAAATTTTGAAATGTACCGCACTTGTATTCTTCGGAAAATGACCGCATGGATAGTAGGGGGACAACCATGCACGTTGGCAACCAAAAACAACGGAAAAACATTTGGACCAGAGGAACATCCTGGGCAAATTTTATGTAATCGTATAGAAGGAATATAAAGATTCCTCCAATTGATAGGGTAAATATCGACGCAACAACGTATGTTGCTGGAGATACCATCAATTTGTATATTTCATATTTTAATAGCGCATAAAACTTTTTCATGGGTCATCAACGTTATCTTGGTCCCTACATCGGCGTGTAGAGTTCAAAAAAATTTCTTCCAGGGAACATTCTACCGGTCCAATTTTTCTCACAGACAATTCCCTATTGCTAGAAATTTTTAACAGCAAAAGGCGATAGGCTTCTTCGGCTGCTTCAAATTTTATCATATGGTCTTCATTGCATGAAGATCGTTTAAATTCAATGACTTGAACACCTTGGAAGTTTTCCCTTATGGTCTGTTCATCGCCACCTATTCGGGCACAGAATATATTTTTCCCTTGGACATTGTTTGAAAGTTCACCCAAGCTGCCAGTGGCTACAATACGACCTCGGTTAATGATGATAAAATTGTCACAGACGGTTTCCAATTCGCTTAAAATATGGCTTGACAGCAAAATTGTACGACTACCCCTATTGGCATCAATGATTTTTCTCACACCGATGATTTGATGGGGGTCTAGGCCAATGGTTGGTTCGTCGAGAATAACAATCTCACTATTTCCAAGCATGGCATCCGCTATTCCGACACGCTGGCGATATCCCTTCGAAAGGGTTTTAATCATGCGATAGCGCGCTTCATAGTATAAATCACACTGGCGCATAACCTTTTCCGCATTTTGTCGAATTTTTTTCGTTGGAATACCCTTCAATTCTGCTCGAAAACGCAAATACTCCCCTACCCGCAGGTGATCCGGCAAAGGATTATTTTCCGGCATAAATGAAACATGCTGCTTTGCTCGCATAACATTTTCTGCAACGGAACACCCGCTGATTATTACGTCCCCCGATGTCCCGGTGATTATGCCTGCTAAAATCTTTAGGATGGAACTTTTCCCTGCCCCATTGGGTCCAATCAAACCGACGACGCTACCTCTTTCTATCGAAAATGATACGGCATTTAATGCTACTTGCCTGCAATACTTTTTTGTTAATTCACTTACAACTACTACATCGCCTTTGGTCATGACCTTACATAGAAAAGTGATAAAAAAATAAATTCAATGTGCAATGTATAAAACGACTATCCAAAGTACTTGCCATTAGCCGCTATGCGCAACGGTTCAACGTCAAATCGTATGTTTTTCACGACGGCATTTTTCGCAAAACTTCGTATTTTTTTTATATTCAAGGAACTACGCAGTGAATTTGCCAGCTTTGCTTTTTCCTGGCGGCCATCACAGAATTCAAAAATTAGGATATGTTCGACGGTTCCATCATTCCCGTGGACAAAATCCCTCAGTTCGTCTAGAAATGCCGCCAGTTGGTTGGTTTCTGCATCGAGCAACCAGGTTACGGTTTTTGTCAACTTTTCTATCGCATAGTTTAGAGGTTCAAGGTCATTTACATTTAAACCAATTTCCGTGTCACGTGCTCGAGCATTGCCTGTAACCATAACCAAAACACCTTCTTCCAGCCTGTGGGATACCTTTTCATAGACATCGGGGAAACAATTCATTTTATATTGTGCATTTCTGGTTTCCAAAGTGAAAAAGGCCCATGCACGATTATCTTTCTTTGTGATTTTTTTACTAATTGTTCCCAAAATTCCACAAATTCTAAAACAATCCCTATCTTTTAAAACCGATAAATCTCCACTCGCCGGTGAATTTATGCTGGGCAAAAACTCCCTATAATCTTCCAGCGGATTTCCACTAACGTAAAAACCTAGAAGCATTTTTTCATGGCGTAACTTTTCGACTTTCGACATCGGGCTAGATGTTGTTGGGATTTGTGCCCGTCCATCCCTTTCGGTGGGCCCCAACATGTCAAATAGTTGCATCTGACCCATGGACACATCCTGTTGCATCGTGGCGGCTTCCTGCATGGCGGTGGGCAAATATTCTAGGAGATGTTTTCTGTCATGGCCGAAAACATCGAATGCCCCGGTTAGGATTAAAACTTCCAGCACTCGTTTGTTTACCACACGCACATCTATGCGCCTTATAAAGTCCATAAAATCCATGTAGGGACCTCTTTGATCACGTTCCGACAGGATATTTTTTGCGGCGACATCACCGAGACCCTTTATCGCCGATAATCCAAATAAAATATACCCATCATTTTCTTCCACATAGGGTGTAAATACTTCTCCAGACTTATTGATGTCAGGGCCTAGAACCGAAATTCCCATACGGGTAACTTCAGCTATTAAATCCCTAATTTTATCAGCATTACCGCTGTCACAGGAGAGCAATGCGGCCATAAATTCTACGGGGAAATGAGCTTTTAAATAGGCAGTGTAATACCCGATAACCGCATAGGCATCCGAATGGGACTTATTGAACCCATAGCCCGCAAATTTTTCCAGTACGGAAAAAATTTCTTCCGCCTTTTTTTTTGGAATCCCATTGTGTGCCGCTGCACCCTTGACGAAAACATCACGCTGTGCGTTCATCACGTCAACCTTTTTTTTGCCCATTGCGCGCCGCAAAATGTCAGCTCCCCCAAGTGAATATCCAGCTATTACACGTGCTGCTTCCATAACCTGTTCCTGGTACACAAGGATGCCATTCGTGGATCGGCAAACATTTTCCAGCAGTGGGTGAGCGTATTTAATTTTCGTCGGATCTTTTTTCCCTGTTACGTATTCTGGCAACCATTCCATCGGCCCTGGCCGATACAATGCGCTCAGTGCACTAATATCATCAACGCTGGTAAATCCGAATTGCCTACACCAGCGCTGAATCCCTACGGATTCAAACTGGAAAACCCCTGTTGTGTCGCCGGTTCGCATTAGCACAAACGTATCTTCATCTTCCAATCCGACATTGGAAACACTAAAATTTTCCCACCCTGGGCGACGGCGAATGCTTCTCTCCGCCAAGTCAATCACCGTTAAAGTTTTCAATCCCAAGAAGTCCATTTTCAGCAGTCCCAACTCTTCCACCGCCTCCTTTGCATATTGCGTGCACAGCACATTGTCTTGGATGGTTACGGGCACAAGATCCTGTGTCGGTCGATCGGCAATAATGATTCCACAGGCATGGGTTCCCGTATTCCGTACCATACCTTCCAAAATTTTCCCTTCGTCCAAGATTCTACTAATCAGGGCATTGCGTTGTCGCTCATTGCGCAATTCTGCCGATTTGGTAATCGCATGTTCTATGGTGATACCAAGGTCATCCGGAACCATTTTTGCTATTCTATCCGCATCTTCATAGGGAATGTCATAGACTCTACAAAGGTCCCGAATAACCATTTTTGCACCGAATGTTCCAAAAGTTATGATGTTTGCCACGTGATCCCGGCCATAGACATTGCGGACGTACTCAATGACATCTTCCCGGCGATTCATGCAAAAGTCTATGTCAAAGTCCGGAGGAGAGATTCGCTCCGGGTTGAGAAATCTTTCAAAAAGCAAATTGAATCGTATGGGATCGATATCCGTAATTTTTAGCACATAGGCCATCAAACATCCAGCCCCTGATCCACGTCCAGGCCCTACAACAACACCATTCGTTTTGGCCCAATTAACAAAATCCCAAACGATTAAAAAATAGTCGACGAATCCCGTTTTTTCTATGGTCGACAATTCGTAGTCAAGTCGCCTACTGAGATTTTCAGGGGAATGTTTTTCTTCCTGGCTTATTTCGTCTACCCCGAAGGCCTCTTTCTTTTTTCCCACTGTGGCCTTTTTCTCTTCCGGTTCCGTTGTAGCGACGTAATCGACGTTATATCGCTCTTTTAACCCTTTCAGGCATAAATTCCGCAAAAATTCTCCGTTGGAAACGTTATCTTCGTTAGCTTTTCGAAAGACCGGATAGTGATTCTCCCCATAGGGCATTTCGAAACTGCACATCTCCGCGACGGTAAGCGTATTGTCTAGGATATCCGAGCGGCCGTCGAAGAGCAACTCCATTTCTCCGCGGGACTTTATGTAAAATTGATGCCACCCCATTCGCATGCGATTTTCATCTTTGACCTTTGCCCCGGTCTGGATGCATAACATGGCATCGTGGGCTTCCCAATCCGTTTGCAAAACATAGTGGCAATCGTTGGTGGCTACCGCACGAACATCGCTGTCATCTGCCAGTTTTAGTAGCTTTGGTAAAACGATCTTTTGCTCATCCATTCCGTGATTTTGTACCTCCACAAAAAAATTCTCTTTGCCAAAAATCGATACCAATTCTTCCAACCCCTGCTTTGCTAGTTCATCGTTTCCTTCCAATAGCATTTGGGGCAAGTACCCTTGAAAGCATCCGCTCAAACATACCAAATCCATGCCATACCTTTTTAGAAGGTCGAAATTTATCCGAGGCCTGTAGTAAAATCCTTCCCGGTGGGCAATGGAGACCAATTTGCACAAATTTTTATATCCATTTAGGTTCTTTGCCAATAGTATTGTGTGATAGAGTGGATGTTTTTTCCTCTCCACAATATCTTCATGGTGTAAGGTATAAAACTCACATCCGATGATCGGTCTAACGTTCGCTTTTTTGGCATATTTCATGAAGTCGGGAACTCCAAAAATATTTCCATGGTCCGTCATTGCAATCGCTGGCATTTTAAGCTCTGTAACACGGTCGAAGAGCCTATCCATGCGACATGCACCATCGAGCAAACTATAATCCGTGTGCACATGAAGATGGACAAAAGACTTATCTGACATGGCAAATGTTTTGGGGAAACATTCCAACTTTGCAATCGTTATTCGGAAGTAATTTTCCGTGATTTATTTTAACTATCGCTGGTCAAATTTTATAAAATTTTTTCATTTTTTCACCATACCAATGCCAGGTCATTTAATACTTTTTAAATTTTTGAAAAATTTTCCTTGATAATTGGCAGCCAAAACATACACTTCATACCACTTTATGGATATACTTGCCCTTGCCCAACGCCAGAGATTTCATCTTGAAATCGCCGCTAGCAATTCAACGAATGCGGAGCTCAGTAATTTACACCCAACAGGTTCTGTATCTAAATCCGATTCACAAATACAGCCGACGGAAGTCATTCCGCCGATTCCCCAATGGATCAATGATATTGAGTTAAACGCCCTTCTAAGTACTGCCGGCAGGAACAGGCATAGAACGTCTGGTGATGGACATAACAACTGCGGATTCAATGCAATATTAGAGCAAGTAGGAGATAGGACTCACACCTCGGAAATGGTTAACTTACTGAGGCATAGGCTAAAATACGGTGACGAATCTTCCAATGAAATGTTTGATTCTCATTCCTGTCTACGCGTTGCAGACCTTTTTAAGCGTCCGGTCGTTGAACTATGCTACAATAGTGGTAATAGTAAAATTACACAACTGTCTTTTTCTGTTCCAGCCGTAGATCTGAGCATTCACCTCAGAAATGATGTACAGTTGTCTCAAAATTTTGTACAGTGGTGCAAAAATTCCGAATGGCAACAGGATAGAATTGACATCCTATCCCAATGGTTGGAGACTAATCTGTCGGGTATGGCAAATTTTAACACAGCTACACCCTATGACGTTGCACTACAATTATTGCGGTGTCCTAGGGCGATAGCGTTGATTTCAATTGACACTGGTGGACACTTTGATGCAGCCCCATATGGAGATTTGCCGACGGAAGGCAGTGTGTTAGAACTTCTCAGAAAAGAGGAAGAAGAAAAGAAAGATTAGAAAAAACTTTGCAAATCATTGAGATTTGCCATAGCCTTCCTAACCCCGGAGAAGCTGTTTGCTATTTTTAAAAGATTGTTGGTCAATTGGTCGATCATTGATCGAAAATATGGCGCGGAATTTTCAAAAATTCCACGCCTAAAGGGAGATGGATGGATCCCTAAAAATTTACTTCGTAGGCAATCTTTGTATATTCTCCGTTGGTATCTACGACGACGTTGGTTTTCTTTTCAACGAAATACCAGGTCCACAGACAGGAGATCGCCGCCCCGACAATAACATCTCGGGGATGATGTTTTTTTGCCTGTATCCTTGACATTCCCGTTGCTATGGCAAGCCCATAGGGTATCATAGCTTGCCTGAATCCATATCGCCTGTGTATGAATGATGCCCCATTAAAAGCACTGGACGTGTGTCCACTTGGAAATGAATGCTTTTTGTCCCCTTCTTTATAGTCTGGACGTTTTTGGTGTGTCGTTTGTTTTAGAACGTGGACACTCAATTGAGAAGCTGCCAGGCTGTAGATAAACTGTTTAGTTCCTTCATATCCTTCTTCACCCCGTGAAAGCCCAAAGGCATATACGGGTATTGCAAATTGTAAAATATCTCCCATCCGTTGGAAATCATTTGCTCCTAGCCGACCTATGGGTATAAAAGCCGCCAATATTAATATTAAAACTATACATTTATTTGTTTGTGTCATAAAGACACAATCTCAAAAAAATTTTTATTTTGCAAGGAAATTTTTACAAATCTTTGATATGCATTTGCCGTTCTCTTGAAAATACTGGCAATTAGGCACAAAAGTTTTATACGATGGGTACCCAGGGGGCCAAATTTATGCAAAAATTTTATTGAGTTTTTAATCCGTAAAATTTATCTAGGGGACAATAGGTGACATTATGCCGAGGGAATATATAATTCTAGAATGTACGGAAGCCAAAAAGGAAGGAAAGCCTGTATCGCGTTACATGTCTACGCGCAACAAAAAGATCCAAACCGAACGCGTCGAGAAGATGAAGTTTAATAAGTTCTTAAAACGTCACACTCTCCATCGGGAAATAAAAGGATGAATAAAAGTCAGATAGTTTTCGAAATGAGGACGCATGTGGGTTGCTATACTTTGGACACATTTGGGTGAGATGAGTATTGTGTTGATGTTTCCTGGCCAAGGTGCGCAGTATGTAGGGATGGGACGGTCCCTTTGTGAGAAAAATCGTGGGGCGGAGGAAATTTTTTCTAGGGCTAAAAAGATTTTGGGTCCACAGTTTTTGCAAATTTGTTTCCGAGGTCCCGATGAAATTTTGATGCAGACAAGTATTTGTCAGCCTGCTCTTTTTGTTCATGGTTGTGCAGTTACAAACATCTTGCGCGAAATGGGTTACAATTTTGACGTTGCCTATGGGTTAAGTTTGGGCGAGTTGACAGCCCTGTGGGCTGCAGAAGTTATTGATTTTGAAACTGGGGTACACATGGTCTCGGAGCGTGGGAAGTTGATGCAGGCAGCATGCGAAAAAACTAAAGGTTCTATGTTGTGCCTGCTGGGAGGAGCTTTGGAGGATGTGGATTCCCTATGCCACGAATCGGGGGTGGAGATTGCAAATATGAATTGTCCTGGGCAAATTGTCATCTCTGGAGAAACTAAAAACATTCAAAAAGCACAAGCATTGGCAGAAAAAATGACATTCAAACGCGTATTACCATTAAATGTTGCGGGGGCGTATCACAGCAGACTGATGGAAAGTGCCAGTGTTGGATTTGCAAAGGTGTTACAAAACATCGAGTTCCATCCCCCGCGAATCAAAGTATTAACAAATGTTACCGGAGAACGTGTAGAATCCCCAGAAGAAATCAAAGAAATGTTGGTACGGCAAATCGTTTCCCCGGTTTTGTTTGAAAAATGTTGTCGCTCCGCCATGCGCATGCAAATATCCGAGTATTTCGAGTGTGGTCCGAAAAAAACACTATGTGGCATGTTAAAAAAAATTGACAAAGATATCATTGCGAAAAGTTTCGACAATATGGAAGATTTTAATTGCCAATGAACCGCAAGGTTCAATTTTCAACCTATGGTTACGATTATGTCCGATGAATTGGTTTTGACGGAGCAAATTGCTCACATTGTAGAATTAAACAAAGAGACTCGGCCTACTTGGGATGATTATTTCATGGCAGTTACCATGCTTATCGCCAGCCGTTCGAATTGTGGCCGCCTGCATGTTGGGTGCATCCTTGTGTCCAATGGCGAACATAAAAATCGCATAGTTGCGGCTGGATACAATGGTTTCATGGCCGGCGTCCCACACAATTCTAAAATGCGTGATGGTCACGAACAAGCCACTATCCATGCGGAACAAAATGCCATTACCGATGCTGCACGCCGCGGAATAAGCATTTCGGGGGCCACTGCATATATTTCCCATTTCCCATGCCTACAATGTGCCAAAATGCTTGCAGCTTCCGGGATCACGGAAATAAAGTATCACTTTGACTATAACAACGATCCTTTGGCGATCGAATTGCTCGGTGAGTGGAATGTAAGAGTTACACGGCTGTAGAAAGGATCATGTCGCAATTGTATAAATTTTTTTAAGAGCTTTGTTCCCCGCTTTGCGCTTGCTGGGAAACTCGGCTATAGCTGAAAATATCATAGCCGAAGGTGTTACCTTTGGTCAAAAAAAGTTTGCACTTAGACGCCGTTGTGCTTGGCTTTATTGAAAATTTTGTTAAAATTGCGACCATGTCACTTTTTAGAACACTCTTTTTGTCAGCCATCATTTTGATACTATTTCAATCGACGGCTTCCGCAGATGTTGCCTACCGACGATATGTATAGTCGAACCGATGCTCATTTTGTTACTAATGCCGGTGATAGCCGTGGAGAGCGTTGTGATGGCAAGGATCATAAAAAGCATAAATTTTTCTAAAATTCTACGATGTCGAACCTAGTATCAACACTCCTTGGAGTCCCGATCATGTGGTTTTTAGTGGTTGTGATCCCAGGAGTTATTGCTAATACACCGGCATTCAGTGGATTATAATCTTCCAGAAACCACGAGAATCATATTAACCGCGATTTTAGCCCCCATATAAGCGATGGGTGGATGTTCTTTGCAGCTTGTCTATTTTTAATGATTCCATTTTTCTTCGTATCGTACTGGGTAGCGTACACTGTGACCAAGTCATTCATGAAAATTTTTAACCCCAAGGAGGAACAAAAAACAATCAAATCGGCGGTATTCAAGGCAAATGTAGTTTTATACATACTTTTAATTGCTCTTACAGTGCACAGCATATGTCTATGACTTGACCCGTATAATCTTGAAGTAATGTGTGAAGAGATTTTTCTGCCACAAATTGCGGTGATAGCAAAGTTGTGGGAGGTTCTTCTCCAAAATTTGACAGACGCATGGGGGTGGCCGTCCTCGCCGGGTTCATCATGTTTATTCGAATGCCATCCGAAATCCATTCTTCCGATAGTGCTTGGCCTAAATTAACGATGGCAGCTTTCATCGAAGAGTAAATTGCGTAGGAAGCTCGGCCTCGGGTATGGGAACTGGACGTAAAAAATAGCAGTGCCCCCTTGGATTGTTTGAGATAGTTGTAGGATGCACGGACAACATTTATGCACCCAAAGTAATTGGTCTCAACCTCATCGCGAATCTCTGCCATGGGTTTGTCATTCAGATTTCCAAGTTTTAAAATGCCCGTACTATTGATGATGAAATTTATGCATTTTTCCCTGGAGTTAACTTCCTGCAATGCTCGCTGGATGGATGCTATGTCCCGCACATCAACCCCGTTTGCCCTGGAAAAGCCGTATGTTTTTGCTCCGTATTGCTGTGCCAAATCCATAATGGCTTTGCCGATGCCACTACTACTACCAAAAACCACCAGTATCCTATTGGCTAATTGCTTTAGATCACCGTCAAGCAAAGATAAGTGCTTTATTTGGAATAGCTTGTCGGCGATGAAGAGATCAATGGGGTGAGTAATTTTGATATTCCCTTCTTCCCCCTGAACGACATGAATTTTGGCAAGATCAAACATTTTCACCAATCCGCAATCGTCGGTAAACTTCACGGAGGACGAAGCAGCTAGGGAATGGGCACGTTTTATTATGCCCAATTTGAATGCCTGTGGGGTTTGTCCTCTCATAAGCAATTGGCGGGGAAGAACATCTTCCACTGTCATGGTATCGCTAACCTCTATGATTGTGTCGGCCGTTGGGATGGCGACATCTACGGCATTATATTTGTCAAGGGCGGCAATACAATTATTAATTATTCGGTCAGAAATCAGAGGACGGACGGCATCGTGGATCAAAACCTTTGCTTCTCCTTCGGCAATGGAATTAACACCAATGGAGGAACTCACTTGCCGTGTCTCTCCACCGATCAAAATTTTTCTGACTTTTTTAAAACCATTTTGATCTAAAATTTTTTTGCAAAAATCAACGAACTGCCCATGCACAACTATAATTATTTCATCGATGGAACCATTGCGTTCGAAAATCTCGACGGAATGTTCCAAAATTGTCCTGCCAGAGATCTTTAAAAACTGTTTGGGCAAATCACTTCCAATGCGTTCACCAATGCCAGACGCTAGCAATATTGCATAGGTTTTCATGGGATTTTTAATTCTTTCCGTAAATGGTCAAATACGCATTTGCTGGCAGTTTCATCGGATAGCAATTGCAGTTTTTCCATCTGTTCCAACCGCTGGGGAGCCATAAAATCATCTCCATCTATCATTACCCGTGAAAATAACTTTTCAAGCTCGGCATTGCTATAAATTTGATAGTATGTGCCAATAATGTCTTTGCCGAAATCATTGAATTCCCTTGATTGGTCACTTCTCCTCAGATGGAATACGGGTTTGCCACTTGGGAAATAGTCTGCCAAAAAAGAAATACAGTCGGTTATCAGGCAATCCGATGTCTTAAACAAATCGAAATAATCCCCTCCCCTGATGATCGTTCCATATTTCCCCCATGCGTCATAGTATTCGTCGAGTTCCTGTTGTGTCATGATTCCATCTGCAACAACACTTTGATCAAAACTAGGGTGAGGTTTAAGCACCCATGTGGTCTGTGGATACATGCTGGCCAAATTTAAAATAAATTGTCCATTTTGTGGAAATGTTGCAACCCGATGTTGCGTTGTGAACGTAAAATGTGGTGCATAGATTATTCTTTTTTTAGCCGGAGATGCATCTTTCCAGAAGTCCACATTGGGTACTTTTTTTGAGAAATATTCATCCAAATGCAAGCTGCCGGAACTTACGCAATTGCCAGCTTTGAACCTACCTTTATAGGACTCTAAGTGCCATGGCGATTCGACGAAATATTTCCACAAAAACCGATGAAATAATTCCAAATAGTCGTATTCGCTGCGCATCATATGGAAACAATAGGGAGTGTAGCATGTTAGAGCAAAATTTGCAACCGCAGTTATGCTTTGTATGTGTTCAAAGCCCCATGGCTGTTCGTAAAAAACGATGTCGGGGCTGAAAATTTTTAAATCCAAAAATTTATTGTTCGTACTATCATAGGCATATTCCACATGCACATCAGCGTTTTTAAAAAATGAAACTGTTGCATTAAATTCTTCGGCGGTGTCGTAGCATATTATTCTTTTGGTCACCAATATCAATGGTTCAAAATGGTTACTATTTTCAAGCAAATCGTAGAGGGTGTCGCAGTGCCACTTCGATGCTTCATTGACTAAAAATGCAACGCGTATTTTCCGATGTTTTGCAGCTTTTTGCAAGTTTTGGAGATGCTGTGTGTAGAAATTGTCTATGGTTTTTTTAGCTCTGGTAAAACTGAGACGCTTGATCCAGGGAAGGCGATTTATCTTTTCAAAAACCCTAGCTTCCTCTGCATTTTTTCTTCTTTGGAGGAAAAATTGACAAATATTTTTATATAATTTTTGTAGAAAATTATCACACTTCCCTGCTTTTTTCACGTTTTTGAGAATATCATCTACCGTCCGCATTCTCACATGAAGTAAAATGAAAAAACGGTACTTCTCAAATAATTATTTTGTCCAGTATATTCTGCAGGAAAGAGGGGGTAAAATCAGCCTATTGTCCACAATTTTATCGAAAATTATTCGGTCGTCATGAAAAAATTGTTCCTCATCGGCCAACGTTGTACATTGTTGTAAATTCACTTCTTTAAAATCTATGGTACTCTCACTGAAGTGTGGGTTTATGGCGAAAATTAATTGGCCATTTCCAAACGTATTGTCCGCATTATACACAAGCGCACATGCGGAATTTGCAGTCGATGGCAAAAAACGAAAATATGTTTTATTGGGAACCTGGGAAAGGCGCAAAATTGTACCGCGTTTGGACAGTCTGAGCTTGACTAAATTTTTAAAATAATTGTGTGTGTTCCGATGGACGTCCAATAGTCCGTAGTCGAGGGCATTCAAATCTCCCCGATTGTAGGTATTGCTCACACCATGTTTGGAAAACAAAAAATCTTGCCCTGCCGTTATCATGGGAATGCCAATTGACATCATAAGTGTGGCAAGGACCAATCGTGTGCGCCGCAGATCATTGTCTGTCGGCGCACTACCGTTATGATGCGGATTTTCTGTTATATTATCCACCCAGCCCCGGTCATCGTGTGAAGCCACATAATTTACACTCTGACTGGGAAATGTTGATCGAAAATCTAGGCCGCCACATAGAAAATATCTTAAACCATTCGAATTTCCGTTGCCGCACACATAACTTTTTACGAATTCCCTGTACTCATCATTCCAAACAGAATATGGAAGATGTCGCATAGAAACTCCGATATTGCCACGAAAGCTCCATGGTTCTGCTATTAGAATAACTGATTTTTTTACACATTTCAATCTTTTTTGTAAAATATTTAAAAAATCCATACCCAATAGCTCAGCCAAATCAAACCTAAACCCATCGATGTTGTAAGTTCTAATTAGGTGCTCTAGGCTATCCATGATCAGTCTACGCGCCATTGGATTTTCCGTTCGGAAATCGTTGCCACAACCGCTAAAATTTGAAAATTCCCCATTTTTGTTATGCCTAAAATAATAAGCCCTATCGATGTTTTGCAGATGGTTCGAATCCCCAAAGTGATTATACACCACATCCAAAATAACAGCGATGCCGGCTTCATGGAAACTGCGCACCATTCCCTTTAAATCCTGAATTTGGGTAGCATTGCCGGCATCATCGGCATAGGCACTTGACGGGCAAAACCAATTGGCGGGCATATATCCCCAATGGTATTCTTCCTTTGAAGAATAATCAAATTCCTGTATGGGTTGCAATTCTACGCAATTTATCCCCAGTTCACGCAAATAGCACTTCCGATCTACTAAATACTTTGTCAGCCCGGAGAAATTTAATCTTTCTTCGGCAGATAAATCCATGGGAGCATTGGCCAATAAATCTCGCAAATGGGCTTCTAAAATTACCAAATCCTTCGGATCAGGAGTTATAAAAACATCCTCCGACGTTTCGGTAAGATCATTGGCTATAACAATTCCAGGTCCCTTGCTCGATAGAGCTGCTTTGGCGTAGGGATCAAGGACCATGGGAGAATTTTCCCAATTGTTGTTTTCTTTTGATAAAATCTGGTAGTAATAGTAGTAACCATCTAAGCGTTTGTGAATTTCACCATGCCAAATGCCAGTATTTGATTGTTGCAAATAATAATATTCTGGCTGGATAGCTTCCCTGGAGGAAATTACAACCCTAACACTGGCAGCCCGTGGAGCAAAAATTTTAAAACTTGTGGTATTTTTACTTACGCTTGCTCCAAGCGGGGCATCATCATCCAGCGACGATATCCAGGAAGAAAAGTCCACATCTAGGACGCAATCATTGGAAAATTGAACGATAAGGGAATCTCCCAACGCCATATCTGAAATTAAATGATATTGGAGAATGTTATTACCAGTTACACGGGGATCAAAGACAAAATTTAGGGAACCTATTTCAGATATCTGCACATTGGGCGTGTTGCCGTCGGGACCGTACCAATCTCCCGTGGAGGAAATAAACTGAAAAGGAAATGGACGGTTCAGCAAAAACCTATTGATTCTTATCCCGAACAACCTTTTTCCGTGTATGTCCATTCTATGGAGCTGCCATTGGGTTGCCTTGTTTGCATTTCCCCAGTTCGACATTTCACAGGCTAGGAAAATTTTCTGGTGTTCTGGCAAATGGCTAGTACATTTTTCAGAGAAAACAAAGACGATATCATCTCCTTGCGCAAAATAACAATATCTATGGGCAAAGTTTGCATCATCGAATGTCGTTTCCCGAAAATCTACGATGCTTTGTTCATTTTGTAAAATTTTTTTTATGCGTGGAACAACATCAATGGCCTTGCCCAAATCGACCCCATATTCAATCCATAGGGTGCAATTATCTATCAAATAGGCTCGTGGCTTCAGCATCGATAAAATTCATTTATATGTGAACGGACGTATTAATTCAAGCAATGGATTACACTATAGTAGCATTCCCAGATACTAACCTTGCGCAACAGCACTTGTAGCTCCCATTATGGCTTGCACCATTCCCAAGGCAAGCAACCCCACAAGGGCAAAGGCGAACATCATCGCTCCAGCCGAAACGGATACTGTTAATTTCTTCAGTGTAGACTGCAATCTTTCATCGTACATTTTATGAACATCTCTAAATGATGATGCGAGATCTCCTATTTTTTCTCCAATTGCCAAAAGGTCGCATTGTTCGCCATCTATGATATTGTATTTTTCGAATGACGTACAGACACTGCAACCATCCAATATGTCTGTTTTGGCCCGTATAAATCGTTCCAAGAGAACCTCATTACCGATAGAGGTTTGTGCCAATTTCAACGCTTCGGATGTGTTGACTCCATTTGATAAAAGTGTTGCCATTAGTTTTGATAGGTTTGTTTTCATAAACAACGGTATTGTTATGGAAAATGGTGCCACTTTTAACATTAATTGGTCGGTTTTATATCGTCCCGCCTTGGTTTGTCTTATTTTCGGTATGACAATGAGAGTAGCTACGATGCATCCTATCGCCGGTAACAGTAAATACGTAAACCATTGGGCTATGGATTTTAAAAGCCGTGCCATGGGGGGGAGACTTCCGCCAAGTTCTTTTATAAAATCTTCCATTTTTGGCATCAAAACGAACACAAACAGCAACATTACAGTAATGGTAAAAGTTACCATAAATGAAGGATACACAAGAGATGAAATCATCTTTTTTCGGAGTTCATTTTTGGACTTTAACAAATCAACCACATCTCCTAGTACGATTGCCAAATTTCCACTCGATTCTCCCACCAAAATAATGCTATATATGCTGCTATCCATTTTCATGTTTAAGCCTTTTATGGCATCCGAAAAGGACTGTCCTCCAGAAATATCCTGTGACAATTTGTCGGTTAAAACTTTTTCCGCTGGATTTCCAGTCCTCTTATTAACGATAGATATTGCATCGGACAATGTTATACCTGCAGCAAGCATTCTGTGTAATTTTTCGAAAAAAAACAATAGGACCTTATTTGTTACAGCTACCGGTCGATGCTTCTTTTGGAATAGCTGTTGGATAAGGTTTTGACTAGTCGCCACTGTTGTGATGGAAATTAATTGTAAATGCTGTTGTTTTATCAACTTGGCAGCTTCTTGCTGGTTTGCTGCCGATATGGTAGAATTTACGACCTCTCCCGTCCCCCTAAAAGCTTTAAAAATAAAATTCACAGATTCAATGGTATTCAAAAAATATTAGGATTGCAACAAAAAATATTAGGATTGCATTAAATATAGCATGAAAAATTAACCCACCTTCCCTGGGACGATTTCTGGGGGAAACATCGAAATGTTAGCGTTTACCGGTAAAGATGTTTAGACAATCTACCAATGCTGTTATTGCTTTATCTATTTCTTGTTTTGTATTGTATAGGCACAGCGAAACTCTGGCGGTACCGGAAACTCCCAAAATCTGCATTAGTGGCTGGGCACAGTGAGTTCCAGCTCGTATGGCTATTCCTCGACTTCCCAAATGGGTGGCAACGTCGTGGGCATGTACATCGTTTAAATTAAAAGAAAAAACCCCCGATTGATTTTTAGAAGTTCCATAGACTTTTATGCCAGGTATACTTCGTATTTTTCCACTGGCATATTGCACTAATTCGGAGAAATATGCCTTGGCAGATTTCCAATCTATTTCTTTTAAAAAATCTATGGCAGCTCCCAAGCCCAGTACGGCAGCAATGTCCGGTGTTCCCGCTTCAAATTTTGTCGGTGGTAGCTTAAAACTGCTTTTTTCAAAACATACTTTGTTTACGATATTTCCCCCTACGTGATAGGGAACCATGTCTTGCAATAGGTCATACTTGCCAAACAAAAATCCACTGCCCGTTGGACCAAACCCTTTGTGACCCGAACATGCAAAAAAATCACAATCAATCTCTTCCAAATTAATCTTTTCCGAAGCTAGGGAACAAGCCCCGTCGACCAGTATTTTCGCCTCATGGGCATGGGCAATGGCTGCCAGCGCCCTAATATCATTAACGGTACCAAGTACATTGCTGATATGTTGGATGGCGACAAACTTTGTTCGTTTGGAAAATAAATGCTCATACTGGTCAATGTCGATGGTGTAATCTGCGTTTAGCGGAATAACCTTACGCCTAACCCCAATTTCTTGTTCTAAAACCTGCCATGGCAAATAGTTTGCGTGATGTTCTGCTGTCCCAATGAGAATCTCATCACCGGCCGTCAAAAATTTTCTTCCATAGCTGTAAGCAACCAAATTTATTGCCTCCGTAGTTCCTCGAACGAATATTATTTCATTGGGATTATTTACACCAAGATATTCGGCAACGTTATGGCGTGCCTGTTCATATTCATTGGTTGCCCTCTCACTAAATTCGTACATTCCACGATGTACGTTAGAATTGTAGGTCGAATAAAAGTCGACGATTTTATCGATGACGGATTGGGGTTTTTGGGTCGTCGCCGAATTATCCAAATAGACTAATGGATTCCCATTTCTAAGGGGTTTGCTAAGAATTGGAAACTGTTTTCGAAATTTTTCAATGGAGAATTCATAGCCCATGCTTCGCAAAAACATAAGGAAGGGTACATTTTTTTGAAGCAAATTATTTCCTGGTGGGGAAAAAGAAGCCACTGATCCAATGCCAGAGACCGGAAAATTTTCCCAGAGGAATGAAAGAACGACACTGAAATGGATCCCGTTGGATAAATTCTTTCCAAGAATAATCTTTCAAAATGGGTATAGGCTAATATGTAGTACAGAATGCGAGATTTTATCACTGTGGCCATCGATGGAGCTGCAGCTTCGGGGAAAACCTCAACGGCGCTGCGAATAGCCGACAAGTATAAATTTTTAGCGGCATCGACGGGTTCCTATTACCGGGCAATTACATTAAAAATGATGGCTGCCAATATAAGTAGCGACAACGTTTCGGGCATGCAGCATTTCCTTGGAGAAATCGTCCTTGAAACGAAAATCATTGGAAATATCTCAAACATAACCATCGATGGCAAAAGTTTTGAAGAAAAGGAATTGCGAACCCAGCAGGTGAATAAAAATGTCGCCTCCTATGCCACCATTCCCGCTGTTAGACAGCGTTTATTGTCATACCAGAGGTCACAAATTAGCGAAGCCCGTACCAATGGATTTCGTGGATTAATCATGGAAGGTAGGGATATAACGAGCGTAATTTTGCCAGATGCAGATCTGCGGTTTTTTTTAGAAGCCAGTGCACAGGAACGTTTATTTCGTAGGGAAAATGATTGGGAACATGACTACATAGCCGAACGCGATAAAATTGATGTCGGGAGAACCATACGGCAAGACGGTGTGCATAAAATTGATACGGACATCAACGACTTGGGCGTCGTTGTGGCAATGATTTCTACCGAAATAGACGAAATTCTATCCACCTAGAACGCAAACCTCTTCGAGGAATTTGATATCTTTTCACGCAAAACACTCAGCCATTATTTGACCGTAACGATAAAAATAGCAGAAACTACGATGTTACAAAGGGCGATATAAACCGCTGCACTGGCAGTATCTTTGGCTTTCTTAGCGAGGGGAAATTTCTTATTTTGAGATGAAAAATTTACAACGGATTCGATGGCAGTATTTAAACATTCGGCAATCAGTAATATGAAGAAATCGGCAACTAGGAGAAAAAACTTCCAACTCCAACCAAGAAACCAAAAACAAATCGGTAAAATCACTATTCCGCATACGAGTTCCACCCGAAACGGCCGTTCATGACGCATGAAACGCATCCCACTGATGGAATAACTCAGTGGATTAACAATGTACCGCCATAGGAAAATTATACATAGCCTGAATAATCTTCTAAAAATTTTCCTTTGCATACTAAGAATTTTCGTTAACCCTCCTTAAAAGTTTCGTAAAAGACTTAGAGAATTAGGCTGTTAATGCAACAGAAAAATAATCAAGAAAAATATTGGCAGACGTTGCTGTGTAAATTTGCAGCTTTGCTTGTAATTTTTTCAGGGGTACGGCTTTTGTTCTTTTGTAGCAACTACAAAATTTTTTCAAACGAGCCTCCTTGGCGTATTTTTAAAGCGTTCCTAGTGGGGATAAGATTTGATTTGGCAACCATTGCGACTTTTAATCTACCAGTTTGGGGATTTTGGTCACTACCTCTTAAACTTCGTTCTTGGAAAATTTTCAATGCCATTGCGACAGGCTGGTTTCTTGTGGCCAACTTCCTAGCATTGCTTGTCAACATTATAGATGCAAAATATTTCTCTTTTACATTTAAAAGGATGTCGGGAGAAATATTTGGGGAGTCCGTATTATTAACGGAAGATCCATCCATATATGTCCACATGTTGGTGGAATACTGGTATATTGTTCTCGGCGGTCTAATGTTGATATATGCCCTATTCCTTGTGGCCTTTAAATTTAATCTAACAAACAAAACCGACAAAATTAGAAAGCGGGATTTCGCCTATTCCTTTGTTTCCATCATAGTGTTAATCGTATGTGTCCGTGGAGGCCTGCAATGTAAACCATTAAAACCAGTAGATGCCAATATCTATGCACCCAATGCACAAACGGTATGTTTGGTGAACAATTCGGCATTTAACATTTTTCACACAAGGAAGAAAGTAAATCTACCACCATATAATTATTTTGTCGATGACGATGAAAAGTTATCGAAAATATCTCCCAGACATGGACCTGGGAAATTTTGCGATACATGCGCAGATTTTCAGGGCAAAAATGTATTCATAATCATTTTAGAAAGTTTTTCAGCGGAATATATTGGAGCACTTGATAGGGAATTCAAGGAATCGTCAGACATAACATTCACTCCATTTTTAGATTCTATCATAGAAAAAAGCTATATTTTTGATGGATTTGCCAATGGGACGATATCCATAGAGGGACTAACATCCATGCTATTGAGTATTCCTCCCTTGTTCGATTCGTTATACATAACAAGTGCATATTCTGAAAATACTGTAAATTCATTGGCATCAATTTTGAAAGAGGATGGGTACAAGACATTGTTTTTCTACGGCGGGAAAAGAAATGCTTGTAACTTTGGAGGCATAGTGGGCAAGGCACAATTCGACAAATACTATTGTCAACATGACTATGACGGTCCTAGTTCAGACATTAGCGGCTGGGGAGTGTATGATGAAGAATTTTTTCGGTTTGTCGCAAGGCAGATGGATAAAATAAAAGAACCTTTTTTTTCAGTTTTGTTTTCATTGTCTTCCCATCATCCATTTCTATATCCCCAGCGATTGCATGGAAAATTCCCGAAAGGTAATGAAAAATTACAAGAACTTATAGCCTACACGGATTATTCCCTGAAAAAATTTTTCGAAATAATAGAACAAATGGATTGGTATAAGAATACGTTATTCGTTTTGGTAGCCGATCACATAGCTTGTCCCCATCAAAGGTATTACAAAAATACCCTGGGAGGTTACTCGATTCCAATAATATTTTTCGATCCAAATGGTAAATTAATTGGAAAATCAAGTGAAGTTGCACAGCAGATCGATATTATGCCATCAATTTTGGATTTGGTTGGAAGCAAACACAATTATTTCTCATTTGGTTCTAGCCTGTTTGACCAGAGTGCTCCAAGATTTGCCATAAGTCACAAAGACGGAATTTATCAGTTGATAACGAAAGATTTTGTTTGCAAGTTCGATGGGAGAAATGTTATCGGCCTTTATCAGAGGTCAGACTTCCTTCTGCAAAACAACCTAGCGAAAGATCCAAAATTCTTTGTGGAGAAAGAAAATTTACAAGATTTTACTAAAACTTTCTTGCAGCACTATGGCAAAAGCATTAAAAATAATGCCATGATCGTTGCCGATTAAATCATGGACAAAAATGTTCCAAATGTAGAAAAGCCGTTTGTTGCGCCGTGGTCGATGTTTATAGCTTCCTTTGTATTTATGCTATTCGTCCTGTGGCTTTCCCACCTTTCTCTTATTGCATCTTTTGCAGATTTATTGAAGGGAGTGACTACCTATAACCTATCAATGTTTGTGCGAAGAGCATGGCAATTTGATTGCCGCATTGGGGGAATGCTGATTTTCCCGTTTTTCGTCACTTCTTTGTTTTTCTGTAAATCGGAAAGGTTGCAAAAAAAATTATCAAAATTTTTAAAATTCGTCGTTGCATTATTTACGTGCATAACGGTTATCCTGGCCGTCATCGAGATCGGATATTTTAAAGAATACAATGATAGATTTAATTTTTGGGTTTTTAATTTTCTGTTCGATGATCGAAAGGCAATCCTATCGACGATCAAAAAAAGCTACAATCTATTGGGTGTATCGGCGATCATAATATTTGTATCTGCTGGTTTGACATTTTTTTATCGGAAATTGGTTTCAAAGATCACCCTAGAAAAACATAGAAACGCTTGGACTATGCTAATTTTCACCCTATTTATAGGCACATTCCTCATAGTCGCAGCCCGTGGTTCCGCGTCTAGCCGTCCTCTCGAACAAGTCGACGTTGCCATAACGGGCAATAAATTTCTTAACAAATGCGTACCAAATGCATACTATGCCATATACTTTGCGTGGAAAGATTTTCTACATTCAAATGATGTCAAGTGCATACAAAAATCGTGTTCCCGTGAACATGTGCGAGCGGCATTGATGCTTTTGGGATCTCCGACCGATGACATTGACAGGTTTATCTCCCACACCGCAAATGGCGCAAAGTTATCCAGGAAACCGAAACATATTTTTTTAATAGTCATGGAAAGCCAGGATAACTGGCCATTTCTGCCCGAAAACAGCGAATTAAACCTGTGCCCGAATCTTGCGAGACTAGCCAAGGAAGGTTTATACTTCAAAAATTTTGTCCCCACCGGCCAAGGGACGATGTCTGCCATAGCTGTGCAAATGTGTAATTACCCCAACATGGGTTTTCTAATTAATTATTCAAAAAATGGGCTAGAAAATTGTGAACTATCCGTGGGGACCCTATTCCAAAGGTTGGGCTATGCGACAAATTTTTACTATGCCGGGTATTTGAGCTGGCAACGCATAGATCGATTTGCACCCATACACGGCTATCAACATTGCTATGGCGGGGATGTAATGGGAACCTACGAAGGAAATGAATGGGGAGTGAACGATAAGGATCTTTTTGCATTTGTGGAAAGGAATTTTTCCCCAGATACGGATGATTTTAACTTAATTTTGACGGCTTCCAACCATTCTCCCTATAGCGTTGATCTAGTTAGTGAAGGTGTTCCTCTGGAACATATCGCTAAATATGTCGATGGTCAAAAAAAAGTAAAATATCTCGGCCATGCCTGGTATGCAGATAGGTGTGTGGGAGACTTTATAGGTGCCATTGAAAAACTTACCGACGATGCCATATTCGTGATAACCGGTGATCATTTTTCGCGAAAACATCGAAGATCGCAATTTTCTTTGTTCGACGAATGGACCGTCCCCCTAATTATATACGGAAAAAACTTCAACGAGGAGTTGAAGAGATATTTAGTCCATGCTGGTAGTCAGGTCGACATTGTTCGGACGATAGTTGAATTGGTGGCGGAAAAAGGTTTTGACTATGCAAGCTTTGGCAAAGATCTACTATCCGACGGCGAGATTTGTGAAGGTTATTGCACGGGAGTTACCATAACAGACAAATACATTGTGACCAATGATAATAAAAATATTGGGATGATTTCGGACTGCTCAACATCGGTAAGTGAGAGCGAACGGGAAGGTGTCATATCTCGGAACCATGCATGGCAAACCCTCGCAAAGTGGAAATTTTTCCATTTCTAAATTTTGTTACCTGCTATCATTTTCACAAACCAAGCTTCCACCGTTGCGTATTTCGAAGTTCAAGTTGTCAAAGAAAGTGCGGTTTTTCATAAAAAATACTTGCTTTGTCGATGACTTTTAATTCTACTCACAGGGAGATTAAAAAAAGTAAATGAAGGTAATTGAATGCCGACGATTAATCAGTTGATAAAAAGACCTCGTGTTCGAAAGGTTGCGAAAACTAAAGCTCCATCCCTCGATCAAAATCCATTCAGGCGGGGAACGTGTATCCAGGTTATGACACGTACGCCGAAAAAGCCGAATTCAGCCGTGCGAAAAGTCACAAAGGTTCGTTTGACGAATGGGAATGAAGTCATTGCATACATCCCCGACGAGGGACATAAGCTACAAGAGCACAGCGTGGTTTTGGTTCGTGGAGGACGCGTAAAAGACTTGCCGGGTGTGAGGTATCACGTTGTGCGTGGGGCTCTCGACTGTTCGGGGGTTGAAAAGCGTCGTAGAAGTCGTTCGAAGTATGGAGTTAAACGTCCTAAACAGAAGTAATTTTTAACCGAGGAATGATAAAATGTCTCGTAGAAGAAAAGCTGTAAAGCGCCAAATTGAAAAGGATCCACGCTATGGTAATACGTTGATTTCCCAGTTGGTTAATATGATAATGCAGAGGGGGAAAAAGAACCTAGCTAGGTCGATAGTCTACGGTGCCATTGAACGTGTCAGCGAAAAGCTCGGAAAAGGCGACCCCATTGACTTGCTTTTGGGTGCCCTTGAAAATTCACGGCCAAAGGTGGAAGTTAAAAGCCGGCGCGTTGGTGGTGCGACCTATCAAATTCCCGTAGAAATACCCTATGAGCGTCAACATTCGTTGGTATTTCGGTGGATGATTGAATTTGCACAGACAAGGAAGGGATTACCTATGAACGAAGCATTGGCACAGGAAATCATAGATGCTTATAATAATACGGGTTCCGCTGTGAAGAAAAAAGATGATGTTCAACGTATGGCACAGGCAAATCGTGCATTTGCACATTTACGTTGGTAGAGGTGGGGATATAGGCATGGCAAAAGAAATTTCGAATGTTAATTCTAAAAATCGCGGGACTCCATTGGAATATACGCGTAACATTGGAATCGCCGCACACATAGATGCTGGCAAAACCACAACAACCGAACGAATTTTATTCTATACGGGTGTTGTTCATAAGATAGGGGAAGTTCATGAGGGAACGACGGTTACCGACTGGATGGAACAAGAAAAGGAACGGGGAATAACGATTACATCAGCCGCTATTTCCTGCGGATGGAGTACCAAAGAAGGTCCCTATGCTAACATTAAACATCGAATTAATTTGATAGATACGCCGGGGCATGTTGATTTTACCGCGGAGGTGGAACGTTCATTGCGTGTTCTCGATGGGGCGGTTGCTGTCTTTTGTGGTGTGGCGGGCGTACAGCCGCAATCCGAAACCGTTTGGCGGCAGATGGACAAATATAGTGTGCCGCGCATTGCGTTTATCAACAAGATGGATAGAGTTGGGGCCAATTTTTTAGGAGCGATTCGGGATATTCGCGAAAAGTTGGGGGGAAATGCCCATCCTCTATTTTTGAACATTGGGTCTGGGGAAAAACTATATGGGCTAGTTGACCTGGTAAAAATGTGTGCCTATGTCTACCGTGATGATTCAATAAACGGTGTGCAATACGATACGGTGGACATCCCCGCCGATATGATGGCAGAGGCTAAGCAATATCGGGAATCGTTGGTCGAAGTGCTGGCAGATTTTGACGATACGATTGCGGAGAAGTATTTGGAAGGTCAGTCGATAGGGGAAGATGAGTTACACATTGCCATAAGGAAAGCAACTCTCTCCATGAAATTTATCGGAGTTATTCCAGGAAGTGCCTTTAAAAATAAGGGAGTTCAAATGTTGCTTGATGCCGTTGTGAATTACTTGCCGAGCCCCTTGGACTTGCCTCCAGTCAGGGCGTTTAGGGACGATGATAGTAATGAAGAAACATCGATTGTTCCGGACGATGGGGCTAAGGTTGCTGCTCTGGCGTTCAAGTTGATGACTGATCCGTTCGTTGGAAAATTGATCTTTTGCCGCGTATACGCTGGCCAATTGAAAAAAGGTGAAGTGGTATATAATCCCCGTACGAGGAAATCCGAACGGGTGAGCCGCCTTATTTTGATGAAAGCAGATGCACGGGAAGATATAGATGTCGCCTATTCCGGTGATATTTGTGCGGTCATTGGAATTAGAGGCGTGGTAACAGGAGATACTTTGTGCGACAAGGACCTTGATCTGGTTCTCGAACCACCAACGTTTCCAGATCCTGTCATCAGCATGTCCATAGAGCCAAAATCAAAGGCGGATCAAATGAAATTGTCGCTGGGGCTTCAAAGACTGGCGGAGGAGGATCCAACATTTAGGGTTTCCAGCAATCAAGAAACAGGGCAGACAATTATTTCCGGCATGGGAGAGTTGCACCTAGATATCATAAGGGACCGTTTGTTTAGGGAATTTAAAGTTGAGGCCGATGCAGGACGGCCGCAGATTGCCTATCGCGAAACGATTACGACCGAAGCAACCGGCGAAGGAAAATTTATTCGACAATCCGGAGGGCGTGGCCAATATGGCCATGCGATCATTAGGCTTGAACCAGCTGAAAAAGGCAAGGGCGTAGAGGTTGTCAATGAAATCGTTGGCGGTGTCATTCCGAAGGAGTACATTAAACCTACCCAGGAAGGTATTTTGGAGGGGGCACGGACGGGGGTTATTGCAAGCTATCCGGTCGTAGATTTTATCGCTAGAATTATCGATGGTAGTTTCCACGAAGTTGATTCTTCGGAAATGGCGTTTAAAATGGCTGGCATTTTTGGTTTTAAAGAAGCAATGCGCAAGGCAAATCCAATTTTACTCGAGCCTATCATGCGTGTCGATGTCGCCACACCGGAAGAGTACCAAGGAGATATTGTCGGAGATCTAAATCGACGCCGTGGACAAATTCAAGGAATAGAGTCAAAGAATAATCTTACGGTAATTTGTGCATTTGTTCCGCTCGAAATGATGTTTGGGTACGCGACGGACGTCCGTTCATTGTCAAAGGGACGGGCAACCTATACCATGGAACCTTCCCATTTTGAACAGGTGCCAGCTAGCCTGCTGACAAAAATTATTGAAAACTCTACGGGAAATAAATAGAGGAGGCTTTGTTATATGACAGTAAAAAAAACTAAATCCACCACGAAGCAAAAAATTAGGATAAAACTAAAAAGTTTCGACTATCGCCTGGCCGACCAGGCGGGTATCGATATCGTTGAGGCTGCCAAACGTTCAGGGGCCAATGTCGCCGGGCCAATTCCGCTGCCAATGAATATTAAAAAGTTTTGTGTTAATAGGTCGCCCCACGTTAACAAAAAATCGTCGGATCAATTTGAAATAAGGTCCCATGGTAGGCTCATTGATATTTTTGAGCCAACGGCTGACACCGTTGATTCGCTAAAAAAGTTAAATTTGCCGGCGGGTGTTGAAATAAAAATTGATTTAATGGCTGCCTAGTTGAAATTTGTGCTTGCATTTTAACCAATGTAAGATTTATAGAAACTAAACCTAAAGCAGGGGTAAAGGCCTGCCGCTTAGTATGGAAGAAAAAAAGAGAAATATTTTAATGATAGGCAAAAAAGCTGGCATGACGCAGTTGTATAGCGCTGCGGGTGTTTTAGTGCCTGTTACCGTTGTTGAGATGTGTAGGGCGTTTGTTGCCAACGTTAGGACCGTAAATTCTAGTGGTTATTCTGCCGTTCAGTTTGGTTTTTTTGGGAAAAAAGCAGGAAAGGTTGATGGAAAAAAAGAACTTCCGGCTTTCGACATATTAAAAGAACTTAGAATTTATGATGCCGATTCATACGAAGTTGGCACAAGCGTGTCCGTTGATGAGTTTGCGAAAGGCGAACTTGTAGATGTAATAGGGAAAACAAAGGGTAAGGGGTTCCAGGGAGTTATGAAACGCCACGGGTTTTCCGGTGGACCTGCTTCCCATGGATCCATGTTCCATAGACGTGGGGGATCCTATGGTCAGCGCCAATGGCCCGGCCATGTTTTCAAAGGGCGCAAAATGCCTGGCCACGCTGGTAATGAACGCCGCACCATACAAAATTTAGAAATTATAGATACGAATGCCGAAAAACAGCTGTTAATCATCAAAGGGAGTTTCCCGGGAACGAAAGATGGATATGTTGTTGTTCGCCGTGCTAAAAAGTCATTGGAGAGAAAAAGATGAAGCTGAAATTCTATAGCGGTGATTTTTCTTCCTGTTCGGAAAGTGACATTCCTGGTTTTACATCCTTGGATGAAGGTAAGGGAGTTTCTGCATTAAAACAGTATTTGATTGCCCTGGGAGCTAATTTGCGACAAGGAAATGCTTGTACAAAAGACAGGGGCGATGTTTCTGGGACCGGAAAGAAACCATATCGCCAAAAGGGAACGGGCATGGCACGCCAGGGGTCAAAGCGTAGTCCGATTTGGGTAGGCGGCGGTGTCGTATTTGGCCCGAAGCCCCGTGATTATTCGCAAAAGGTCAACAAGCGGGTGAAACGCCTTGCACTTATGCGAGCTTTATTGGATAAAGCCCTCGAAGGAACCCTATGTGTAGTTGATAGGCTAACCTGCGATGAACCAAAGACGAAAAAGTTTAACATTTTGCTGGAAAAAGCATTTCAAGGTGGTTCCATTTTATTTGTCGATGATAATTTCAATGCAAATTTTGTTCTAGCGTCCAGGAATATTGAGCGTGTATTTATGATTGATAGTAATTCATTGAATGCATTTGATGTGGTGCGTCATGGAAATGTTATAATTAGTGACAATGCAATAAAGGCTGTGATGGCCCGTTTGGCTGACAACGAGGAGTAAAATTAAATGGAAAACTTTGGGGTCTTAAAAGAAATCTTACTCACGGAAAAATCGAACGCATTGCTCTCGGATAAGCAACAATATGTTTTTGTAGTTGATTCAAAAACCAACAAGGGACAAATTGCAAGAGCTGTTGAAAAGACGTTTAACGTGAAAGTTGTTAGGGTGAATGTTATAAATTGTTGCGGAAGGCCCAAACGTGTTCGGTCGAAATCATCCCGTCGCTATACTTTGGTTGGGAAGAAAAAGAAGGCAATAGTTGTTTTAAAAGATGGTTATAAGATAGATGTGGCCTGATGGCAAAGTAATGCAAAATATGCGAAGGAAAAACAAATGGCTATTGTAAAATTGAGACCAATCACACCGGGACAACGGTTTTTAGTAAGGACAAGTGTCGATATTTCTAAGACTAATGCCCCCAATAAGAGGTTGACGCAGAGTAAGTTGCGCATAAGCGGCCGCAATTGCTATGGGCGTATAACAATGCGCAGAAGGGGTGGTGGCCATAAAAGATTATGGCGTGTCATAGATTTTAGAAGGGATAAAATTGATATTCCTGCCGTTGTTGAACGCATAGAATATGACCCCAATCGGTCTGCAAATATTGCACTGTTAAAATATGCCGACGGGGAAAAGCGTTATATTTTGGCAACTGAAAAAATGGCAGAAGGGTCCGCCGTGGTGAGCTCGAATGAGCCCCAGGATGAATACGACGAGGGAATGGCTCTGCCTTTATTTCTAATACCGCAGGGATTAAAAGTTCACTGCATAGAGTATGAACCAGGAAAGGGAGCCCAATTGGTTCGGGCGGCAGGGGGAGCAGCCCAATTGGTGGCAATTGATGGCGACAGGGCTACTTTGCGAATGCCAAGCGGAGAAATTCGATGTATTCATTCCCGTTGTCGGGCAACGATTGGGGAAATTGGTAATGCGGAAAAAGGGAAAACATCCCTTGGGAAAGCTGGGCGTAACCGATGGCTTGGTCGACGACCAAGGGTCCGTGGAGTTGCCATGAATCCTATTGATCACCCAATGGGTGGTGGACATGGAAAAACTTCTGGAGGTGGGCATCCGGTTTCTCCATGGGGACAATTGTCCAAGGGCAAACCAACCCGCAGGAGGTCTAAACCTTCAAATGGTTCCATCGTTGTTAGAAGGAATGGTAGAAAAGTCAGAAAAAGTTGAAAGATAGGATATAAACAATGACTCGGTCGAGAAAAAAAGGTTTTTTTGTGGATGTTAGCTTGGCAGACAAGGTTGCTGGAGCGTTGTCTACTGGAATTCGAAAACCCATCAAGACATGGTCTAGACGATCCACGATTACGCCAGACTTTGTTGGGTTAACTTTTTTGGTTCATAATGGGAAAAAGTTTGTTGACATTTATGTAACCGAAAACATGGTCGGACATAAACTAGGAGAGTTTGCACCGACCAGAATGTTTAAGTCGCATAATCCGCATACTCAGAAGGCCTAGGTAGAAATCGATGAGCAAAGAGACACCAGTAAAAGAACCGGAATGTGCGAAAGCAACGCTGAAATATATTAGGATTTCAGCAAAAAAAGTTCAGGATTTGGCACGGTTACTGAAGGGTAAGCCTGCCCTTGATGCGATGGCTCTTGTGAAAAGCATTCGTAAAAAATCTGCAAGGTTGATAGGAAGTCTTCTGCATAGCGCCATAGCAAATGCGGAAAACAATAACAATTTGGCGGCCAATAGGTTGATAGTGGAGTCCGTGATAGTGGAGGAAGGTCCTGTTTTGAGGCGTTTTATCCCAGCTGCTAAAGGGTCAGCACATCCAATAAGAAAGCGCATGTCGCACATTCGCCTTATTCTAAAGAACATTGATAAAAAGGTAGGTTAAATTTATTATGGGTCAAAAGGTTAATCCTGTAGTTTTTCGTTTGCCAATTCGGCGTGACTGGCGATCCCGTTGGTTCGCGGACAGCAAAAATTTTTCAAAATTTTTACTGGATGATTACAGAATACGTCGTTTCGTCAAGACGAAGCTGAAGTATGTCTCCATTGCGCGCATTGACATTGAGCGTTCCGGAGACAAAGTCCGGGTAAAGCTTGCGACCCCAAGACCGGGAGTGATCATAGGTGTCAAGGGTAAGGAACTTGATAAATTAACCGATGAATTAAAGGCATTAACCCATTCCGATGTAATAGTTGATGTGCAAGAAATAAAACGTCCCGATTTAGTTGCCCAACTTGTGGCTGAAAACGTTGCAATGCAAATAGAACGTCGGATTGCTTTTAGGCGTGCCCTCAAGAAAGTTGTTCAGTCGGCTATGAGTTTTGGTGCTGATGGCATAAGGGTTCGCTGTTCTGGGAGACTTGGAGGTGCTGAAATTGCTAGAACAGAAGAACAAAAAGAGGGTTGTGTGCCCTTGCATACGCTGAGGGCTAATATCGACTATGGCTTTGCTGAAGCCAATACGTCCGCAGGAAAGATAGGAATTAAGTGCTGGGTGTTTAATCAAAAAGAGGAAGTATTTTCTCGAAAAAAATCGGATAAATAATCTACCATGAGCAATTTATTACCGTCAAAAACCAAATACAGAAAGGTGCAAAAAGGGCGCAATCGAGGAATTGCCAAAGGAGGCGATACCATTGCATTTGGTGATTTTGCCATACAATCCTTTGAACGGGGAAGTATTACATCTGCCCAATTGGAAGCTGCTCGCATTGCCATTAATAGGCATTTAAAGAGAAAAGGCAAAGTTTGGATGCGTCTGTTCCCGCACAAGCCGATTACTAAAAAGCCGGCTGAAACCCGCATGGGAAAAGGGAAAGGTGGAGTGGAATATTGGGTGTCAATTATCAAGCCAGGGAGTATTATTTTTGAGGTTGCCGGTGTTTCGGCAACGTTGGCCCGCGAAGCTATACGGCTGGCCGATTGTAAATTACCCGTCCATTGTCGTTTCATCTGCCGTGAGGAACAAATCTAACAGGGGAAATTATGAAAAATAAGGATTTTATTGATTTGACCTATCAGGAAATTTGCCAAAAGGAAATGGAGTTGCGTGATGAACTCATACGCCTGAAATTGAAACGCAAGATTGGACAATTGGAAAAAACTCACAGGTTTTCTGAAATAAGGAGGAATATAGCTAGGCTTATGGGCCTAAAATTACGTCAAAGCAAGGATTAGGTTATGGAAAATAAGGACAGAAGGAATTTTAGAAAATTTTTGGTGGGAAATGTCATCCGAAAGTCGGGTGATAAAACGATAAAAGTTGCTTGTTTTTACAAAATCCCCCATGCCGTTTATCAGAAAGAGGTTAAGCGTAAAACGGTCATTTATGTCCACGATGAGGATAACAAATGTGCCGTCGGAGATTCCGTTCGTGTCTTCGAAACGAGGCCATTGAGCAGGTTGAAACGCTGGCGAGTCGGAAGCATAATAAATACGGCTTCCAATACCAACATATAAAAGGAACAGATATTATGTTACAGCAGGAAAGTATTTTAGAGGTCGCAGATAATGTGGGAGCCAAACAGGTCAAAATGATAAGGCGGCTTGGCCAAAATAAGCGAACTGCTACCGTTGGAGATGTAATTATTTGCAGCGTTCAGTCGAGCATTCCAGAATCTACTATAAAAAAAGGAGCCGTTGTGTCTGCCGTAGTGGTGAGGACTAAGTATCCAATCAGGCGGGATGATGGAAGTTACCTGAGGTTTGACAGCAATGCTTGCGTCATAATAGATGACAAAAAGAACCCAAAGGGTACCAGAATTTTTGGCCCAGTAGCAAGGGAATTGAGGCAGAAAAACTTCACCAAAATAATTTCATTGGCCCTGGAGGTAATATGAAGCAGATACTAAAAAGAGGTGACGAGGTCGTGGTCATAGCAGGAGATGCTAAAAATCAAACTGGGAAGGTGATCAAGGTTCTACGGGAAAAAAATAAGGTTATTGTTGAAGGTGTTGCCGTTGCAAGGAAACATATGCGCAAATCCCAGGAATATCCCAATGGAACAATCATTGATAAGCCAATGCCTATTCATTTGTCAAATGTTGCCCGAAAATCGATGGAAAATGAGCCGGGAGATGCGAAGAAGAATAAAAATGCTTGATTTTTGTAGCAATTTTTTTTGGGTGTTTCAAACATAGTGACAAATAGATGGATTCTCGAATGAACAAGCCGTATTTTAGAAAATTATATGATGAACGTATTTCCGCTGAACTTGCGAAGGAGTTTGCATTGAAAAATTGTCACCAAATTCCCAAATTGGAAAAAATAGTGATAAACTCAGCCATCAATGCCGATGCTGATAAGACGTTAATCCAGGAAATTCAGAAAGAAATTTCACTAATAGCTGGACAGAAGTCCGTTCTGACGAAGGCCAAAAAAAGCATTTCAAACTTTAAATTGAGGAAAGGTATGACTGTGGGAGCAATGGTTACGTTGCGCGCCGGTAATATGTACGAGTTTTTGTCAAAATTGATCTTCATCACATTGCCTAAAATTCGTGACTTCCGCGGTGTGTCCAACAGGATGGATGGACATGGAAATTACAATATGGGAATAAACGATCACACAATTTTCCCTGAGATAAATATAGACCGGGAAAGAAAGCTAGTTGGAATGGACATAACTTTCGTCACATCGGCCAATGATGATAAACAAGGACACGCTTTGTTGTCAAAATTTGGAATGCCATTTAGGAAAAAATCATAGAATTCGGAAAGTGTTTTACGTATGGCAAAAAAATCTGCAATTGCTAGGAATAATAAAAGGATAAAGCTGGTAGCTCTCTACGCTAGACAGAGAAAGGAGTTAAAGCGTAAACTTCTGGATGTTAATTTGTCGGATGAAGAGTACTTCGATGCCCAAAGGAAACTGGCCAAGTTGCCGAGAAATTCTTCGAGGGTTAGGGTAAGGAATAGATGTGCCATAACTGGACGGGCAAGGGGATTTCATGGGTGGTTTGGAATTTCAAGATTGCAATTGAGAGATATGGCATCTTTTGGTGAAATTCCGGGAATAACAAAGTCATCGTGGTAATTTTGAGTGAGGAAAAAATGGACGTTGTTGGTAATTTTATAACAATCTTGAGAAATGCTAGCAGAGCAAATAAAGCCAGCTGTTGCGTGCAATGGTCAGCTTTAAAAGATGGGATAGCAAAAATTTTTAAAGATAGAGGGTACATAAAGGATTTTGTGAAAGAACAAACGGCCGAGGGGCATGTGGTACTGAAAGTATTTTTGAAATATGTGAATGGGGTTGCCGCCATCACTGAAATTGGTAGAATTAGCAAGCCAGGTCGCCGTCAGTATGCTTCCAAGGAAAAAATTCCATCGATCCTAGGAGGGATGGGTGAGTGTGTTTTGTCTACTTCTAAGGGTATTTTATCGGGGAAAATAGCCAAGCAATTGGGAGTCGGTGGTGAGCTGATATGTTACGTTTTATAGGTGGATAGAAAATGAGTAGGATAGGCAAGTCTCCCATATGTATTCCTTCGAAGGTGAAAGTTGTTATCGATGGCGGCCATGTAACTGTCGAGGGTCCATTGGGTAAAAACGAAAAAACTTTCGACAATTCTGTCATCATTAAACAGGTGGACGGTGAAATATGTGTGTGTTGCAGGGATGAAAATGATAAACATTCTTGCATGATGCATGGAACCGTTAGGTCGATAATCAATTCAATGGTGGTCGGCGTTATCAACGGATATTCGAAGAATCTTGAAATAAGCGGTGTTGGATTTAAAGTGGTGATGAAAGGACAAAATATTTTGGACCTTAACCTTGGGTACTCCCACGACATTCTATACACCATCCCAAATGGTATTAAACTCGAAATTGATCCATCGGGGACAAAGATTGCCGTGAAGGGTATTGATAAAAAACTTGTTGGTCAAGTGGCTGCCGACATAAAAAGGTTTCATCCCGTGGAGCCTTACAAAGGTAAAGGGGTTAGGATAGTAGGAGAATTTGTAAGACGCAAGGAAGGAAAGAAAACGGCATAGTTAAATGGTGTTGTTCTGAGGATTAAGAATATGCAAATTAATAAAAAAGTACGCAGCGAGAAACGAAGAAAACGGGTCAGGAAGTGTGTTATTGGTACTGCGGTAAGACCTAGGTTGTCTGTGAGATTTTCTGGAAAACATATCTATGCCCAGTGCGTAAATGATGAAATTGGGAGTACGTTGGTATTTTTAAGCACGTTGGCAAAGGAAGCAAAGGAACAAAAAGCAATTGCCAATGTTGCTGGAGCGGTTTTTTTGGGAAAAATATTTGGAGAAAAAGCTGTTTCTTTTGGAATAAAGCAGGTTGTGTTTGACAGAGGAGGACGAAAATATCATGGTTGTGTGCAAAGTTTTGCCGATGCAGTTCGTGGAGCGGGTTTGTTGTTTTAGTATGTAGGTTAAAATATGAGTGATTTTAGAAAATCGGAAAAAAAGGCCAATAATTTTCGCAAAAAGCAGAGGAATGACGCTGGTCATTCGCCAAAGGCTGAGCGTGGGGAGTTGAAAGAAAAGGTTATTCATGTAAACCGTTGCGCAAAGGTAGTCAAGGGAGGTAGACGGTTCGGATTCACCGCATTGGTTGTCGTCGGAGATCAAAAGGGAAGAATAGGGGTCGGATACGGAAAGGCAAAGGAAGTACCTGAAGCGATTAGAAAAGGGACCGAACGGGCAAAAAAAAATATAACATCATTTCAATTAAATGAAACTACCGTTCCCCATATGGCCCTAGGTGTTTCCGATGGAGGCCGTGTTTTATTACGCCCAGCAGCCCCAGGTACGGGCGTCATTGCCGGTGGTGGAGTTCGTGCCGTTCTTGAAGTGTTGGGCATAAAAGATGTGTTGACGAAATCGATGGGGTCGAATAATCAGATTGCAGTGGTCAATGCAACCTTGGATGCGCTAGGGAAGATGCGGAGCTATGCGCTAATCAAACAGATACGAACCGCGGTTGGAGATGAAATCGTATGAAAGGATTTAATCAATGAAACTCAATGAATTGCCAAAGATTTTAGCTTACTCAAAGAATACCAAGCGGCGAGGTAAAGGGGTTGGTTCCGGTCAGGGGAAAACTGCGGGGCGAGGCCATAAGGGAGGCAAAGCCCGTGCTGGATATAGCCCGGCGCCATGTTGCAGTGGTATTCCATTTTACAGACATTTTCCAATCCGTGGATTTTCCAATGCAAGTTTTCGTGTACCATTCACCATCGTGAGTTTACAACACCTCGTCGATCTTCAACTTGATACCGTGGATAAGCCATGTATGCAACGGCGGGGATTGATCAAAAACAGTAAAATCTTGGTTAAAATTCTTGGAGGTGTAACACTTTCCAAACCAATTACGGTGATTGCCGATAAATTTTCTAAAAGTGCCATTGAAGCCATAGAAAATGCAGGGGGTAAGGCCGTGATTTTGTTGGATGAATCGCAGAAAAAATAATGGTGATGTAAGATGTTATCAGCTTTTGCAAATTGCTTTAAAATCACAGATCTGCGCAATAGGATTCTTATTACGCTGGCCTTGTTATTTGTTGCCCGCGTTGGGGCAAGTATTCCGTTACCCGGTTTGGATCCATTGCCGCTTACAAATTTTATGATGTCCAAAGCATCTGCATCGGGTGGAATAATGGACCTCTACAATATGTTTACGGGAGGAGCTCTATTAAAAGGGGCCATATTTGGGCTTGGCATCATGCCCTACATAAGTGCATCCATTATCATGCAGCTTCTAGGGGCCATAAATCCAGCATTGGCCAGGTTGCAACATGAGGGAGAAGTGGGTAAACAAAAAATAGCACAATATACCCGTTATTTGACAGTTGTCGTTTGTTTTATTCAAGGATGGCTGTTAGTTATGGCCCTGGCCAATTATCCCGACAAGCTTTTCTATGGGTTTAGTGCCAATCAGTACGGCAATATTATCATAAAAGATGGCGTGTCCTTTTTCATAACGTCCACAATATTTTTGACAACCGGTACGTTAATTTTGGTCTGGATCGGAGAACAAATTTCCCAGGTCGGCATAGGGAATGGCATTTCCCTCCTCATAGCTGCAGGGATTTTATCCTCAATGCCAGGAGCTATTATCCAGGCGGTCAAAATGTTCAAAATCTCCGCAGGAATGCCAAAGATTTTCGGCCTATGGCATGGGGTACTGATGCTAACACTATTAATTTCTGTGGTAGCTCTTATGATATCTGTTACCCAGGCGGACAGGAAAATCCCAGTGCAATATGTTTCTCGCATAGTTGGGCGTAAAATGTACACGGGGCAATCCTCCTATCTTCCCTTAAAAATCAACTATTCCGGAGTCATGCCGGTAATCTTCGCAAGTGCCATATTACTTTTCCCTCAACAAATTTTTGCCTATGTGGGAGCTGCAACGGGCATAAGGTTTTTTCAAAAAGCTTCCATGGTTTTGAGCCATGGTTCAACCACCTATTACATTTTGTATGGTTTGCTCATTTTGTGTTTTAGCTATTTTTGGGTATCGATAATGTTTCGACCTGCCCAAATAGCGGATGAATTGAAAAAGAACGGAGGGTATGTCCCGGGGATTAAGCCGGGGGATTCCACGGCAACATTTTTAGACTTTGTCATGACCCGTTTGACGTTTGCGGGAGCGGTATTTCTGACAGCAGTAGCATTATTACCGGACCTGCTATTTTTTTCATTTGGCATTTCCTATTCCATTGCTTTGTTTTTTGGGGGAACGGGGACGTTGATTTCGGTTGGTGTTGTCCTTGATATCATGAAGCAGATAGAAGGTTATCTGTTGCAAAAAAATTATGACGGGTTTCTAAAAAAGATAAAGGTTCGGACGAATAGTAAGATTGAATCTCCGGACAATGTTTCCAAGGCTCGTAGGATTATTTATATCGCCATGGCTGTCCTATTGGGAATAATTATTACGTGGGTCGTCGTTTGCCACGGGAAGGGGCATTGCAGATGATTACGATAAAGACAGAAGAGGAGATTGTGAAAATGCGTTCGGCAGGTGCGGTAGCTGCTAGAATTTTGCATGCAATGGCTGAATATGCCGATGTGGGAGTTAATACCTATGATTTGGATTGTTTCGGGCGGGACTTGATGATGGAACTCGGAGCTCAAAGCGCCAGTTTCTACTATCATCCCAGCGGTAGGAGTCCATACCCGGCCTATTCTTGTATCTCCCTAAACGACGAAGTCGTCCATGGCATCCCTTCCAAAAGTGTATTTTTAAAAAATGGAGACATAGTTAGCATAGATGTTGCCGTATTTTACGATGGATATGTCGGAGACAATACGAAAACCGTGCGCATAGGGAATGTTTCGAAGGAAGTTGATCGATTTGTCAGGGTAGCGGAAGAAGCCTTGGATCTTGGCATTGCCCAGGCGATTGCTGGCAACAGGGTCGGAGATATTTCCCATGCCATAGAAAAACATGCCAAAAAAAATAGGTACGGCATTTTGAGGGATTTTGTGGGCCACGGGGTCGGCAGAAACATGCATGAAGATCCACAAATTCCAAACTTTGGTCCTCCCGGAAAAGGACCAGTTTTGAAACCCGGAATGACATTGGCCATAGAACCAATGTTTACCTTTGGTAGTGAAAAAGTTTTTATCGCCGATGATGGTTGGACGGTTAAAACTGTGGATGGAAAACTGGCCGTTCACTGTGAACATACAATTTTAGTCACCGAGACTTTGCCAGAAATCTTGACTTTAGATAAAAAATGATTTTGGAATTCGATTTGTTAAAAATTTTAATGGTAAGAGATTATGCCCCGTATTTTAGGAGTTGACATACCCGATGGTAAAAAAGTTGGCTATGCATTACAGTATATTCAAGGAATAGGTCCTGCCCGTGCGGCAATGATATTGGAAGCGACGGGAATCGTTACCGATATGCGTGCCCGTGAATTGAACGAAGAGCATATCAATAAGATTACTTCTTTTATCAATTCTGCCGGATGGAAGATAGAAGGTGACCTGCGCAGGGAAATCGTGGCAAATTTAAAAAGGTTACAGGCCATAAAGTGCTACCGTGGGTTGAGGCATTACAAAGGATTACCAGTTAGAGGGCAGAGAACGTCGACAAATGCACGTACCAGAAAAGGTGCCCGCAAGACAGTTGGAGTTATGAAAAAAGAAACAAAATAATTGGAATAAAAAGGATCTAGGTAAATGAGCGAAGATAAAGATAATGATGCAAAAGTTGCTACCACGGAAGAAAAAGGTGAGAAGGCTGCTTCCCTATTCGACGACGTTGTTGACACAACGGTAAGAAAGGCAAAAAAGTGTAAAAATATTACCAAGGGAATTTGTAATATTTTGGCCACATTTAACAACACGAAGGTATCCTTTGCGAGCCCAAATGGCAGCATAATTTCATGGGCCAGTGCGGGGAAATGCAATTTTCGTGGATCTAGAAAATCAACGGCCTATGCAGCCCAAATGGCCGTACAGGATGCCGGCAAAACAGCAATGTCACATGGGATGAAAGAAGTTAGCATAAAGGTTAAGGGACCTGGTATGGGACGCGATGCTGCGATTAGGACGGTTCAAGCATTGGGTCTCGTCATCGATGAAATTATTGATGTCACCCCAATTCCCCACAATGGGTGTCGTCCAAGAAAAGCAAGAAGGCCTTAGCCTCGAAACATTTAGGAGTTTTTATTTATGGCAAGATATATAGGTCCAAGGGCTAGAATCAATCGAAGATTTGCGATGTCGGTTTTCCCTCCCGGGAATGCGGAGGAAAGAAAACCGTACATTCCCGGTATGCATGGGCCCCGTTTGCGTCGTAAGGTTTCAGATTATTCGATTGGGTTTATGGAAAAACAAAAAGTCCGCTACATGTATGGATTGACGGAGAAGCAATTTCGGTTATATTTTAAGATTGCCAAAGGGCGACCTGGGATCACAGGGGTTGCTTTCTTGAAATTGCTTGAAATGAGGTTGGATAATGTTATTTATAACTTTGGAATTGCCAGGAGTCGTGCCGCAGCTAGACAATTTGTCACCCATGGCCATGTGCATGTAAATGGAAAAAAAGTTAATATTCCGAGCTATATTTGTAGGGCTGGTGAAGCTGTAGAAATTGCCGAAAGGTCTTCATCCCGTCAAATTGTTGTGCGTAATTGCGAATTAAATCGTGCCCGTAGTGTTCCCGCGTGGCTTGAATTCAATTCAGCGTTGTTGCGTGGTATGGTAAACCGTGAGCCAGAGCGTGAGGAAATTTCGCAGGAGATAAATGAACAACTCATCGTTGAATTTTATAGTCGTTAATTTTTAGTTTTTTGGAAAAATTTTTATGAAGGTGTTGCATCAATTTGAATTGCCCGATAAGCTGTATAAGGTTGAACAAACTGCGACAGATACCTATGCTATGTTTGTTGCTGAGCCATTTGAGGCAGGTTTCGCCCATAGCCTTGGCAATGCATTGCGCAGGATCCTACTAAGTTCCATAGAGGGAGCTGCGGTGGTTGCTGTTACGATAGATGGTGTTAGCCATGAATTTCAAAGTGTTCCCGGCATAAAGGAAGATATCACCGATATCATCCTGAATATAAAAAGGGTTTTATTCAAAAAGGAAGGTAACGAATCACTTATTCTCACCATTGACGTTAATCGTGAAGGGCCCGTGCTTGCTAGTGATATCGTCGGCGATGGAACATTTGAAATCTTAAATCCGGATCAGATCATTTGTACCCTGGATAAAAAACAGAAATTTACTGCACAGCTTGAATTGCGGGTTGGCCGTGGGTACTTTCTCGGATCACAACATGAGCGGCGAGCGGAAATAGGTCTTCTTCCCGTGGATGCGTTGTTCAGTCCGGTTACTCTTGCCAAGTATACCGTTGAAGATACCCGTGTTGGTCAAATCACAGACTACGATAAGTTGGTTTTGGAAATTTGGACCGATGGAAGAATTACACCTTCCGAATCTCTTAAAGAAGCTGCCACCGTTTTGCGACGACATTTGGAGATATTCGATACGGCCGCTGCGGGAGATATAGCCTTTGAGGATGCTAACAAGGAAGCCGATGATGACCAAAATCGTCTCCACAAACTTCTTAACATGAGCGTCAATGAGATTGAGTTGTCCGTTCGAGCTGCAAATTGTCTAAACAATGCTAATATTATGACAGTCGGCGAGTTGGTTATGAAGACGGAAGCTGAAATGTTGAGGTATAGAAATTTTGGTAAAAAATCTTTGAATGAGATCAAAGAAAAAATGGAAGAGATTGGGCTCTCGCTTGGAATGAAAATAGAGGAGCGTTTGCTGGGATAGGTAAGGATTCAATTTTAATATAGCTTTAAGGAGAAAATGCGTCACGGAAAACATAGATTTTTATTGGGTTGTACGAAAGAACATCGCGAAGCCCTGATGGCAAACCTGGCATCAGCGTTGTTGCGCCATGGGAAAATAGAAACCACTTTGGCGAAAGCAAAAGCACTACGTCCGTTCGTCGAAAAAATAATCACAATGGCAAAAAAAGCCTATCTGGCTGAGGATTCGGCCCAGAAGTTACACTATCGCCGTATGGCAATCGCTCGGATAAAAGATGAAGATGCTGTAGCTACCTTATTCAACGACAGGGCAAGTGAATTTATCAAAAGAAATGGTGGATATTCGCGGATTTATAAACTCATGCCCCGCACGGGTGATGCTGCTAAAATGGCTATTATAGAATTGGTTCTCGGTGATGATGTTGGCTACGCTAAATCGAAGAAGCGAAATGCTGCGAAGGCAAAGAAACCCACTCCGTCCAAAAGATCCAAACAGGAACAAAAAATAGTTTCCGATGCGGCCGGAGCAGAAACAACTACCATTCCCGACCAAAGCGGGTCAGAAGCCGCCACCACCGAGAAAGAATAGATAAAGTTGTATGGTTTTTTGTGATTTTTCTTTGCTGTTGTCAAGCGGTGCCATGGTTTTGACATTGTTGATAATCGAAGTTAGTGAAAAGGCGCTATATCTAAAAGGAAACAATCGATTGTTTTGGTGTAAAAAGTGTGGAGAATTTTATCTAAACAAATCGGATGTTGAAATTTGCGAATGTCCAATGTGCGGGGCAAAAAATACCAAGCTATCGTTTTAAAACGGCATGATATGCATGTCTTTATTTTCAAAGTAAAATAAATCGTTTTTATCTGTAACATTAGGTTATTTCGACCAATGAAATATTTCGGAACAGATGGCATAAGGGGAAGATTTGGAACAAATCCAGTCTGTGAAGAATTTTTTCGTAGACTGGCCAGGACGATTGAACGGTTTACGACCAAAAAATATGGCGGAGAATTTTTTTCCATTTGTGTGGGACGGGATACCCGAAAATCAGGAATTGTACTGCAAAAGGCATTTATCGGAGGATTTTCAAAGGATGTTAAAGTATTTGATTGCGGCATTTTACCAACCCCGGCTATTTCAAAAATGGCCCAGCATACGAAGTCGAACATTGGCATTGCAATTACCGCATCTCACAATTCAGCGAGTGATAACGGTATAAAATTTTTCAATGCAAGGGGGGAAAAATTTACGGTTAGGGAAGAAGAAGAATTGGAGCAAATATTGGAAAATATTGCCAACATTGCCCCCCAAATGCCGCAGGTGATAGAATTTCATGGTGAAGCAAAACAAAATTATTGTGACCAGTACAAAAATTTTTTGCCAGCTGGAGCACTCTCCAAGACAGTAATCGCTTTGGATTCTGCCAATGGTGCAACCTATGAAGTGGCAAAGGAAATCTTCGAATATTTCGGAGCCCGAGTAGTCCAGATAGGGAATTATCCCAATGGGGAAAATATCAACGATGCTTGTGGCACTGAACATCCTGGAGCCTTGGCAACTCTAATGCAACAAACACAAGCTGCCATTGGGATCGCCCATGATGGTGATGGTGACCGGGTGGTAATTTTCGATGAAATGGGAGCGAAAATCAATGGAGACGTCCTCTTGGGTACAGTGGCGGGTCACCTGTTGGCGACCAATGCGTTGCCAAATAGGTCAATGGTAACCACAATTCAAAGCAATTTAGGCCTCGACAAATATTTACAAGCCATGGGTATAAATGTCCTTCGATGTGATGTTGGTGACAGAAATGTCTATCAAACGATGATACGGAACAATTGTTATTTTGGAGGAGAGGATTCCGGGCATTTAATTTTTAGAAAAATTTCTCCCGTCGGGGACGGTATAGCGGCCGCACTGCTTGTGTTGGACATTGTCACCAGGAATAATATTAGGTTGTCCGAACTAAAAACAAAGATTGCCTTATTTCCTCAAAAATCTTTTAATGTGTCCGTGAATACTAAGGTACCGCTTTCGGATATTAAAGGTCTAAATGAGGATATCGAGAAGATAGATTCAAAGTTACCATCTCCTCACCGCGTATTAGTTCGATACTCTGGTACCGAACCAAAGTTGCGGGTGTTGGTTGAAGCACCGAATCAGGAAGTGGTCAATGATGCTTGGAAAGATTTGAAAAGATCCATAATTGACCGCATGATGGATAATGGAATTTCGGCTTCAATTTTGTAAATCATGCAAGGGGAAGAGACAGAAAGTGATATTCTGGCAAGGGCACAAAAGGCCATTGATGAGGAGGAGGATCTTATCTATGCTAAATTTCTGTATCGTGAAGCCCTGGCCATCAATCCTCAGGACATTTCAGCAAGAACAGCGATGCACGAATTAAGGGAAAAACTTCCCGTTTCCACTTCTGTGTTCGATAGGATAGGATTTGTTTTTTTCGCCATAAAATTATTAATTTGTAAGGTAAGGGAAAGTTACGACCAGGTAATCGATGCCGCTGAAAACTTGCTGGACATTAATCCATCGAGTGAATTTGCCCTTAGAAATATTTTATACGCCGCCTATGGTGCTGGGTATCACAAATTAGTAATATTTGTGTCACAAAAAGTGATGAAAATGGGGGCTGAACTGGAAGATTTAATCGTCATAGCACGGTCATATCTCAATGAAAAAATATTTGATCAGGCTGCCAAAATTGCGAAGGAAGCCGTGGAATTGGACCCCGCCAATGAAGAAGCAAAGGATATTCTTTGGAAATCTTCCGTCGAAAAACATATGAATTCTGATGTTGCATTGGTAACTGCCGATGGAAATAAGCGGTTTGTACCTCCAAAAGTAGATGCTGATAAAATTTTTATCGCTTCTCATTCTTCTCACGAGGAGCAAGAAAGGAAAAGTGGCAGCAGGCGTTAAATGGAAGGAGATGGGAAATGGGAGACTCGAACGATAGAATTGTCATTGGACTATGCACTTTTAATCGCCATGAACCTTTAAAAGAAGCATTGGATAGCCTATCGCAAATCGATATTCCAGAAAAGGCGGAAGTAGAATTTATCCTGGTCGACAACAACGAAAATGGGGGAGCAAAATATATTTTCGACGCCTATGCTCTCGACATGCCATTCAAATGTCATTATTTTGTGGAAAAGAACCGAGGGCTTGCCAATGTTAGGAATCGGGTAATAGAAGAAGCATTAAAATTGCGTGCAACGGCCATTGCCATGTTCGACGACGATGAAATCGTAGCACAGGAGTGGCTCGTAGAGCTATATAAGGCGTTCAAAGAGTCAGAATCCGATGGTGTCGCCGGGACAGTCTATAGGTTACTCCCGATGGATTCATCAAACCTTGCCAAGAAACTTTGGCCTAATTCTAAGGAATCCACGAATATTTCCGTTAAGCTATTACCCACCAACAATTGCCTATTTTCAATTAATTTGGTAGACTCCAGAGGGGGAAATATACGATTTAATAATGCTTTCAATTTTTCGGGACGAGAAGATTTAGTATTTTCATTTGATGCCCTATTTCAGGGGGCAAAGTTTACATCTGCTCCCCATGCCATCGTAATCGAAAAATTTTCCAAGGCAAGAAGTACGTTTAAATATCTGCTAAAGCGATGGTTTGACACTGGGATTACCGACGTAATGGTGGCTAGGCATTACAGCTTTGGGATGGGAAAACGTACATTGAAAGAAATTTTAAACATTATGTGGAGATGCCTGACCTTACCTTTCTTACTACTTGGAGGAGCTAGACCTCCTGCCATTGCTATTTTATATGTAACGGCTTCTTTGGGGTGGCTATGTGGGCTGTTTGGCAAAAAAACGAACTATTATTTCGAGCATATCGACTAGTTTAGTCTTTTTATAAAAACTAGTTTAGAGGCCATGATTTGCCCTGTTTTTTTGATGTAAAAAGACAAAGTAGGCTCATATAATGAAATGTCTCCCAATTTATATTACTTGTACTTGCACAATTGAACATTTTATTTATTTCTGCTGGTGGCAGTGGAGAAATGGCTGAGTGGTCGAAAGCGCCTTCCTGCTAAGAAGGTGATCTCATAAAATGGGGTCCGAGGGTTCGAATCCCTCTTTCTCCGCCACTTCACATATCAAGTTGCACCACACACTTCATTTACTGACAATAAAGGGCCCGGCGGGAAAGGGGGATTTCCTAATTGCTGCCATGTCCTGACAAATATCATTCTTCATCGCATTTTCGTGGCTTGTGAATTTGAAATTTGTCAAAAAGCGGCTCGCCACTATATTTGGAAAAGTTTTCGTATGTTAGGATTTCAGACCAACATCCCATCTGTATTTTTCTTTCCTTTTTTATGAGGAATGAGTACTAAACCTAGGCGGAAGCTAACTAATGGCCTAGGGTTAGTTCTCTGCCAATGTTTGTAACCAGTCGCAATAGACTTCTGTATTTTCTTCAAACGAAGATAGGGCCTCATCAAATTTCACACAATGATTTTCATTCTGAATGAAAACCTTTTCATCGATTTCATATTTGAAAACGTTGTAGGTTTCATTTTCAGCCTGGACCCGTAGTTCAATCTCACCATCACCCATAACATCTCTCCATTTCATATATTAACCTCCTTCGGGGTCTTGAGGTTAGCAAACACCCTAGGAAAGGCAACATATTATTTTACGAGTTTCATACAAATCCGCGAGAAGTAGAATCTATAAAACTCAAAAACTCATCCAACAAATCGGACATGATGACTTCAGACTTAATTTTTTCAATGGCCTGTGCCTTGTTTAATCCGCTTAGATAGAAGATTTTAAATATTTTTTTCACCTGCGAAATCTGTTGGTCAGAAAAATTATTCCTCTGCAAATTCACAACATTCGGATATCTAACCCTCGCAGGACTGCCGTCGGCTAGCATATAGGGAAGAACATCCTGTGTGGCTTTCGACGAGGCACCGACCATCGCATATTTACCAATTCTACAAAATTGGTGTATGCCGGTCCCCCACCCAATGTTTGTGAAGTCATGGAGAACAACATGTCCACCTAAGGCAGCTTGGCTGCCCATTATTACATTATTCCCCACGATGCAATCGTGGGCAACATGGGCATAGGCAAGGAGCACATTGTTGTTACCTAAAACCGTCTCACTTTCTTCTTTTGTGGCTGTGTGTGCCGTGCAATACTCCCGAAATGTGTTATTGTTGCCTATTTTTAGTCCGGGGGATCCTCCCGCATACTTCAAGTCCTGGGTTGGAGCCCCAATGTATGCATATGGGTAAATTTTATTATTTTCTCCCATTTGGGTTTTTCCATCCACGGTGGCATGGTGACAAACATGTGTTCCTCTGCCCAGTGATACCATTCCCCCCACATAGGCATAGGCATCAATGCCAACATCACTGGCCAATTGTGCCCCCTTTTCAACTATTGCGGTCGAATGAATAATCGTTGGCATAGCTACTCTCTAGCCCCTACGAGCATAAACATTAATTGGGCCGAAGAAACTACTTTGTCCCCTACCCTACACGTTGCCTCTGCAACGCCTATTTTGCCCCCTTTTTGCTTGAGTAATTTGACATGCACTTCAAGTTGATCTCCCGGAGTCACCGCCTGGCGGAACTTAACCTTGTCGCAACTCATAAAATAGGCTATTTTATTATTTTCAGGGCCGATATTATTTAGCATTAAAACGCCAGCTGCCTGTGCCATCGCTTCAAGTTGCAACACACCGGGCATAACTGGTTGCCCAGGAAAATGTCCAACAAAGTATGGTTCATTGATTGTGATATTTTTTATGGCACGAAGTTCATCTTTCCCTATAATTTCGGTAACCCTGTCAACCATAATGAATGGATACCTGTGTGGCAACAAATTCAAGATCCTGTTAATATCGAACCCGATGTTCGAACTGACAAGGGGGCCAGCGGGAGATTTGGGAAACAACTTTTGGCCGGATTCGATTAGTTTTCTTTGGGCATATATTTCCTTTGTCAACTCAGCGTTCATTGAGTGTCCGGGGCGAATGGCAATGATGTGAGCTTTCAATGGACGCCCAATCAGTGAAATATCCCCGATTATGTCCAAGATTTTATGCCTAACAAATTCATCCTTGAATCTCAATGGTTCCTTCGACAAAATTTGCTCTCCTTTGATCACTATCGCAGAATCTATGGTTCCTCCTCGCACTCGTCCTATTTTTAACAGGTCTTCAATGTCTTCGTAATGTACAAAAGTCCTCGCTGGAGCAATTTCGGCAATAAACGATTCCGAGTCAACGTCGATGGATAGGTGTTGTGTATATAGTCCATGGTCATCTACCAGGGTTGCCGTTATCTTTAAGCCGTCGTAGGGCAATGCCACCAAGGAACGGTTCCCCTTCGTGACGGTTATGGGCTCTCTGAGTTCAAAAACTTTTCTTTCGGCATCCTGTTCCACCGTCTCCGCCTGCAATATTAAATTTACAAAATACTTCGCGGAACCATCTAGAATGGGAGGCTCGTCTCCGTTCAATTCAATGATGGCATTGTCAATTTTCATAGCGTATAGTACGGCAAGAATATGCTCAACGGTGCAAATTGTAACGCCGCCCGATATCAGTGACGTGGAACGGACTAGTTCCCCTAAATTCGCAACGTTGGGAATAATTTCGGGCTTTCCAACCAAATCAATCCTTCTAAAAACTATGCCGGTGTTCGGTTCGGCAGGCTTTATGGTCATCGTTGTGTGCTGACCCGTATGCAATGACGTACCTGAAATCGAAGACTCTCGAAAAATTGTATGCTGTTTCATCCTACTGGAGATGAAGTTATGAAGATCAATGCTCGAGTAAAGTATAACTTTGATAAACGCCATTCATTTTTCCCAGGTGCCATAAATTAAAAACGCACCGCTAGAGGAGGGTGCGTTCTTACTACTACAGTTGTGGTAATTTTATTAATTACGCACAGTTAGACTAGTTTGTTTTGGAAATTTTTCCTGGGAAAACTGGTTTGTGACTTTGTTAACCGAATGGTTTAAAGCATAGAAATTGACATCCATTTTTGACACTTTTACCGTATTGTGCACATCTGCCATCACAAGACCATTGGCTTCGATGAATTCACGTAGAGACTGGGTAGAACTAAGTTTTAAAATTTTCGTATCCAGTTCTGTGTTTTTTGTGACGTATAGGGATAAAACCCGTTCATATTCCGATATTTTTCGTCCACATGATATTATATTTTGCCTCGCCTTAACCAAAAACAAGGATAGAAAAAATGACATAAAAACACTGCCTATGCACAACAGTGCACAAATTTGAAAAAATCTGTCTGACCTATTTCTCATATTCAATCTAGTATGCTGCGTGTTTTTTCTAAAATGCGTAATTTGGCAGATCGGCTGCGCGGATTATGACCGACTTCGGTTTCATCGGAAGTAATCGGCTTTTTCGTTAAAATATTGGCATGGGAAACCCGATCTTGTTGGGATTGGCTATCGAATTTATCGATCGCTTTTCCGGCCTTTTGGTTGAAAAACTTTTTAACGATCTTGTCCTCCAGTGAATGAAAACTAATTACGGCTAGTCGCCCCCCCATCGCTAATTTGTCAAACAAAATGGGTAATGCCGCTTCTAGGGAACCCAGTTCATTGTTTATGAAAATTCTTATCCCTTGAAATGTTTTGGTAGCTGGATGAATTTTTTGTCCCTTTTTCTTGGTAATACAGCCGGAGACAATTTTAGCAAAACTATCGGCATATTTCATATCCGGATTTTTTCTATTATCCAAAATAGTAAGGATAATTCTTTTCCAACATTCCTCTTCTCCGTAGTCCCGAATGGCCGTTATCAATTCCCGTTCACTGGCCTCGTATAGAAAATCCGCTGCTGTAATCCCATGACTGTTATCCATTCGCATGTCCAATGGGGTGTGATATTTAAAAGAAAACCCCCTGTTTTCATCATCGAGTTGGAAGGATGAAACTCCCAAATCCATTACGATGCCATCCAATGGAGGCACACGCAGGCAGCCAACCTCGGAAAAATTAACCTGGTAAAATCTAAAGTTACTGTGGGTCAGCGAAAGCTTTTGGGCTCGTTGTTTAGCACTTGGATCACAGTCTATGGCATAGACAAAGTTCTTTTCATTGGCCCGCAGCAAGGCTTCACTATGTCCCCCCCCTCCGAACGTACAGTCCAAAAACTGTCCGCCCTTGGATGGATTTAACCATTTTACAACATCGTTCAAAAGAACCGAACAATGGGATAATGATAACTGTGCCTCTTCTATCATAGTCCAAGTTGTGTTAAAATTACGCTGATTTCGTCATCCTCTTCTTCATCCTTGCTCAAATATTTTTCATACCTTGCCGGATCCCAGATGCTAAAAGTTATAAAATTACCCACCATCAGGATTTCCCTGTTCAATCCGCCGTGAGCACAGAGCATTTGATTGAGCAAAATCCTCCCCTGGCTATCACAGGTAAGTTGATCCGCCTTTGAGAAAAGTTTCGTGAGGGTTTTTTGGCCCTTTTTATCTCCTAGGCTTACGTTGGAAGCCTTTTCTCTCAATTTTTCTACCATTCTGGGAGGATAGACGATTATGCATCCCGATGGATTGGGGATAGCAATGTACACTTCATGTTGTTCAGGCCCAAATCTCCACTTCGCCGGCAATAATACCCTACCCTTCTCGTCCGGGCTGCGCCGATGCTCACCTACATAAATATTATTTGAGTTTTGCAACATCTTGACCTAAATCACCACTTCTAACCAGTATCTCCCATTTTTCCCCACAGTCAATAAATATCGTGGAAAATTTGGTTAGGTAAAATGCAAAATATGCCCTGAGTGCTGTTCCAACGAAAGGCAGCAGCGGATAAAATTTTTTATAAAAATTTTCATCCCCCATCCCACTTCCAATGAATATTCATAAAATTTCGTTCCAAATTAAGGACATTGGTGCGGCCATTATGCTTGAAATCGGGCCCATGGATTTGGCCATGGTTTCCTCCAAAAAATTTCTCCACGGAGCATTTTGATATCACTTTACTTTGGGGAGAGAACTTGCAGGATTTACACAGCATAGGATTCTATGCAAAAAAGTTTTGTGGAAGGAAATTTGGATAAAAGTCAGAGCCAATATCGGGTAATTGCTCTTCGCTGGCGTCCGAAAACTTTTAAAGAAATTATTGGGCAGGACCACATCGTTAGGACATTGACCAATGCTATAAACATGGGTCGTGTTGCCCATGCCTACCTATTTGTTGGACCTCGGGGAACGGGGAAAACCACCACCGCCCGTCTGCTGGCCATGGCCTTGAATGCCAACGGTGGGCCCTCCGTAGATTTCGACCCCGACGATGAAATTTCACGCTCCATAGCATCAGGTAACTGCTTGGACGTCGTAGAAATCGATGGAGCATCCAACAATTCCGTCGAACAAATTCGAGGTCTTCGCGAAGAGTGCCGATATGCTCCTATCTCATGCAAGTATAAAATATATATTATCGATGAAGTTCATATGCTATCAAATGCTGCCTTTAATGCGTTACTCAAGACCCTCGAAGAACCACCGGCCCACGTAAAATTTATCTTTGCCACCACCGAAGTGCACAAAGTTTTGCCAACAATAACATCCCGGTGCCAGCGGTTTTCCTTTCGGCCCGTACCAATTGCCACGTTAGCCGAAAAATTATCTGCAATCGCCCAAAGCGAAGGAATAAAAATTTCCGAAGGTGCACTCCTTACAATTGCTCGCCTTGCCAACGGTGGCGTCAGAGATGCGGAATCGATCCTTGATCGAATGGCAACCTTTTGTGGAAACGAAGTAACCATAGAAGCAATAAACCTTGCCTATGGGTTGGCCGACGGCAATACCATCGACGGTATAATCAGTGGCATTTACTACGGTGACTACAAAAAGCTCATGAAAATTTCCCATGAAGTTTCATCGCAAAATTGTGACATGTACAGGGTTTTGTGCGACGTGGAAGCAAGGATTTACGAACAACTGGAAAGTATTTTGGATGGGGATGGCAATTACCCCGACCGCATGGTTCGGATATTGGAAGAAATTCACCGGTCAAAGGAATCCGTTAAAACCGGAATTTCCGAGACCATAAATTTTGAAACTACCCTATTGAAGGCCGCTGAACGGGGACAATCCCGGGCCATCGATGCCATCCTACAAGACATTCGAGCATTAAGATCTGAAGACGCGAAGAATCAATCCATTGCCATTTCCGACGACGACTTCGAAAAAAAGAAATCACGGTTACCATCCGAGGTACAGTCAATGTTGAAAGAAGGTTTTCGTGCCCAGCTAAGCATTTTAAAATCCGATGGATGAAACAGCATCAGTTTTGAAAGAGGACATCGATGCATTCCTTGTGCACCTGGAATTGGAAAAGGGAAGTAGCAAAAATACCGTAGCCAGCTATGAAAATGACCTATTAACCCTCGTGGATTTTTTTTCGAAGCATGCTTTAAAAAGCTGGTCAGAGGTTTCATTGGAAATGCTGCGCCAGTGGTTAACATTTCTAGATAAATCCGGGTGTTCATCGGCCACGGTTGCAAGGAAGTTGTCCGCTCTGCGGTCATTTTCCAAATTTGCCAAAGCCCGAAATATGGCAAATTTGGACGTTGCCAAGCAATTGAAACGTCCCCATTGTGTGCGAAAACTACCGGATACATTGACGTCGGAGGAAGTGTCAAAAATTTTGGAATTAAATGGAGAAAAAACTCCACTGGCCATGCGGGACAGTGCAATGTTTGAACTGATTTATAGCAGTGGTCTGAGAGTGTCCGAACTGTGTGATATTAAAATTCAGGCCATCGATTTTGAAAACTGTTTTCTGAGGGTGTATGGCAAGGGGGCGAAAGAAAGGAGTGTCCCCTTTGGATCCATTGCTAAATTAAAGCTGGAACGATACCTAACCGTCGCACGTCCAAAATTCGTAAAATCTAAAACGGATAGCACATTTTTCATAGGGATAACGGGCCGCAAGTTATCCAGAAAAACCGTATGGATGCACCTAAAAAAATATATAAAACTGGTGGGAATAGAAAAATCCGTAACTCCTCACACCCTACGCCATTCCTTTGCTACGCACCTATTAGAAAATGGAGCAGATCTGCGCTCCATACAGGAAATGCTCGGCCATGCGGATATTTCCACTACCCAAATTTATACGGCCGTCGACAGGAAGCGTCTCATGTCTGATTACAGAAGGTTTCACCAACGGGATAAATTTTAACATGGAAGCCGATCCGTTGGTGCTGATGTAAGACTAATAAACATCCTTCTGATAGCGTCGATCGTCCCTTAGCGATTTAAAAAAATCATTGGCCTCATCTTCAGTAAAGTTTCCAAATTTCATGGCTATTTTTTTCAAAGTATTTTCGACATCAACGGCCATTTTAGATGCATTGCCACAGACATAAACATAGGCTCCATTGGAAATCCACGACCAGAGCTCTTTGCGATGTTCCCAAATTCTATCCTGAACATATATTTTATTTTCCTGATCCCTCGAAAAGGCCAAATCCAGATTTGTCAAAATGCCAGAATCTTTAAAGGTTTGTAATTCTTCTCCAAATAAAAAATCTGTCGCATGATTTCTGTCACCAAAGAATAGCCAGCTTTCCCCAACCTTACCACCTTTGTCCACCACGCATTGTCTCTCTTGTAAAAAACCCCTGAACGGCGCAATTCCAGTCCCCGGTCCAACCATTATGATATTCGACTCGGCATTTGTCGGCAGTGCAAACGTGGAATTTACTACGAAAACCCTGATGCCTTCCCCAATGTTCGCACCGTGGGCCAAATAATTCGATGCAATGCCATTCCTTTTATTGCCGATGGCGTTTGTATAACTAACAACCCCAACGACAATGTGTATTTCGTTTCGATTGGCGAGGGGAGATGATGCGATGGAATACAACCGCGGCATCAAACGGCGTAACTTGGATACCAATCCGTTCGGGTCTGCTTTGCAGCGGCCATCGAATTTTTTCAAAATCTCCAGCAGTGAGTGTGATTTTGCCAAAACTTGGCATTCCGGATCGGGACGGAGTATTTTATCATTGATGAATGAGCCCATGTCGGAATCTGTCTCGATTTCTCCAAGCCATTTCCAAAATTGATCGGGCAAATTTGTCACACAGAGGTATTCCCGCAGGGCAGAAAAAATCGATATTTTCTCACCTAGGAAAGGGAGCTTAACCTGTGTTTCATGGGCTATTTTTAACAAACGCAAAATTTCGACTACTTCACTTTCACTGTTTTTAGGAAATACGGCAATCGAATCGCCGCATTTATAAGATAGGCCGCCATTGCTCACGTCGAAAATCAGATGTTGGACGTTTTTATCACTTGCCTGGCCATTTAACCTTCTCCGAAATTTTAAATGGGCGATGAATGGATTATCTCTGTTATGGGTCATTTTCGTAGTCGAGAAAATGTGAATATGCTAAAAATTCAAGACAATTCGAATGCCGCTATCTCCGTTACTGTCGATGGTATTTTTCGTCGCATTTATAAAAAATCCTAATTTTTTATTGACAATGCAAAACTTTTCAGATTAAAATATGTTGTTTGCGAGATTTTGAATCTAAGGGAAATTGATAAAATAAGCGGATTTAATTTTCAAAATCAAAAACAGGAAAAAGAACATGGTTATGTGTAGTACGGACAGTACGAATGTAGTAGAAATTTTCTCAAAGGGGCCAACGACATGCGTTGCTTCAAAGAATGTCGCGAGCAAGTTTTACGGTGCACTTACAGACTGTGAACGTGCAAAAATAATTGAAAGTTTTATAAAAGATCGGTCTGATTTTGATATTGATACTTACTGTGAATGCACGTTTGATGGAGTGGATAAGGAAATTACGGTGGAATATTTTCGTGAAGTGGTGGGTGAAGCGAAAGGAAAGTTTGTCCAATTTAAAATTATAGATCTCGAAATTGGCAAGAATCAGTCACCCAAGTAATCAGCGTGCGTCGATATGTAACGACATTGGGGCGGTTTTCCAAAAGGTCTATTCCCTTGGTTTCTCCAGAAATTTGTTCCTCTAGCAATGAGGTCTTTTGGGAAACAGGAGAGTTTTTCCATCAAAGATTTCAAATATTAAAGATTGTTTATCCTAAAATTTTTGCTTAAATATCATAACTTTAATATAAGCTTATGCACGAGTCATTTATTTTGAGTGTAACATCTAAGGCGATGATTTTGGTGTTGGTCCTATCGATGCCGCCGATTTTAATAGCTACGATAGTAGGGCTGCTCATCAGCCTATTACAAGCGTTGACTCAGGTGCAGGAACAAACGTTGGGATTCGCGGTAAAATTGATCTTTGTAATCGTAGTATTAGCCCTAACTACTCACTGGATAGGTGGTGAAATTTTGGAATTCACTAACTATTTGTTCGATGAATTTCCGATGTTAGCTAAATAATGGGTGGATTATGGATACGCCGCTAAAGGAAATATCAAGTACGTGCGTATTGATAATTATAGCAATGGCACGATTGGGGGCATCATTGGCAGTGGCTCCATTTTTTTCGCGCCAGTTTGTGGTAGGAACCGGACGGAATGTCGTCATATTGTCACTGTCTTTGCCATTGTTCTGCTTGGTCTTTCCAACACTTCCCCAGGGACAGTTTGCCATTTTAACCATGGGTGGATTGATGGTAAAAGAGGTTATCATAGGGATTACCCTAGGGTTTGTCGCAAGTTTTATTTTCTATACAGCGGAAGGGGTTGGTTTTGTGGTCGATGTTCAGCGCGGGTCATCGATGGCAACGATATTTGATCCGATGGCGGGTTCTCAGACGTCGCTCATGGGAAGTTTTTTGATACAGATGATGTCGGTGGCATTTTTTTCCACCGGCGGATTTTTATTTTTCTTGGATCTCATATATAAAACGTACCAAGTGTGGCCAGTATTTTCATACTTCCCCAAGTTTGAGGTGGGGTTTGCGGTATTTTTTATGGATTTGATAAAGGATTTGATGGCTGTGATGTTTTCCTTGGCAGCTCCCATATTGATAGTTTTGTTCTTGGCAGAATTTGGACTTGGCATGGTCAATAGATTTGCTCCCCAGCTTAATGTTTTCTTCCTAGCAATGCCGGTAAAAAGTTGGTTGTCGATGATGTTTTTGTTTATGTATTTGTCCCTATTGAATTACTTCTTCGAATTGTATTTTACGTCTAGGAGTAAACTTGCGGAATTTGTTAAGATTTTTGTTAGATAGATGAGCGGTGAAAAAACAGAAATGCCTACGCCGAAGAAGCTGCGGGATGCTAGGAAAAAAGGACAGGTGTCTAAAAGTACGGATGTGATTTCCACATCTCTGCTAATAGGCTTGTATGCATACGTGGGCCTTGGATGGTCCGGTCACGTAAAAGCCATAGGAGATATGCTTGTATTTCCCATAGGCTATCTGGCGGAAGATTTTAAAATGGCCTATTCCAACGTTATTGTTGGAATTTTCAAGCAAATGATTGGCATCGTGTTGCCTGCACTTGGGATTTGCATGGCTATGGCTGTGATTGCAAATTGTGCTCAAATTGGATTTCTACTTACTTTCGAAACGGTAAAGCCGGATTTGAAAAAACTTAACCCTGTGGAAAAAATTAAGCAAATTTTTTCGAAAAAAAATCTTTTCGAATTTTTGAAATCGGCCCTAAAAATAATATTCCTGGGCATATTGATTTACATGGTCATAAAAAATCTAATCCGAGATTTGCTTCTGTTACCATTCTATGGTCTTTCAGGAGTGATCAACATCTTGGGACCGATAATGAAACGGTTTGCATACAATGTGATTTTTGCGTACGTTGTGGTTGCGTGCATTGATTTTGTCTTCCAAAAGCGAAATTTCATGAGCAAAATGAAAATGTCGAAGGATGAGGTAAAGCGGGAATATAAGGAAATGGAAGGAGATCCACAAATTAAGGGAAAACGAAAACAATTACACCGCGAAATGATCGAGCAGGATGCCCCCCGAAGGACAAAACAGTCCAGCGTATTGATAACGAATCCCAAACATATCGCCGTAGCCGTATACTACAACATGAAAGGTAGAGGATCCTCTTTGCCTATCATTTTGGCGACTGGGCAAGGAGCCGTCGCAGAAGAAATGATACGGGTGGCACGGGAGAATAATATTCCGATCATGCGTAACGTACCACTGGCACACTCCCTCATGGATGTTGGAGAAGTGATGACTTTTATTCCTACGGAACTAATTGAGCCGGTGGCTGAGGTACTGCGTTGGGTATATGAAATGAAGGAACAGCATGAGCAAGGCATGGGGCTTGAAGGTGAAGCCTGGTAATTCTCCGGTGGTAACAATTATGGGTCCCAGGATATTTTTCAAAGAGATTAACAAACCATCAGCCGAGCCAGTGTCATTATTAAAACAAACGCTGTTTGATTTGGAAAACCTCAAAGTCATTCCCTCCAAAAAGAAAGGTCAGAACTTTCTAATCGATGGCAATGTGGTCAATAAGTTTGTGGCAATTTCGGATGTGAGAGATGGTGATGCGATCGTTGAGATTGGTCCGGGGCTTGGAGCATTGTCAGAAAAAATTTTAAAGGTCGGAGCAAAATTGTTTGCCATCGAATTGGATAGACGCCTTTTCAATTTTTTAAAATCAAAACTTGTAAATTATGGTAATCTATGGCTGAGGCATGGTGATGCGGTGGATTTCCCGATTGCCGGATTACCACAAAATATAAGCAATTTTAAAATAGTTTCTAACCTGCCCTATTCAATTTCATCGACTTGGATAGGCGCTCTTTTGGAATGCTATCATTTACCCCAGAGCATAAATTTGATCACACAAACCGAAACGGCCCAGAGGTTTTTTGCTTCCACCAGGCCTTCGGAGATCTGTCCTACTTCAATTTTTGTCCAATCGGCCTATGATAGGGTTCATATGCATAGGGTTACGGCAAAGTCATTCTATCCAAAACCGATGGTGTCATCGGTCATGGTATCAATGGTAAAAAAGCAAAGCCCATTCCTTTTTAAACCAAGGACAAAACAGGCCATTAGGTGGATTTTTACAAAAAGAAGAAAACAAATGGGCGGAATCGGAAAGGATGGATGTACCGAATTGCAAAACTGGCTATGGGAATGTAAAATTGCCACACACCAACGGCCCGAGGAAATCTCCATGCAACAGTGGCAAATGTTCGATAAATTTTTCTGAGAAATTGTCTGTAAGGTCCGGAAGAAGTAATTACTTGTAATTCATGGCAGACGAAAGTTTAATCGCAAAAATTTTCCCCCAACTTGAAGAAAGCCAACTGCATCAGTTGGTAAAGTATTCCAAATTACTGGGCGAATGGAATGAAAAAATTAACCTTATTTCAAGGAAAGATATTCAAAATGTTATCAGCCGCCACATCATTCCCAGTCTGTCAATTTCCATGGTTGGAAATTTTACCAAGAGTGAAGATGTTTTGGACATCGGAACCGGAGGTGGTCTTCCTGGAATTCCATTGGCCATTGTTTGCCGCGAAACTAGTTTTACACTGATGGATTCTGTCGGGAAAAAGATCATGGCGGTAAACGATATGGTAAAAAGACTCAACTTGCAGAATGTGAAAACGGTAAATATTCGGGCGGAAGACTTTTCCGATAAATTCGATAAAATTGTTGGGCGAGCGGTAGCGAATTTGGCCGATTTTTTGAAATATTCGAAAAAACTTTTGAAACCAAATGGCAAAATTTTTTATTTAAAGGGCGGAGACCGCACCAACGATTTTGGATTGCCAAAGGTGTGGAATTTCTATAATGTCGCTGCGATCACCGGTGTTCGCGAATTGGAAGATAAGGTGATCCTGGAAATTTTTTAAAATGCATAGGTCAAAATTTTTAGTCACATCGAATGAAGAAGTACAAATCTTCGTTACAAAGTGTGGTCCCATCGGGAACAATGCTGGATTCATTGAGAACACCAAGTGCCACGAAGCTGTACTAATTGATGCCCCATTTGGA
>JAISYR010000001.1 GCA_031269795.1 Puniceicoccales bacterium
TGGGATGAGCACTCCGGTGGCTGACCGGATGGAAATTGATGTGGACCCAAAGTCACCAGGTTTGACGGCATGGAATCGATGCAATGATATCTAAAACCTTTTCTATTAGTGGAATTCTTTCAGGCTCCCCATTTTTCGTATCAGGTTTCCTCCATAGGGGTACCTTTAGTCATCGCCGTTTCTTTGTAAATTTAGGAAGGTCATGGCCGGTTTTATCTACATGTTCCAGTCCGTTTTACGCATATCTCCTTCAGAGATAAAGACTTCGTACATTTTGAAAACATTTGCCAGAGAAAATGGAATGTGTCCCCTATTGGCTAGCGATAGGTATCTGCTGAGCAAGCCTTTGTAATCTGGATGGACACAGTTGTTGATAATTTCCTGAGCGCGCTGGCGAGGGTCTTTCCCTCGCAAATCCGCTATGCCACATTCGGTTGCCAAAATTTTTACGGAATGTTCCGAATTGTCCACATGGCTGCAGAAGGGCACAACAGCGCTAACCCTGCCATCCTTTGCCGTGGACTTACATGCAAAGATGGAAATTTGCGAATTTCTGGCAAAATCGGCAGACCCTCCTACTCCGTTTACCACATTGCTTCCTAAAACATGGGTACTGTTAACATTGCCGCAAATGTCAACTTCCAAGGCTGTATTTATTGAAACAAGTCCAAGGCGTAGAATGATTTCTGGGTGATTGGATATTTCCTGGGGTCTCAAAATTAAGCGTGTTTTAAAAAAGTCATAGTTATCGTAGATTTCGCCAAGGCATTCTGGGGTTACAGTTAAAGCTGCTCCGCTTGCAAACAACAGGCTTCCAGACTTTATGGCTTCTATGACGGAATCTTGCAGAACTTCGGAATACATCGTGAAGGGTGTAATCGACGTTTCTGCCGACATCGCTTCTAATATGGAGTTTGCCACATTGCCTACGCCCGATTGGATTGGAAATTGCGGAAAAATACGGCCGCTATGAATTTCCTTGGATAGAAATTTTGCAATATGTTCCCCAATGCGATCGGTATCTTTGTCTAAACTCGAAAATGCTTTTACCTGGTCGGGGATGTTGGTTCGAACGATGCCGATGATCTTAGTCGGATCAACTTTTATCATTTCCGTACCAATTCTATCTCGAACAGTTACCAATGGAATTGGTCTAGTATGGGGAGCCAATTCCGTCTCATAAATATCATGCAATCCACGAATTTTTCTTGGATGATATTCGTTCAATTCGACCACTACTTTTTTGGCATGGCGGCAAAAAGTTGAAGCTAACCCCAAGGCAGTGGTAAAAAGAACTTCCCCAGAATCGGAAATATCGGCCGCTTCCACGATGGCTAAATCTATTTCGCCAAATATTTTCTGTTTTACCTGTTGGGCATAATGGGAAACATGCATATCGTGATAGTGCACTTTACCCTCATTTATTAGGTTGCGAATGTTAGAATCCGACTGGTACGGAACCCTAGAAATTATCGCATCCGCCCGAGCCAAGACACCGTCGACGGCATCCCCCGTTGATGCTCCAGTCAAAACATGAATCCTAAAAGGTCTACCAGCAGCATGCTCTGCTTCTGCTTTCCTAGCAATGGCGGAAGCACTAACCTTGGGGGTACCAGCAGGGGTAAATCCTCCAAACGCAACACAATCCCCATTTTTTACAAAATTTGCAACCTCATCTGCTGCTATTTCTTTCATGGCAATGGGTATATCTTGGAGTTTTACCTTTGTCACTCTTTTTCGTAAAAATTCTAAAAGTGAAACCTATTTTCAACTTTCTCCCTAATTATCTGTTGAATCGAAAAACGGTGATGTCTCCATCTTTGAATAGGTATTCCTTTCCTTCCAAGCGAACCTTCCCAGCATCCCGTGCTCCCGTCCACCCGTGATGGGAAACAAACTCGTTGTAGTCAATCACTTCAGCCTTTATGAATCCAGCTTCGAAGTCGCCGTGTATGATTCCAGCACACTGGGGTGCTTTCAATCCTTTGCGAAATGTCCACGCTCGGGTCTCATCTATTCCGGTTGTAAAAAAAGAAGCAAGATCCAATAGGGAATAAACATTGCGTATTAGCTGGGAGACTCCACTGTGTTCAACGCCATATTCCTTCAAAAATTTTTCTGCTTCCTCGGAAGAAAAGTCGCACATGTCCGATTCCATCTGTGCACATACTGCGCAACTTGATGCATTGCCATATTGCCTAGCATAGGAGTTTACCGCTTCAACAAATTTATTATTCTCCACACCCGCGAGTATGTCATTTTCATTGACATTGCACACAAAAAGTACCGATTTGGATGTCAGTAAATTGAACATTTTCATGCGCAATGCCGTATCACTGTCAACTTCTAGGGATATGGCAGGGTTACCTCCATTGAGATGTTCCAATAAAAGACGTAGCAATTCAACATTCTCCTTGGCTTCTTTGTCATTGCCTTTCGTTTTTTTCAAGTTTTTTTCGAGCTGATTTTCGATGGACTGCAAATCTGCCAATAGAAGTTCGGTATTAATAATATCCATATCCCTTACGGGATCAACGTTACCTGTGCTATGGGAGATATTTGAGTCTTCAAAACAACGGATCACATGGACTATGGCGTCGACCTCACGAATGTTAGCCAAAAATTTATTCCCGAGACCTTCTCCTTTGCTTGCTCCTGCGACCAGGCCCGCTATATCAACGATTTCAATGGCTGCCGGTACGATTTTTTTGCTTTTTGATAATTCCGCCAATGGTTGCAACCGTAGGTCGGGGACTTCTATTATTCCCACATTTGGATCGATGGTGCAAAATGGGTAATTTTGTGCTTCCGCTTTTCTTGACCGTGTCAAGGCATTGAAGAGCGTACTTTTCCCCACATTTGGAAGACCAACTATGCCAGCTTGTAACATGTTAACTGCAACGTCTCTTCTCCATTGGATATTAAGCCTTAGAAACCCTCGTTGCAACGTTTTTCTGCGACATTGCATAGGGAAATGCTCTGCCATGCAAGTTCGCGTATGTCAAATAATGCAACGGTAAAGTCATAGACAAACCCCTTAACCTTACCTTCCAGAGAAGGTAGTTTTTTTAGGGAAAACATGGCATTATTTACCGCTGCCATAACATTTTTAAAATGGCAAACGGCCAATACATATTCACAGGAATCAATGCTGGCGATTCCACCAAACATTTCCTTTTGCATAGTACTCATCAGCTTTGCAAAGTGCCAACAGGTGGTGACTTCCAGTGGTTTCCGCTCGGCAACAAGGATATCCCAGATTTTTTCCATAAAGAAAAATATGGCCTTTGACGCGATGTAGACTGGATTTCTGTGAAAAGTTACAATTTCAATGCCGTTGCCATCGTCCAGTCTATTACTTGTGAAAATGATCTTTTTCCACTGCATGGCAGCGAAAATTATGTCGAGATGATTGGAAATATGTCTGGATTCGATGAGAAGCTCAAAAAGTTTGCCGGTTTCCGTATCTATTGCGGCGAGATAGGAATGCCAATCCTTCTCGTTTAATGAAAAGGGATAGCCCTCATTATTCTCATCCGATGGAAAATATTTCTCAAGATTCATCCAATAACCTGACTATTCATAATGGGAACTTTCATACTTTTAGCAATAAAATTAAATTTGAATATCTATTTTATAGCCATTGAAATCGTAAAATGGGCACCGAATAAGATTTGCGAGCCATTATTTACTGGGATTCAAAGATTTTTTTCAAATTTTATGCATACCTTTTATCGCGCATTTATAAATATTCAAATCTTGCCGGTTTGAGGAAACTTTCTACCATGGGGTCCATGGAAATTCCCCTATGTCTTAGCATCGGTGAACTTATTAGTCGCCCCAATCGATTTATTTTTGAAGGAATAGCAGATGGGCGGTTGCAACGGTGGCACTGTCCGGTAACAGGTAAGATTGGGATGGTGGATAATTTCCAGGGGATGCCATGTTTGTTTACACCGGCAGCCAATGTGGAAAGGCGGAAAACCCAGGGAACCGTTGAAGCTATTTCGCTAAATCGTGGAAAAGATTGGATCGGCATTAATCAAAATCGTATCAATGGATGGATTGAATTTCTGCTATGCCAAAATGCCCTATCCGCCATGATCAACACGGAAGGATGTTTCATAGGCCATGAGGTTAGGGTAGGGGACTCCCGCATTGATATTGTGGTGGATAATGGGGGAATGTGCACTTTTTTAGAACTTAAAACTCCCATCCATGATTTGCTGTTATCTGCCGGAGATACTTTCTCTCGGCCCTCATCGGAATCATATTTTGACCGGGGATTGCGGCATTTTAAAACCCTTGCCCAATTGGCCAAGGAAGGGCATCGGACCATTGTCGCCCTTTGCTTTATGTACGACGCTGTGCCATTTGATCCGCCGAAACGGGATAGGTGGAATGCCAAAATTGTCGATACCATTGGGGAGGCTACCGCCAACGGTGTGGAGACCTGGCAAATCAACCTTAAAATTTCCCAATATTCCCTGGCAGTTAGTCTATGCACGCAGACAAAAGTTGCATGAGGTAACTTGAATACTCCTCCGGGTAAAACGGTTGTGAAGCACCCTGGATGGCCCATATTCTTCGGAGTATCCTGTAATTCCTCTCTTTTTCCAGCTTTTTGAGGCCTAGAACTCACACTCGATTCCCGCAGAAAAATTATGGGAAGAGGCACCTCCGTTAAGCCTTGCAACGTAGGAACCGGCTACGCCCCAGTGGACATTGAATTTTTTGGCAGCTGCGAATGATACTATGGCGGAATTTTTAGACGGCTGTTGGGGAGTTATGACCTCATAGGTATCGCCGTTCATCAGGGCGGTGATGGAGGAGTGTTTGTGCATGGGGTGACATTCCCAACCGGCTTTCAAAGACAATATCAACTTTTTGTCGGCATACTCTGGTTTGAAGACCTCTCTTTCAACGTTGATGCCGATAACCGTTGCTAGGATGTTGTGGTGGACCGGCGAAATGTGCTCCACTGTTGTTGGCTCTTTATACCCTTTTTGAGCGACGTGGCCGTAGTTTGCCCGGAACCACAGGCCGAACTGGAAGCCATTGTAGGAACATAAATTTTTGACGAACTCCAATCCAAGGAAAATGTTGTTGGACCTAAGTTTTTCGTTGGCAATCAGGGAGCTAGGTATTCTTCCATGCAATCTTTCTCCATGTAGTTTGTCACTGCTGTGGTTATATCCTAGGGTAACTCCGATGTTGGTTTTTAAAAGTTTGTCGTTGAATAATTCGTAGGCCGCAAACAATTCCAGTGCGTAAATATTGTGTTTGGTGGATGTTATAGGGTCGGCGAGGGGTCCGAAGAATTTCGTCTTTCCGTGGATGTACCCCAAAGCAACACCAAGGCGGAGATACCTTTCGTTGGCAAATGCCCAGACCTTATCGATGCCGACGATGAACCCTCCCATGTCGTTGCTGTATCCCAGGCCATGGTTTTCACTCCTGCGGGAATGGCCGTAGAGGGCAAGGACGAAGGGGTCCGCGAGGCAACCCTTGACGTTTGTTATGCGCCTGGAAACCGCATCGGAGACCAGGGTATTGGCCGCCACCGATAGGGTGGCTAGTTCCCTGTTAACCTTGGTTCGATAGGGGCAAAATTCATCGTTTAGCAATTTCTCAAAAAAGACGATGGTGTCTTCGTTAAAAGTAACTTCATAGGTATCAGGTACCTCGGCCCCGGGACTCACAGCCGGAAAAAGGTACTGATATACTTTCTCCACAATATCCTTCGTAACAGAATCAGGCATAGGCACGTTATATGTGGTATCATGGGCTTCGCAAATTACACCAACCTTTCCGCATGCGCCTCCTGTGTGGTTATTACAGGTTCTAGTGCCATAATGAGATCTGCTTTAGAAAAGATACTATTATCGACAAACGATATCTTCCGTCCATCGGAGGACTTAATGTAAAAATTTTCGAACCTCGCGCCTCCACTCACACGAATTGCACCGGTATTGGTGTCGTAATCGATGGAAAAATCCCCAGTTCTTCCGATTGTTGAAAGATCCCCAATGCTATAGGTCACCCCTCCAGAGCTAGTACTAATTTTTTTCGGGCCACCGTCGCGAATATTCTGCCAGAGCCCATCAATGAATTCATTGGCCACCCAAGCCTTTGAGGAAATTGGCGACACAGCCGCGATCAAAAAAGCAAGGATTCCAAAAAGGAAAATCCTAAATGGCGATCCGGACTGGCGAAGGACTATTTTATCCCAAAACCACCCCATGGTAGAAGTTTAACAAAATTTTCAAAGATTGTCGAGTAAAATTTTTGTAAACCGTGGGATTTTGTGCAATTGTTTGGGATAGCCACATTTAACCATTCCCATCGTCTGGGTAACTAGCCTCGATGTTTGTGTTCAAGGCATTCCATGATTTGTATTGCATTTAGGGCAGCTCCCTTGCGAATTTGATCCCCCACTACCCACATTGTGGCTGCATTTTTCAAAAATGTATCCTTCCGGAGACGTCCAATTCCGACATTGTTCTTACAGGCTTGTTTCAACGGTGTCGGAAAAGCATTGGGAAAATAATCGATGTGTTCATCGGTCGATAGCACCCGCTCGGCCTCATTCAAATCGAAGGGATTTCTAAATTTAGCAATTATAGACATGGAATGGGCTCTTAGAATCGGCAATCTGACGCAGGTCGATGAAACTTTTAACCTTGGCAGGGATAAAATTTTTCTACTCTCATTGGACATTTTCAACTCTTCGGAGGAGTAGCCGTTGGGAGAAAATTGTCCAATTTGGGGAATAGCATTTTGCAATATCTGTTCCCCGAAGATATCCTGCGATAGGGCAAAATTCCCGGCAATATCCTGCTTTAGCGCTTCTATTCCGGAATAACCAACCCCGGAAACGGCCTGATAGGTGGAAACGCAAAAGCCCGAAAGTTCAAATCTTCGGTGGAGAGGAAACAAGGCCATCAGTGCAATGATGGTTGAACAGTTCGGATTGGCTATGATATTTCTATGATTTTCCAGGGCATGGGGATTTATTTCTGGAATGACAAGGGGAACATCCCGGTGTAGTCGAAAGGCGGCACTATTGTCGATGCAACAAATGTTATTTGCTGCCGCCATGGGAATAAATTCTTTACTAATTTCCTCACTGGAACAGAAAAACAAATAGTCCAAATTCTTTAGCTTGGACTTTTCCAATTTTTCAACCCTAATGTTCTCGCCATTAAAATGTATTTCCTTCCCATCGGACTTTTCAGATGCGAATAGGCAGAGGCCGGCCACTGAAATTTTTCGCTCTTCCAATAGCGAAATAAATTCCGATCCAACAATTCCTGTTGCCCCGATAATTCCTATTTTTATGCTCATGGGCAATTTAATACCAAGTTCAAAAAGTTAGGGACTATTTAGAAAAAATGGAAGAATTAGCAAAAGTTTTTTCTCCTGCTAAAATTAATTTATTTTTCGCCGTTACAGGTTTACGGCAAGATGGATACCACAACATTCTATCCGCAAATTGCGCCCTCAATTTTGGAGATGAAATTACAATTTTTAGATCCCCCGGCGGTGGCGATGAGATTATTTGCGATGAGCCTTTTCTAAATAAAAATAATAATACCATAATCACCGCCCTCGATGTTTTCCGAAAAAAAACGGGTTTAGGGCGACACTTCACAATACAATTGAAAAAATTTATTCCCCACGAAGCTGGTTTCGGTGGAGGAAGTAGTAACGCCGCAACATTGTTACGTGCGATAAATGAAATTTGCGGAAATATTTTGTCGCCGACAGAATTGGTCGATTTGGGTAAAATCGTGGGGGCTGACTGCCCATGTTTCATCCATAATATGCCAAACGTAACGACAGGGATTGGAGATATCTGCCAACCGCTGAATGAAGAAATGATTTCTGCTATGGAGAATTACGACCTGCTAATTTTTAAGCCCGCATTCGGTGTAAACACAAAGGAAGCCTACGGGATACTTCGAAAAAATTTTCAGCATTTATATCTCGGAGAAAAAGAAGCTCTCCGGCGTCTTTTAGCCCTCCAAGATGCCATTGTGGCGGGACAAGTACTGTTGCCCCTGAACAATACCTTTTCGGAAATATTCTTTTTAGAACATGAAAACCTCCGTGAGCTACGTTGCAAAATGAGGAGCATCGGGACCAATATGATGCTTACGGGGAGCGGAAGTGGTTGTTTTTGTCTAAGCCATAAATCCTTAGGAAATAAAGGCGATACATTGAAAAGCATGATAGGCAAATATTGTGGGAAAATCACATTTATCAAACCCACATCATTCGCCAGGAAGAATTTTTCAACATGGACTCTTTAAATTGCTCGACTGAAAAGACCGTAAATTCTGATTCCCATAAAAAAATAACATTGCCTATGATATCAAAAAATAATACCCAAGACAGATGATGGAAAATTCGAGGTTTTTCTCTAGGCTTAAATCGAGGGTTAACAGCTTACAAAGAAAATATGCAGACAATGAAATCAAAGCATCCCTAAGATTGTTCTGGTGGTTATGCCGTGAATTCTTTCGTACTTTGTTTTACTCTTGTTTTTATAGCATGTCTAAACGTTTGGCTAAGCGCAATGGTGACAAACTTAGAATAGCAATTATAGTTTCCGGTGGAATAGGAGACATTTTATTATATGGGACAGCAATAAAAGAGCTATCGAAACGTATAAATTATGATTATTCCATTGATTTGTATACCGATGAAAAAGGCAGAAAGACTATTTTGGATTTCGTCTTTAATAAAGCTCATTTCATATCCAACCTAGTTGAAACTAACTTCTGGAATGTTTTTAGAAGGTATAACTATGATGTGATAATGTGCATAAACAGATGTACAAACACCTTGTACTACGATTCCAAATGCGTGGAAAAAAAATCAAAATGGCTGAGAAATTTTTGTAAGAACTGCAAAGAATTTTTTACTAAGCATTATAAATTTTTTGAACATACCCCCCGTTACCATACGCTGGTTGGTCAGTGGTCGATTTTGAACAACAGAACAAGAATTCAAGGGCCGGACCAATGCGGTTTACTGGGCATAGATAACTCTACGCATCTATTTTTAAACCTAGGGCCAGAAAACATGGAAATTCTCAAGTCTTTCGGACTAAAAGAAATCCCATACATAACAGTTCAAAGGGGAATTAATGCCTATGAAAAGTTATCCGAAGGTGTGCGAATGTGGCCGATAAAATACCATGAAGGATTCATAGAATTATTTCACCGGGCATATCCGGATATAAAGGTGGTACAACTTGGTCACTCCGATAGGCTGTGTAAATCAATGGATGGCGTTGACATAAATCTTGTGGGAAAAACTTCACTCGGCGAACTTGCCGTACTATTAAAACATTCTCTATTTCACTTGGATGGGGAATGTGGCATGGTCCATATGAAAAGGTTTTTAAATGGTCGTTCCATTGCCATATTCGGGCCGACTTCGGAAAAAGTTTTTGGCTATCCTGAAAATATTAATCTCAGAGGTAATGGTTGTAGCAGCTGGTGTGAATGGGTGTCAAATGATTGGGAGAGTAAGTGTTTGCGTGGGTTCAAAGAAGCTCCGTGCATGGCATCCGTTTCACCGGAGATGGTTATGGAGGCAGCGGATAAGCTCCTCAAGGATAGAAAAATTTTTTCCTATTCCGTGGAATGGAACAATATTACGGAAGACAAAATTGCCGATCATATTTTTAGCAAAAATGCCAATAAGAAGATCAAAATTGTTGACGTTTCCAATAAAAATGGTCTATCCCTTGCCAAAACTTTAAGGGAAAATTTTGATGATATTACCGTTTTCGACCTAAATTTTCCATTTGATTCTTTTGCAAAGGCAGAAAAAGATGGTCTAACGTTGGAATATGGGTGTCTTTACAATATTTCCATGCCGGACAATTCGAGTGATGTTGTTATTTGGCAAAACAGGGATGCCGCAGTGGCACAAATTACGTACGCCATGAAGGAACTGTTTCGCATATTGAAACCCGGGGGAATGCTTATCGTATCCGATATATCATTCCAACGAGCTGACCTGAGTTCTTTCGAAATTTTACCCAAACAGTGTTCTCCCAACAAAGGAGTTACCATTTTTTCGAAAACATTGGCGGAATAAGTTACGGACCTTTACTTGATTACCCAATTATGCGGAATCTGTGTTAAAATTTCGCTGGATTGATTGCCGATTAGAATATCATCCTCTATGCGAACACCGCCAATTGTTTGGTAATATAGTCCGGGCTCAATGGTCACAACCATTCCGGGTTGCAATGTGTCATCACACATCCCAATTCGTGGAGGTTCGTGAATGTCAAGCCCCAAGCCATGCCCGAGTGAATGAAACATTCCGTAGGGAGGATTGGCAGTATTGCTTGATTTATATCCTTTACTCTCAAAATATTCCAAGGTCCGTACCATTATATCCTTCCCTGGTACCCCGCCATGGGCCATATCGATGGCAATGTCATGGGCAGATTTGACGGTATTATACAAGTTAATTTGTTCTTTCGTTGGTCTTCCTTTGATAAAGGTACGGGAAACATCGGCATAGTGGCCAGAGGTTTTCAAATGGGGAAAAAAATCTACCAAAATAAACTCGTTGGCTTTCAAGGGACCATATCCCAAATTATGCGGATCACAGGCAGCGACACCACAGGCAACGATTGTGGCATCTGCAATTGCTCCCAGTTGATAACAAAACGTTTCCATCATGGTACGAAGACGTTCCGATGTCAAAATTTCATCTTCAAAAACCAATTCATTTTTCCCATTGACCGATGCATCCGATAGAATATTTTCCACTTGTACAAATGTCTGGCGAACGATATCGGCGGCATGCTTGATTTCGATAATTTCCCCATCGGACTTTATTAGCCTCTGGGGAAGGATTGAGAACCCCACCACAATTATTTCAAAATTTGCAGATCTCAGTTGATCCGCGAGGTAAACTGGAAAGTCTTGTTTGACACAAATGGCATCTAGTTTAAGATCTTGTAAAAATCGTCTGAGAATGTCGAAATCGGTATTTTTGGTAGGTTGTAGCGATGATTTAATGATGTCCCAGCTAACAAATTTGTCAATTTTTGATGTATTTCTTAGTCGATTGATTTCCAGTGCGCTTACCAGAGCAGTTGATTCCCGTCCATCAAATATAATGGCGATATTATCCGGAACATGCGTACCAATTAAATAGAACAAATCGGAATCTTTTTTAGTATTTGAAAAAATCAACAGCGGAGCATCCATGGCAAAGATTAAATTTAAGAACCTGGTCGTATAAGTCTGGTGCGAGCAGACGGAATCGAACCGACGATACCTGCTTGGAAGGCAGAAGTTTTACCACTAAACTATGCTCGCAAACATGATTGGCAATCTGAAGTATTTGCCCATTCGGTCAAGCATTTTGTGTGAAAATATTGGAAGTAAGAATGAATAACAGCTTGCACCCCACCAGTCTCAAAATTTAACATGCTCAATCTTCCGTACACCATTAACCAGCGATGGGATGACATCTTCGAACATGATTGCATGACCTTTCAGTAACCTGAGAATATTTTCGGGAAAAGAATCGGCATGGAGAAAATCATCGAAAATAATTTCCCGGTTGATTGTCGAAAGGTTATCGATTAGACTTTTTTTCACTAAAAAATCAAAAATTGCAATTCTTCCCCTATATCCTCTCCGAGAACAATTTTCACATCCATGCACTTCCGGAACCATTTTTATGGAATCAACCAGTTGGGGAAACAACACTTTTTCAGCATCCGACAGTTTCCGTGATGTCATGCAGAATTGACATGGTTTGCGCATAAGCCTTTGGGAAATTGATCCACGCAGGCAGCTCTTTATTAAAAATTCTGAAATACCGAGGTCCAGCAATCGTGTAATGGCCCCCATCGCATCATTGCAGTGGATTGTGCTGAGGACTAAATGCCCCGTTAGAGTAGCCTGGATTACGAGCTCCGCCGTTTCATGGTCACGAATCTCACCGACCATTATTACATTTGGGGATTGGCGTAGAACGGAACGTAAAATGGATGCAAAGGATAGTCCAATTTCATCGTTGACAGGCACTTGGCTGATCCCATCCAACCTATATTCTATGGGATCCTCAATGGTGATCACTTTCCTATCCCGCGATGAAATTTTTTTTAAAATTGTGTACAATGTTGTGGTCTTGCCACATCCGGTTGGTCCGCATAGCAGAATCAGTCCACTTTTGCCATTTATTATCGACTCCATCAAAGCGGATTGTTTCTGGCCCAAGCCAATGCCATTCAAATCAAAGTCGTTATCTTCCTGGTCAAAAATTCTGATGGCAACATTTTCCCCGCATATGGTTGGCAAAATTGAAATACGCAGATCATAATTTTTGCCAAAAACCTTTACGCGTATTCTCCTATCCTGCGGCAAGTGGACCTCATCAATTTTCGCATCGGCTCTAAACTTTATTTTAGCGATAATAGCCTGGGCAAGGATTTTATCAACATTATCGATGGTGTGCAATTTGCCATCTACCCTAATCCTTATGCACATCCCACCTCTACAATGCTCCAAATGAATATCCGACGCCCGCTCTGAAATTGACATTTTGAGCAAGTTATCAAAAAATTTATCCACGAGAACCGATTCTAGCTCACCGGTATTGGTCGACGCGGGAGCCATATTTTCTTTCCCATTGGTTTCCTGTTTAGGAGTAATGCTTTCCCAAAATTTCTTCACCCTTTGGAAGGATGTCAGCTTAAATACGATGGGAATTTTCAATCGGCGTGAAATGGTATCCATTAGTTCAACGTTAAACGGATCTGCTACTACAACAACACAGTTTTTGTCATCCAGTAGAATGGGAATAAGAGCATTACTTGTCGCAAAATTGTTGCTGATAAAATCTAACCCACTGCTATCGATGGGAATATTTTCCATTACTTCCATTCCAATGGTATCGAAAAGTTTTTTCCTGTGGGCCGTTTTTTGTAGGGTCGCTATTAAATTTTCGTTCAGGGCCTCCGCTTCCAAATTTTTCAATTCATCGGCAAAAGTAACATCAATGATACCAGCATCCACCAAACATTTGACCAAGTCAGCATTTACTTTTTCTATTACTTTGTTGCAAAACATACTGATCCTATTTGGTAATCCCTCCGGTTGGGGTGTAAAACATTATTATTTTTACAAAAATTTACCAATTCTTTTTTTAAAATGTTTTTTAAAAAATATTGACCTAGACGTTGTATTATTTACTCCTAGGCTGGACTGTAAAGGTTGCGAATTATATTGTGAAAGAAGAAATTGAAAATATCAGTGATACCCGTCTAAACGTAGTGTATAGGTTTGATGCGGATGAAATAGCGGCAGAAAGTAAATCGATAGTCGATAAACTGTGCAAGGAGGCCAATGTGCCAGGGTTTAGAAAAGGGAAAATTCCCAGCAATATCATCCTATCGAAATTTTCCGATGGGATTAAAAAGCAATTGGATTCCAATGTCATCAATAAAACACTGGAGGCCATGAATTCTAAAACGGAGTGGAATATTATCACCATCGTCGACCTAAAGCGGGAAGATGCCGATGGGGGTATGGTTTGTACATTGACGCTCGATGTTATTCCCGAGTTTGAACTGTCTGACTATAAAAGCCTATCCATTGACCCGATCAACGTTGTTGTGGAAGAGCACGAAATCCAAAACGAGATAAAAAATGCCCTTAGGCGGTATGCAAAATATGAGGTCGTTAAGCGAAAGTCGAAAATCGGTGATTTTGTTAAATTAAACTATAGGGGAAAGTTTGATGATGGAACTGTAGTGGCAGATATGGAGAGTATTCCTAGCGTTTACGGAACTCAAACGAACACATGGGAAGAGGCAGGCAATGCTACGATATCTGGTATACGTGCAATAATCGACGGTATTGTGGAACTAAAGGCGGGAGAAAAAAAGACCGTTTTCCAACAATTCGAGACCAATTTTGAAGTGGTGGAATTGGCTGGCAAAACCGTTGGCTACGACCTAGAGATCGTCGAAGTTCGTGAACTTGTGTTGCCTGAGCTAACGGACGATATGTTTCAGACGCTGGGTGTAAAATCACGGGAGGAGTTATACGAAAAGTCAAAATCATTACTTACCAGTTACAAAACTTCCCAGGCAAGGCTTGACCAGCGGGAAAAATTGGTGACAAAACTCATCGAATCGGTTGACATAAAGGTTCCAGAAAGTGCTATCAATCAGGAAGTTACCAATTTGATGAATGAGTTCGCAGATCGCAAGGTAAGGTCGGGAACGAAGCTCCGGGATATTTCAAAAAATTTCCAAGAAATTTTCAATAGTTTTAAACCCACTGCTATGCAGCGAGTAAAAATCGGAGCAGTTTTAGACAAAATTGCCAAAGACGAAAAAATAGAACCCCTGCAGGGTGACATCGAGAATATGATTTGGCAGGACGTGTATACGAGAGGGCTTGATGTGAACAAGTATATTGTCGAACTTCGAAGGAACAATGACAAAGCTATTGATCTGCGCAGGCGTACCCTGCGAGGAAAAACATTAGACCACCTAATGCATATGCTTTGCAAAGACTTGAAGCAAGAAGAAAATAATGCGAACCGCGAAAAGTTGACGGAAAGTTCCGAAGTTATTTCACCAGCCGAACAGCAGTAATGTTCTAATCAGGAAGATTGCCCGTTTTCTGGATCAAAAGGATATGTTTCCCCGATTGGCAACGATTGGCAAGGAATAATATTAACATCATTCCCCCATACCTTCCTTCCTATTCTCCTGACCTCAATCCCATTAAAAAATTCTGGGCCTGCTTCGGGCAGAAAATCTGTAATATTTTACCCCTTTCTATCTCCTTTTTTGCTCTTCGTCATACCCTTGTCTAATAAAACAAATATATCCTTCGGGCTTCCCGTTTGTCCTATTTTTGTGGAGTCTAGTTTTAATACCCAACTAGTGCAAAGGTATTTTCCGATCTATGACAGATTCTCTTGGGCCAAGCAGTGCTTTTAGTTCGGGATGCCAACGCATGACATATAGATCACTGCCGGACAGTTGGGCCTTCTTCAGTAGAGCACCCAGTCTTTTCAGGACACATTCTTTTTCTATGAAAACAATGCCGTGCTTTTTCCCCTTAAATTCTAAAAAACCGCCATTGAACGATATGGCCATGTACCATGATCTCCTATTGGATCCTCCCTTTTTGCGGCCTATGAGAACATAGTCCGAATCTCGCATAAGGCTTAAAACTGATTTTTTCTCCCTTGAAGAATATTCTCTTTTGGTATTAAATACGAATAGTTTTTCTCCCATCATGCTTAGATCTTCAACTTCACGGCCCAAAATTCCATTTGATACAAAATATAAAAAACCGAACCCATCGAATCCGCAAAGTTCATATTCTCCATTTTGCGAAGAATTATTTTTTTCTTCACTAGGTGAATACATTCCACTCAGGTCAATCTTGTCAAAATTGCTTGCCCCAACACAGTATGGAGTCTTCTCGCCTATGCATCTGTAGCATGCTTTTCGAAACCCTTGGAGGTTCAGGGGATAACGTTTATTTTGCAGAGCAACCTTCCAAAATTCACCCTTTATCGGTACCATTGAATTTCTGATAAAATTCGCATGAATAAATCCTCTTCCTCGGATTGTTTCGCTTACACAGTATTCAATCTCAATGTTTTCACTTTCCTTCATCCCAATGATCCGGATCGTGGATGACGGAAGCAACACGATATCGAGGCTATGGCAACAGTTTCCCTTGGGACCATTTTTATATGTCAAATTTGTAACATCATCGTTAAATACCGGAACATAGTGATTATTTTTTATTTGGAAAATACCCTCCATTTGTATCCCATCGCAACAGTGCCCGTATGATGGAATAGTAGATGAAATCAGAAATAGGATAAATGTTATTGTATCCGATCTTCTCATGGTTTTCCTTGACATGCGGTGGCTTCGCACATACCCAGCGACTTGACATAGGCTAAATCATTCATTGAAAGCTCCAAAGAAATTAAATACTTCCCTTGGTGTCAAGCCAAAAATGAGCATTATGATGCTTCATATGGTCAGTTTTCTATTCCATTTAGATGGGGGTTATTGGCTCCTTTTTATTTTCAATTGCTTTTTACATAATACTTGCATACTCTTATTGGAAATCGGTGGGGGATTTTATTCTCCTCCCTCGGAATTGTTTTCCTCGGGAAAAGTCTTTTTGAAAATATGACAGGAATTGCTGAGTTAAAGCTAGAAAATGAAAATATTGCCATTATTTCCATTGCCGGTACATGGAACATCTATGAAAACCATCCCCATGCTGAGGAATTCATCGACACAATATTATCGAAGCCTTCCCTTCAAAAGGTAGATCTAAAATTCGTGGACTTGAAAAGCTGGGATTGCGTTTTGATCAACTTTTTAATACACATTTTGAATGCCTGCGAGTCTAAAAATTTAACCGTCAATATCGACAACATTCCCACAGGCATACGCAGATTGATAGAACTATCCAAATCTTCTCCGGTCAGAAATATATCATCCACTAGCCGAAAGAAACCCACGATTCTTGAATTTATCGGGAGCGTTGGATTGTTAATTTTTCTCAGCCTAAGAACTTTCCTGGATTTTATGGAGAAGTTATGGGTAGGAATAATATCTTTTATTGGTGGCAAGGTAAAAATTCGTAGCCAAGAATTTGCCGTAGTGTTGCAAGAGGTTGGAGTAAAAGCGTTACCCATCGTTTTTTTGATAAGTTTTCTGGTGGGTCTCATAATAGCGTTTGTCAGTATTTTACAATTATCGCAATTCGGGGCAAATATTTACGTGGCAAACCTGGTCGGAATTTCCATGATGCGTGAAATGGGGTGCATTATGACCGGCATTATAATGTCTGGTCGGACGGGGGCAGCGTTCGCTGCAACCATAGGGACGATGGTTGTCAATGATGAAGTCGATGCACTACAAACGGCGGGATTTTCTACCATAAATTTTCTTGTTCTACCACGGGTCATAGCATTGACGTTGATGATGCCATTGCTATATATATTCTCCGCCTTTATAGGGATTTTTGGAGGCCTATGTGCTGCAATGTTTACGACGGATTTGACCGTTGTTCGCTATTGCACACAAACGGCAAATGCCGTTCACCTAAATGATTTTTTTGTCGGGATAATTAAAAGTTGCTTTTTTGGGTTTTTGGTGGCGGCAACTGGATGTCAAAAGGGCCTTCAATGTAAACGTAGTGCCGAGGACGTGGGACTAACAACAACAACGGCTGTTGTGACAAGCATTGTCGCCATAATCATAATGGATGCAATTTTTGCAATAGTATTTTCTTTGTTTGGAATATGATGGTACCAAAAATATCAGTCAAAAATCTAAACATGGCCTACGATAAGTACATGGTCATGCGAAATCTTTCATTCGATGTGCAACAAGGAGAAATTTTTCTGATAATCGGCCAGAGTGGGTGTGGCAAAAGCACACTGTTAAAATACTTACTTGGCCTTAGGCGGGTCAATCATCAGAAAATTTTCTACGATGGCAGGGATATCAACTCCGTAATCAATGTCCCCAGCTTTTACGGGGAAAAAATAGGGGTATTATACCAGGGTGGAGCATTGTGGAGTTCTATGACTTTGGCAGAAAATGTGGCACTGCCATTGGAAACGTACACACCTCTAGGCAGGGAAGAAATCGAAGAAATCGTTACTCTGAAACTGTCACTGGTTGGGCTCAAAGGATTTGAAAATTTCTATCCATCACAAATTTCCGGAGGTATGCAAAAACGTGCCGGTTTAGCAAGGGCCATAGCCCTCGACCCAGAGATATTATTTTTTGATGAACCTTCGGCTGGCCTCGATTCTGTTTCCGCAAAGCGGCTAGATGATTTAATACTGGAGCTCAAGGAAAGCCTCGGGATTACGGTTGTTATTGTTACCCATGACCTGGCGAGTATTTTCGCAATTGGGACTCGGGCTATCTACCTAGACGTCGAATCAAAAACAATTACGGCAATGGGGACACCCCATGAGCTTTTGATGTCTTCGAATGATAAAAATGTTATAGCTTTCCTGTCGAGGGGAACAAAAATCGCCCAGGGTTAGTTCCTTCGGAGAAAGGTCGACCGGGAAGGTTGATGTGGCCGAATGCAAATCGTCCTAGAAAAATCATCGTTCATCGCAAATATGATCTTAAAGGTGCACGTTTCCAGAAAATTGTATAGCCGTTCTGGCCATTCCACAACCAAATGATATGGCGGTATCAGGAAATCATTGAGCATTAATGCTTCCGTTGCTTGCTCAGATCCATCGAGGCGGTAAGCATCAATATGTAAAAGAGAAACATTGGATGAATAGATATTTAAAATGTTAAACGATGGACTACGAACCATATCGGATATGCCCAATCCATGGGCTAGTCCACCGACGAATGTTGTTTTCCCCGTACCAAGGTCACCGACTAGGGCAATGGATGAGTTGTGTGGCAACAACTGGGCAAAATTTGTGGCTAAATTTCGCGTGTCTTTTGCAGTTTTGCAAATTATTTCCACATCAAATAATTGTGACATGGGTATTCCAAAGTAGCCCGATGACGGTCACTGCATTGAGTAATGCATGCACCAACATCGGTTCGCGTATGTCGGCACTGTGTTCATAGATGTTAATCAAGCATAGGCTCAACATAAATAATCCAGCAAATGCTAACAGATTCCAATGTATCAGTGCAAAAATAAATGAGGTAAAGCCAGCTGCTACAAACTTATTTCCTCGCCCCTTCAACGCCCTATATATAAACCCACGGAAAATTATTTCTTCTAAAATGGGGGCAATGGTAACTGCCGTAACTGCGCGAATGACTATCACAAAAAGATCCCCAGGATGAGAAAACGATTGAACAACGTCCTGTGGGCTAAGGTCGACAGGTACCCCCAAGGAATGTGTAAGCTGCAAAAAGGTGCCCCATAGGAAGCTGGTTCCCCAAAATACTGGTAGAGTCAATCCCAAGTTATAGATTGCCGATTTCAACGTACTGAGAAATGGCTGCGTCCCTTGGAAAATTTCTCCGTCAAACCCATGGAGAAATTTGATAGCTGCCAGCATAAGGATTAGTGATGTTAGGCATAGTATTATCACAGATATGGCCTCTGTTTTTTCAAATTTTAAGGCTTTGGCAACCAACCACAGCAATGTTTGGGAAACCCAACCAAGTATCTCAAAAAAAACACCAATACGGATAAATTTCCACATACTAATATTTAAAGCTCTAACTCCAATGTCATCGTCGGGTTGATTATTGAGTCTATGCAACACACAGGCGATAATAAATGTTGGTATGTAGATTTTTGTGAAGGATTCCATAAACATTTAAAAAATTGCCATGGGAAGTAGTTTAGTCAAGCGTTCCTAATAGGAATGATTGGTTTGTTCAATTTGATTGCGTCTTGCATGGTACCATCGATAAAAAGAGCATCGAATTTTGCAAAACGTTTGAAGTTCATTGGCGAAAATGGGGGTTGATCCGGCGATGGATCAAGCTTTTCCAGCCATTGACATACAACGCAGCGCAGTGCCTCCGCGATTAGGGTCTTGTCTATTCCCAAATCAAGCAACCTGGGGATTGCTCCAATGGCATCGTTGGCATGCAATGTTGCTAAAACACAATGCCCCGTAATTGCCGCCCGAATTGCAAGTTCCGCCGTCTCTCTATCCCGAATTTCACCGACAAATATTACGTCGGGGTCATGGCGTAGAAAAGCGCGTAGGGCACATGAAAAAGAGAATCCGATAGTAACATTGATGTTGCTTTGGGAAATTCCATCTATGCGTTGTTCGACGGGTTCTTCGCAGGTTAAAATTTTTATCTCATCGCTTTTTATTTCGCGCAATACGCCATATAGTGTAGTTGACTTGCCACATCCCGTAGGCCCAACGAACAATGTCAGCCCGCTTTGATGGGTGATATTTTTTAGAAAGTTTCTTAATTCATCGTAGTTGCGCATTAGGTTGTCCAGGGAAAAAATATCGGCACAGTTGTTCAATATGCGCACTACGACACTTTCGCCGTACTGGGTCGGCAGACATGATATGCGAAATTCAATCTCATTTCCATTGATTAGGCGTGAGATACTACCGTCCTGGGGTAGTCTGGTTTCGGAGATGTTGAGGTTAGCCAACACTTTTAGGCGAGAAAATACGGGCTTGGCAATTTCTTCCATACAATTTTCAAGGGGTATCAAATCTCCATCTATGCGATAGCGTATCACAAATTTGCCGTCAAAAGTTTCAAAGTGGATATCGGAAGCGTGTAAGGCAACCGCTTCACCCAAGGTTTTATCTATGAACCGAGCGATTGGGCTATCTTCTTGAAAAATTATATTATCTACCATTGTTATATGATCGTAGCCACCTCATCTCCCATTAGGACATAGGTTTCTACGCCGGAGGCAGTGTTTTCCAAAATGTCATCCGAAAATTGTATGCGTCCATTTTCAAAGATCAGAATTACCGTCGAACCACCGAACTCGAAATAACCCTTTTCGTCTCCCTTGAGGGCAGATTTTCTAGGAACGAAAGTTTGTTGGATGGACCCGACGCAGGTGGCACCTATTTCAACCATTAGAATGTCCCCACAGTTTTTCGTGTGCAGCAGCGTTGACGTTTTTTTATTCCTCAGAAAGGTATCGACCATCCCATTCATTGCCGTTGGGTGAATGGAGGAATATTCTCCTTTTATCAGGAATGTTTTATCCGGTACGCATGCGATGGGAAAGTGAAACCTATGATAGTCGATAGGCGCAAGCCTGGATATTAGGACACTACCGTTGGTAAATTTTTTGGCTGTTACTTTATTGACGATCAAGTCCTCCACCGACAGTTGTTCTCCTTTTATGAAAAATGGAGAAAGGTTTCTCATATTGACATAGGCCAGATGTCTACCGTCGACAGGTGTAGTAATGGTATTGGATTTTGGAGAAATTGGACGGGCCGAGGGTTTTAATTTTCGAATGAAGAAATCGTTGAATGATGTAAACTCACTGACTTTTTTTTCGAAGGAATCGCTTTTTAAATTATATTTTTCCACGAAAGGTTTAATTTTATTCCTACTAGCTGGGCTGGATGCAAACTTTCCAAAAAGAACGGAAAATAGTTTCCGTTTAAATAGTAATGCTGTTGCCAGCTTTCCTAGAGCCGTCGAATATGCCAATCGTATCCACAACTCTCCTACAATTTTCTCTTCCTCCACGGCATTGGTATAGCGATTAAAAAACACAACCTCTTTCATCGAGACGCCATGATAATTATTGCTACAAAAAAATCAATGGCTAAAATCAAAGCCTTCATCGTTAATGTGTTCAGGTAAAAACAAAACTGATGCATTTTTTTGCCAGTTTTACAAATACGAGTACCGAATAATGTGAACTTTTGTATGAAAAATAGCGAAATGACAATTATGCATGTGTCATTGATTTTTCGTGGAAATTCGGGAAAAATAACGACGCCTTCCCCGTCGTTTTATCTGTTTCATAAATGAGGAATAATTTGGCACTTTTGAGAAAAAAGGTCGTAAAAACTCTCCGTTTACCCATCGGTAGAATGTCTTGAAATCCCTGCATTTACTTGGCGTGAACCACATTTGTATGGTCAAAATTTCACTTGCCCACAATCCGCTCTTCCGTCCTCTCCTTTCTTTTTGTTCTATCTTTTTTTTCTTGTAAAGATCGTTCATAGACACAAAAAGCTTCGTCGGTCTTAGGGTTGTGTTTTTCATCCATCTTCCCTAAGATTTTTTTCTGCTTCTTTTATTTTGAGATTCGCGTTAGGCAAAAATGGTTTGTGAGAGGAGCGAGGGGGGCAAGAAAACGAAAGAATAGGAAAATAGGAAAACGGTAAAGTAGCAGAAAGACAGGTGATACCCTACGCGTTTTTGTCTTTGTTTTATACGCAAATATCACCAGGGAGGTTGAAATTATTTCCGCTTATTTCTTAGAATGCTTTCGAATTCGAAAAATTTTGTCTGGTTTTTGGATTGTCTAGCGAAAATATGGTAAATATTTCGGACTGTTTTGTTAATTAAATATTAAATTATTGTGTTGGATCAATAGTACTTGACTTCTCTTTTTATATTAGATAGGCGCATGAACATGAATATTAATGGGCTTACGCCTAAACGGCAACAGGAATTATTGGACCGTTATAGTCGACTTAGCAGAGAACAAAACGGGCAGAGGATTTTGCAAGATGCGGGCGTGGCTTACCCAGATCCGACCTTTGATAGAACATTCAAGTGGCTGATGGGACCGGATAACTCTGATATTGAGAGGACTGTTTTTGATTCGATGGTGTTTTTAACATATAGAGGCTTGGTGACTAGAAGAGTACACACCGTTGGGTATATCTCACAAATGACGATCAATATCTTGAAAGTAAAGGGAGCTGTCGGCATGGATGTTAGCCAACGAAGAAACGAGCGTAGACGCGTAAAAGACGCTTTCAAAGCATCACTTAGGCAACGCTATCCAGAACTCATCAAGGAAGGTGAGAGTTTTAAAGATTTGTGGGTTTCTCAGTCAAACGATGATGTAAAACTCAGGTTGAAAAGCGCAACCTTAGGACAGCCTACGAAGTTTTATGTTTTCTGCGGCTGGCATCCTTGACTTCTCAGCTGGTGAACGAAGGAAATGATAAAGAACCAAATCCGGACAAAGCAGAGCAATTAGGTGAATGGGAGCTATGAACAAGAATTTTTAATCCTATAATCAGAAAGGTATATAATCTTATGAATACAAATAATGTTGAAATTCCAGGTGCTCAAGAGCAATATCTCGGCGTTTGGAACGAGAAAGATAACACACAAAATGCTGTTGATGCTCTTGTTGATTCTTTGGAACTTATTAAGTTTGTTCCCAATGAACAAAAAGCAGAAGCTATACGCCAATGGGCAGATAAAACATTTCTAAATCCAAAAAATTTAGGTATTAGGCAAACGATTATTGCCCAAATCCAAGATAGACAAAATGAATTTGATGATGGCGTTGTTGAAATTCTTCAGAATGAGTATAATCGAGCAGTAGCATCGGGGGCGCCTGCAACTCCGTCAAGGACAGGAGATTTTGAACCGCAGCCATTACCACCACCAGCAGATCTGGGAGTTACGCCTCCGCTAAGGCAAGGAGGAAGTGATTTTGGTAGAGTTGCGAGATTGACAAATCAAATAGCAGACTACATTGATGGGACAATGAATGAGTTTAATTCTTACGCGAATCTCAAAATAAAAGAGGCAGAACATGAACGATCTTTGCAAGAAAAAAAAGATAGAACAGAAGGAAAGGAGAGGACGGAAGAGCGGATTGTGGGTAAGTAAAATTTTGACCGTACAAATATGGTTCAACCTAAGTAAATGCAGGGATTTCAAGACATTTTATCGGGGAGCAAACGGAGAGTTTTTCGACCATTTCCCCCAAAAATGCCAAATTATTCCTCATTTATGAAACAGATAAAACGAAGGAAGGAAGGCGTTCCATTTTATTGGCAAGATGGGGCGAAGTAAGGGTACTTTTTGCATCGATTCGACGCCACTTCCAGTGTGCAAAAATGTACGCCATCGAAACCACAAAACATTCAAAAATATGGCAAATTAGACCCATTCATCGGTCTCCACAACGTTTGGGTTAAAATTGCATCTCGTCCTGAGTGCATCCCAAAAATTTGTGAAATTTTCCCTAAAACCAGGAAATTTACACGACGTTTCCTGTGCCGAAGAAGTGCTCGCTGGCTGTACAGGGACAGTGATTGGCGATAAGCGGATATGTTTCCACCACCCTCAGAGATTCTTTGGTAAAAAAGGGTATACGGTTCGTTGCTAAACACCGCCAAAATATGGCTCCCAACTCCCGGGAAGAAAAAAGATTCCTTAAAAAACGGTCCATCATAGAAACTATGATCGGAAAATTTGAAAATTTCTTCGATGAAACACTTTCCCGTTTCCGCTCCGCACAATCCGCCTATTTTGCCATTTGCGCCCCTATTATTACCTTCAATTTGACTCTTTTATTTTGAGATTCGCGTTTAAAAGATTTGACTTTCAATTTGTGGAAAAGTATTTTAGCTGAGATGGTGGTCATCGAGAAGTTTTTTTGTAAACTATGTAACCTATTCTTGGTGGGTATATCCGTGGGCTTGCTTGTGGGGTGTAGTATCGACAATGGTGGAGTAGCGAAGAAGGGTAATGTCTTTTGGAACCCACCAATCGAGGAAAGCCAGGCGAAGCAGCGGCAATTGCAGAAGTACAGCAATACAAATCTTATCCCGGATCTGTCTGCTTCGGCATTGGATTTGCCCATGTTGCTCGACATTGCATTTGAAAATAATCCATCCACGAAGAAAAGTTGGCAAGCAGCCCGCATAGCAGCGGCACAAAGTGGAAAGGCAGCCAGTATTTTTTTCCCAAGAATAACAATTTCCGGTGTGGCGGAGAAATTGGAGACAAGTACTCGCGAGTCGAAAAATTCCGCAATGGCATTTTATCCGGCCATTGAGATACAATATTCCATCTTCCAATTCGGAGGACATGCAAAATATGCAGATGCAGCCAGGCAGTTGCTCTATGCTGCGAATTATCAATACAATCGGGCTCTGCAAACTTTGGCATATGAAGTTCAGAAGTGTTATTTTGCCTTGGACTCTGCAGAAGAAACAGTTAAAGCCAGTCAAAAAAATTTAGACGATGCTTTTGTGGCATATGACGCCGCTTTTATAAAAAATCAGGCTGGATTATCCAACATACAGGATTTTTTACAAGCGAAGGCCAATAGGTCACGGGCGGAATTTGACCTTGAAAATGCCAATGCACATGTTGAACTGGCCCGGGCAAATTTAGCAACTGCCATAGGAGTTCCAGTTTCCGAGGCTGTACGAATCGTCCAATCCAGTGATGAAAATGACATTAAAGACTTGGATATTAATGTGCAAGATCTAATAGCCGGAGCAATGCAAACACGGCAAGATATGTTGGCCCAATATTCGATTATCACAGCCAAAAAGGATATGACGTGGACTAATTCCTCGAAACTGTTGCCGGAATTGGTTATCGGTGGGGCCGGCAATAGGAAATGGTTCCGCGGAGGAAATGACTATTTTAATAATTTTAATGTCTATGCGTCCCTGCGGTGGACCATATTCGACGGATTTAGTAATATGTACGATGTTATTGAATCGCGGGCTGCCCTGAGAAGTGCTGAGCAGGAATTAAAACGAATGCAACTGTCCATTGCTTCCGACGTCTGGGCAAAATATTATGCGTTCAAATCCGCCATAAAACAGCTTAATGCTGCAAGGAACTACGAACAATCTGCCCAGGAATCCTTTGATTCCATTGTGATCGCATATAAGGGAGGACTTTCTTCATTTGGTGATCTGATGGCAGCACAAACGCAATTGGCAACGGCGAGGAAGCAAACGGTGGTGTCGAAAAATAGTTTGTCGGTGGCAGTGGTTGACTTGGCCTATGTCATAGGCATAGTAAATTTTGAGAATAAAAATAATATACAACAATATAGATAATGAAAGTTTTGAAAAATTTTTATATATTACTCGCATCAGTGTTCCTGATGTTTACTGGTGGATGTGGACGGGGAAGGCAAGCAGTACGTCCCCCGACGCCAGTGGTATCAGCGAAGGTGGCAGTTGCGGATCTTCCCATTTACATCGAAGCCATTGGAAGCTGTGTGGCGTCCGAATCGGTTGCCATTGTTCCACAGGTTAGTGGTCAGATTGTTGCCCTAAACTTTAGGCAGGGACAGAAGGTAGGGGTTGGCGATTCTTTGTATGCGATAGATTCTCGCGTGTACGAAGCAAACTTGAAGAAGGCGGAGGCTCAACTGATAGCCGCCGAAGCAAAGATGAAAGTCGATATGGCACAGCTGGAACGTTCAAAAGCGTTGGTCCCGCAGAATTATATCTCCCAACAGCAATACGAAGCATATGAGACACAGGTGGAACAGGATATCGCTAGTGTTGATGCGGCAAATGCACAAGTTATGCAGGCAAAGGTTGATGTAGAACATTGCAACATAGTGTCTCCCATAGACGGCATTGCCGGAGCATACCTGGTAGATGTAGGAAATATCGTTGGGGCGATGTCCATCAACAAACCATTGGTAACCATAGAGAATGTTGATCGATTGTACGTTGAATTCAGCATATCTGAAAATGATTTCTACGATTTACAAAAGTTTTTCAACCTCGAAGAAGGAAAATTAAAAATGGAAGTTTCTCCGATTGCGAACGATGGAGTCAAGGGAGAAGCATACGTTGACTTTATCAATAATTCCATAGATAAGAAAACGGGTTCCATAAAACTAAGGGCGTTGATGGAAAATCTGGAACATAAATTTTGGCCAGGTCAATCCGTGCGTACCAAGCTTTTGCTGACGGTGGCAAAAGATTCGGTTCTAGTCCCTGCCGAAGCCGTAAAGCTCGGACAACAGGGCCGCTATGTTTTTGTAATCAAAGAAGATAAGTCGGTTGAATTTCGACCGGTGGAAATTGGCCAGATACACGGTGATATGCTGGTGATTAAAAATGGAGTCAACGGGGAAGAAACCATAGTCAGAAGAGGACAATTGATGTTGGCTCCCGGAATGAAGGTCATAGAAATGCCCGATACGCAGCCTAACTCCTTTGGAGAAAATTTAGAAAAAAATAGGAAAATTGCGGAGAAAAACCCAACGACTAAGTAAATATGGAAAGCATATCTGAACCTTTTATTAGACGCCCAGTTTTGACGGTTTTGTTGACTCTAATGCTGACAATTGCTGGCATATTTTCCTATCGGGCAATGCCGGTTAGTGATTTACCCGCCGTGGATTATCCAGTCATACAGGTGCGGGCCATGTTTCCAGGTATGGATCCCGCAACGATGGCAGCAAATGTTGCATCCCCTCTGGAGAAAGAATTCATGAAGATTCAGGGACTTGAAATGGTCACATCTTCAAGCTCCCAGGGCGGCACAAGGATTGTTTTACAATTTTCACTGGACAAAAGTATTGATGGGGCAGCTACCGATGTGCAATCTGCCATTTCCAGGGCAACTGGTCTTCTTCCTAGGGACATGCCAACTCCCCCAGTGTTTGAAAAAACAGATCCCAACAGCCAACCAATTTATTATCTGGTGTTGACGAGCGATACGATGACTAAAGGAGATCTTTACGATTACGCATCAGATCAAGTTGCGCAGCGCATAAAAGTTCTTAAAGGGGTGTCGGATGTTGCCGTCTATGGTGTACAAAGGGCAGTAAAAATATTGGTGAACAATGAAAAACTCTACAATCGGGGGATAACCATCGACGACGTCATAAAAGCTGTCCAAGCGGGAACGGTTTCCCTATCTACCGGCCAACTAAAAGATGCGACCAAGACCCTCGTGATAAAGCCAAATGGCCAATTGGAAAATGCAAGCGACTACTTAAATCTGATTGTGGCGTATAGAAACGATGCTCCGATTTATTTGAAAGACATTGCAGAATGCATCGATAAGTTGGAAACCGATGACTTTTCTGCCAGCTTCTGGCAATCTGGCCGTGAAGAGAGTTACAATGCATCTGTAATCCTTGCAGTTTCCCGTGCAGCAGGGGCCAACGCCATAGAATTGTCGAAAAGTATCAACGAGCTATTACCAATTTTTAAGAAACAAATTCCCAGTTCCATCAACTTGATAAAAATGTATGACAGGTCTGAGACCATAGTAGAATCCATCAGGGATGTAAAACAGACATTGATCATAGCATTTGTTTTAGTCGTCGGTGTAATTTTTCTCTTTCTTGGTCGGTTTACGGAAACAGTTATACCAATTGTCGCACTGCCTTTGTCCCTATTGATTACATTCATCGTCATGCGGATGTTGAATTACTCCATCGACAACCTATCCCTCATGGCTCTGACCCTTGCCGTTGGTTTCCTCGTGGATGATGCCATCGTATTTTTGGAAAACATGATACGAAGGATGGAGGATTTCGGAGAAAGTCCATTAAAAGCATCCATCGAGGGAGCAAAGGAGATTAGTTTCTCGATCCTATCAATGACCTTATCCCTCGCAGCCGTTTTTATCCCCCTTGTTTTCATGTCTGGGCAGATAGGTCGTGTGTTTAGAGAGTTTTCCATAACAATCGTAGTGGCTATTTTGGCATCTGGTGTGGTTTCATTGACATTGACACCGATGATGTGTGCCCGCATGCTGAAGCCAATAAAAAAGGAAAATAAAACAAGGCTGGAAATAGCATCCCATAACCTGGAACATAGATTTTTGAAAGTTTATAGCAAGGCCCTTGACTGGTGCATTGCCCATAAAAAAATGTCAGTCATCGTTTGGGTAATAAGTTTGTTGGGAACATTTTTGGCATTCGTAGCTTTACCGAAAACATTTCTACCGGAAGGTGATAGTGGTAATATGATGGGTGTGTTTATTGCCCAGGAAGGGACCTCTCCTGCCCAAATGAAGGGCTATCAGACGCAAATTAATAGCATTTTAAGGAAAAATCCCTACGTGGATAAAACGATGTCTGTGGCAGGTCTATCAGGGATGTTGCCCGGTAATCAGGGGTTGGCAGTTTGTGTATTAAAGGGTGAAAAACGTCCCAAAATTCAAACCGTATCGCAGATGTTAATGCGTGATTTATATGCTGTTCCGGGCGTGTTGGCATTTGTTCGTCCGATGCCAACCCTATCCGTGAATACCGGTGCTGTAAGTACCAATCAAGGTAAGTATGTCTATGTCCTATCGGGCATGGATACGGATACACTATATAAATGTGCGGGAGAGCTCGTGGGAGTAATGAGGCAAAATCCAGGTTTTACTAGCATATCAACGGACATGTTAATCAATAGTCCCCAGGTTTCCATAGACTATTTACGGTCCCAGGCAGCACGCTATGGCGTAAATGTATATTCCATTGAAAACATGCTGAAACAGGCCTATTCTGGAAACTATTGCTATCAAATTAAAACACAAACCCGCCAATATAAGGTCATCGTTGAAAGCGATGATATTTTTCGTCAAAATGCTGACAATTTAAATTCCTTGTACTTCCGAAGTGATAGTGGAGAGTTATTGCCATTTAAAACCGTCGCGACAACAAAGGAAACGTTGGGACCAACCCAAGTAAATCACACGAAAAATCTTCCATCAGTCTCCATATTTTTTAACCTGCATCCTAAGTATCCCATAGGGAAAGCCACAGAATTCGTAACGCAGGCAGCTTCTAAAATTATTCCGAAACACATCATCGGATCTTTCGAAGGAGAAGCCAAAACATTTAAGGAAGTATCTTCGAGCGTAATAATGCTGTTAATTCTCGCGATATTTGTGATGTACATAATTTTAGGGATCATGTATGAGAGCTATATTCATCCATTGACCGTACTGTCGGCATTGCCGGTGGCGATGGTCGGAGGGCTCCTGACATTGATAGTCTTCCGCATGGAACTGTCGTTGTACGGGATTATAGGTCTATTTATGTTATTGGGCATAGTTAAGAAGAATGGAATTCTCATGATTGATTTTGCCATTGCTCGCCAGAAGGAAGGCATGAGCAAGGAAAAAGCCGTTCATACGGCCTGCCTGGAAAGGTTTCGCCCCATCATAATGACAACGTTGGCTGCTCTGATGGGCCAAATACCGTTGGCAGTGGGGTGGGGGGCCGATGGAGCTTCTCGACGACCACTTGGTTTATGCGTAATCGGGGGTTTGGTAATTTCGCAAATAATAACGCTGTTTATCCTTCCCGTAATTTACCTATATTTCGAAGATTTTCAGGAAAAAGTTTTGGACAAAATTCCATTTTTTGCTAGAGACATAAAGGAGGATGCTTCCTAGTCTATTGATAGTTGATGACGAAAAAAATACCCGTGATGCACTTGGGCAGTTGCTTAATGATGAATATGAAGTTTTCTTTGCAACAAACTTCAATGAGGCTGTCAACCTGATGAAAAATGAAAAATTTGACATCATTTTGACAGATTTGCGTATGGCGGGAAAGAATGGCATGTTTGTCGTCGATGAGGCTTTGCGTAGGTCGTATAATCCCATATGCATAATGATGTCGGCCTATGGATCTGTGGAAACGGCAGTGGAAGCAATTAAGCACGGGGCCTATGATTTTGTCACCAAACCATTGGATTTTGAAAAGTTGGAAATGCTAATGCGGCGTGCACTTGTAAATAGAAACAATCAGCATGGCAAAAAAGGTATTTCCGGTGACATTTCACAAACTAAAAAGAATACTTCCTTGGGCAGTTTGTTTTCGCCAGATATGATAGTGGGGAAGTCCAAAGCAATCACAGATCTTTTAGGAAAAATAAAAAAGGTTGCCCAGTCCAAGGCGACGATCCTCCTGGAAGGGGAAACGGGAACGGGTAAAGAGTTATTTGCGAACGTTGTCCACTATTTTAGCAAGCGTGCTTCTAAGCCTTTTACGGCCATACATTGTGCCAGCCTGCAAAAAAACTTGCTAGAAAGCGAGCTGTTCGGACACGAGAAGGGTGCCTTTACCGGAGCAGATAGTAAGCGTATTGGGCTATTTGAATCGAGCAATGAGGGGACGATTTTTTTCGATGAAATTGGAGAAATCGATATACAAACTCAAATAAAACTGCTACGTTTTTTAGAGACCAAAATTTTCAACAGGGTGGGCAGTTCCGAAAACATTTCCGTCGACGTTCGCATTGTTTGTGCAACCAATCGCAATCTCCAAAAGCTCGTTGACCAGGGATTATTCCGCGAAGATTTACTCTATCGCCTAAACGTTGTTACCATAGAGTTGCCCCCTTTGCGTAGAAGGGTAGAAGACATTCCACTGCTCCTTGACCACTACGTCAAAATTTTTGCCCAGACGAATGATCTCCACAGGGTTAACATTTCTCCCGACGTGATGAAAATATTGACGACATATAAATGGCCAGGAAACATACGGGAATTGCGAAATTTTTGTGAAAGTGCTGTAATTTTTTACTCTGGCCAGGTTTTGCAAGTTGAAAATATGGACAAAAAATTCCTGTGTGAGAGTCTACAAACAGGGGATGTTAGCCTAATTTGATGCTCAATGGGGAACATCGCTATTTTTACTTTTTACGTCCGCCACAAAAAATCGAAACATTACGCTGGGCTAAATTAGCATAGACCTGTCCTTAGAATGTTGCCGATTTTTATCACATTCCCACTGCTAAGCGTAGAATTGCATTAGCCCAGGACATAGTTATTTTACCTACTCTCCGCTGCGCGCAGGTAAAATAACCACACAAACTTTTTGGGCAAAAATTGGGCTAAGATATGTTTAGAAATTGACAATTGTGTGATGGGATATACACTGTGTCCAGTTTAGATTCCTAAAAGGACCAATGTGGCTCAAGCAAACTTAGATTTCATAGGAAAAGCTATTGAATTAACCGGTGCAACGAGAAGTAGCTCCGTAGGTTTACGCAATATACAACAGTCTGTACAAGGATTTGCTGATTTGCAAATGACAGCAACCAAAATTCAACATAAAATTTTAGAAGAACGCCAATGTTTGAGTGGAAGGATTAAATTCGCTCTTTTTCCCAAAAGGCTTTTGCTGTGGAGCCTGCGTAACAATTCCGCCATTGGTGCTTTGATAAAAGAATTTAAACAAGGGTTGAAAGACATACATTCCAAATCTACAGATCAGACAGTTCAAAGGGAGATAAAAAAACTTTTCGAAGAAATTGGGGAGGACATCGGAGATCCGGTACAACCTGCAGAAGGATCCGTGGAACGCGATTTTGCATTTACCCTAGATCCATCCACAACGGACACGGTTTCGATTGACTACGTCAAGTCACTTTTATACGGGAGAACTGTATCATTCAGGGCAAGTGTTGACCCAAGCATCGATCAAGTTTTTACAAAATTAAATATCTCCAGAGTTGATGGCATTCAAAATTTGACACAGGAATATTTGCGGCAGTGTGTTGATGAAAATAAACCAATAGTGGTAACAGAAGGAGGGAATGCTCTCCTAATCAGAAAAAATGAAGAAGGAACTTTGGAGGTTACAAAATTTACCACGCAGCCTAAAACTTTGGAAACTCATGGGGGTATCCAAATGGATTCCGGGGATTATATCAATGCATTTCAGCTATTTGACCTCAACAAATTTGATTCAAATGACTCTGAAAGCTCATTTGAAAGCATAAAAACTGATTTGCAGAAAATATGTGATGGCCAAGGGAAACCAAAGGAAGTTCCCCAGGGAAAAATGTCCTTGATAAAATCTATGGGGGAAGAGAAGAAAACGGCTTTAAAATTTGAACTATTACAAGTTTTGCAATATGCCACAAAAGGAAATCCTTCGCAGGAAGCACTTGTTGCCAAGTTTGAAATAGATGGATACGTTGCACATTTGAACAATATTAAAGTTAAAGTCAAAATGGCAGAAGTAAACAGATCTACCCAGGACGTGGATACGGTTATACTTAATGACCTGAGTAGGGATGTACAACAGAGAATTTTGTTTTTGCAGGCATCTGGGAAAATTAGTACGGAGGAGGCATCCCAATATTTATCACAGGTGAACCAAACACTTACTTTCTCAGCCCAAGATCCATCAAGTTCGTCAGCCGTAGCCCCATTGCCGTGTATGGATAAGGAAGCACAAAGCCTTGAGGAAGCTAATACTACATATACCCAAGATAGCGCCTTGCAAACCTCACAGAGCCACAACATTCAGGTCTGTGATGATATTCCCACATTCCTGCAGCAAGCTAGTATGGGGCAAAGTTCAACAAGTTGCATTTCTGCTCGTTTGACCATGGGATTTGCTGGCGCACAGAGGTTTGAAAAGCTCGTATCAAACCATGCTGATACCCTTAATGCACTAAGGGGCAAAGACAATAGTGAAACCCTGGACAACATTAGTAATTTCTTTAGAATGGCTGTGGCATATACGGAATACAATAAAAGAAATGGCATTGCTGTACCCACTGATAAACGGGAAATTTATGACAGCCTTATAAGATTAGGAGCGGCGATTTATAGAAAATATGGGGAAGAGTGTGGAATTGGTGGTGACACGTTGGATAACGACGATAGCTCCATGACTGAGACACATATGTCTGAGGAAGTATATGAGGCTTTATTTGACAAAAACAAAACTATAAATGGCTATCAAGATATAGAGCCATTACTATCCATTTTCCATGAAGATAAATTTGGTGTGTGTGCCTCCATTATATCTAAATTCGGTGCGACGACAAGAACGCTACAATCAGATAATTCCTACAGGCTTGGAATGCTTCAGGCTACGGCGGGCAATGGGTTTGCCTTTATGCTAGTAAGTTTGGCCGAAAGTTCAAAGGATGGCATAGCATTTCCCAGACAGACGCAGACTAGTCTGATAGTAATAAAAAACGTCTCCTTTGGGGAACAATTACAAAGTGATTTTCAAGAAATTTGTGGATTTCTAAATGGCAGCTCCCAGGGAAAGATTGCGAAATCAAAATATGCCAAACGGTTTCCATTTTTAGAGCACTGCCATTTGCCTCCCAATGGAAATGTCATGCAGAAGGCAGAAGCCATGCTTTCATGGTTACAAACCTCAGGCAATGTTAACATTTTTAATAATCTTGAGATGCAAAGGATGTTTTGCAAATTGCTATGTGGGGACGCAAATAACCCAAAAGCGTTGGCCGGAGCCCTAAAAGATAGGGCAACGCGTGAACAGTTTGTGCGCATCGTAGATCAATTTTTTGAAGCAGCCTTTGAAAACCTTCCGAATCCGGCCAAGACGGAGGAAGACATGCAAAAATATAAATTTTATGCATCGCTCCATATTCAACTGAACGAGACGATAAAAAAAGCCGGGGGACCGGAGCTCAGCAATGACATCTTTGACAGACCAATTTTATCGGATGGTACGGTAAACGAAGAATTGAAACTTGCCTGTGTTTTGTGCAAAAAAATGATCCGGGGAGAAAAATTAACAACCGCTGAAATACTAAAATGTACGGATCCCAAGATGATGATTTGGCCAGAAATGGCGGGGGCAAGCGATGCGCTTCTTGAGCGAGACCCGGAAGATTCTTCGGGCATAAAAAACATGTTCGAGGGAGTTTCATTGGAAGCTTTGAGAAATTTCGTAATTGCCCAAGTGGATCGATTAGAGGAAAGTGATTTTCAAGAAATTGGGCAGCAATATGCGCAACAACAGGGCTATGGAGATTGTCAAGTGACAGTTGATGGTAGACTCATAACAATCAAAGATCGGGATGATAATGTTAAAGCCAGTATTGATTTAAACAATTTTGTACGCTTGGCCGATGGGGTACACCCAGAGGAATATGTAAAAACAAAGGACGAAGAACATCCAATATTACGCAAGCTTGGCATTGACGGTACCAATATCCGTTCCAGGGTAAAAGTAGAAGGTAACATCAGTACCGTGGATGGAAGAATAACCATAGATAATCGTACTAACAAAGTAACAATGGATGGAAAAGTCCTAGTAACACCTCGACCATTTCCTCCTTGGATGTTGCAAACAGCAACAGATCACATGCTTCCTCGCTTTTTGTCATTTGTTGCAGAAGGTGATACAGCATGTGAAAAAATCTATCTCTATGATCCAACATCCATGGATCAACCAGTATTTATACTGAAAAACGGTAAATTATATACTTCAGATGAAAGTCGTGAATATGTAAAACCATCTGGCATTGACCCGCGTTTGAAAAAACTTTCCTCTGGAGGAATTAATATCTTGGAAACAATAGATCCTGAGACCAAAGAAGTTCTTTCCTATGTAGTGCCTGGGGTGCATTATAATAATCAAGTGCTACAATTCAACCGACAAGCTGGTGGGGAACTATATTTGGCAAGCGATGAACAATATGTTTTATCGGAGCCTCCTGTGTCCTGTCCACTCGATGTGTGTGCCGTACCTTGTGTTTGTTTACGATCAAGGGATAATCCAAATGACTATAAGTTTGTGCTGGTAAATGATGGAAGCCTTCTCAGATCTTTGTCCATCGATGATAGGACAAGACAAGAAACACCTACTCTGAGACAGGATACTTTGGAAATTGGGTTTAATTCTATTACCGGCTGCGAGCTAGCCTCTAGCAACTATCAAGCAACAGGAATAATGCTAGTATATAAATTGTTTCAGGGAGGCTACGGCGACAAAGCCCTAGATATTTTAAATAAAATAAATATGCGAGAGGTGGTTGCCGGGAGAAACAATGCACTCCTGTCACTTGTTTTTCGTTCGCTTGTCACAGACACACCAAACGGGAAAGTACTTAAAATAAATACAGCTGAAACACTCGAAGAAGAGTTGGCCACTTTCAAAATTATAACCCTATTGCTCGAATCGGACCCCTACAATTTTCGTAACCTTTTGTTGGCTAGGGATGGCGATGGTGCTATTCTTCCTGGAGAAAGTTTCGACCTAATTATGCAAATAAGTTCTCTGTACCAATCGTTAATAGATGCTAGAGAAAATTCAACAATGGAGATCAATCTTTCCAAGGAAAACGAACTGGCTATTGTGGAGGAAATCATAGGTGCAATGAATCAAGCATTGCAAGCAGCTTCTAAGCTTACACAAAAGGTGATGGGGTTTGTATCTCAGGAGACCATGCTGAATCTAGTGCCAGAATACGGACTATTGAAATTGTTTGAGCAAAGGCATCAAATACTTGTGGAAGAACTTGGAGTCCAAAGCAATGTAAAGCATTTCACCAGAGCCGCGAAGGACTCAAAAGAGCACGACATAGTATACTATCGGCCGGGAGGAAAGCGCTCCTTCGTAAAAGCTAGTAAAATTTCATCCGTATTGCCTACAAGAAATACGGAGATGTTAGCAAAGCTTAGGCAAGAAGCACAGGAGACAGCCCTATTGCAAACACCTGCTAATATCGAGCGAAGGAAAAATTTCCTGCGCAAATGCTGCAGAGCTGACACCGCTATCAACAACGATGGCAACTTAACCTCTCAGCAAAAGATAGATTACATAGCATTTAGAAATGCGATGGGCTTTCCTCAATTTCCCGAAGGAGATGCTGAAAATGATATCATCATAGGCAGTATCGAAAAAGTATACATTTCCGAAATAGAAGATTTTCTCAGCAGTCATATGGAAGGTAAACATTCGAAAGCCTTAGACGGAGAGCGGAGTGTCAGGCAATCAATTATGAATGCCATACTGCGACCTGTAAAAGCACCGCAAACTGCTGCCACACCTGCTGCTGAAAGCACAAGTGAGCAACAAAAAACAGAAGAAGCTATTGATAGATATAAGATTAGCGTCTTGCTAGAAGTTATTGGATGGGATGAAAAAACAATCCAATCCAGTGGAGCTTTAACTAAAAATGATAAAAAGCTAATTTTAGCATTTAAGAAAAAGCATGTAGAAACGATCAACGATCAAAACTTTCGGGAACAACATAATGCAGAATTGCTTGATTTAGCCAATGCGATTAGTGGCCAGCGAGGAGCATTTTTATCGAATAGTAGGCAAGGAATCACCCAATACGACAGTACGGCCAAAAAGGAATTGGGCAGGTACAACGAAGAAATGTCCCTGGCAGAATCCCAAGACCTGAGAGCAAGAGCGCTTGGCGAGTTGTATGAAATCAATACCGGAAATTTTGTTAAAGCCGAGGGTGAAAGGGAACCTCAAATAGAATCAACGATTAATAACATAGCTGGCCAAATTGAAGCGGCAAAGCGAGAAGAAACTGAAATTCGTAAGAAATTAAAAGAAAAATTTTTCAGCTGTTCCACGACGATGGCCAGTTTGCGCCAAACGAAATTGGCCAAAACACCTACATTGGATGATGCAAGAAAAGCTTTGGTTTGTGCCCCATCCGACCCGAATGGTGATTGGTCCAAATCCATAAAGATTCTCCAAGATGTCAATCCAGAATTCACGGTTACAGACTGTAAAGAGATCATTAATCTTACCAGGCAACTGCTGCAAGCTTCCACGGCTGTCAAATCCATGGAACAGCTGAAAATCGCCGTTGAAAACGTGTGGAACAAAGGAAAAATTCTCCTAGATGCGGGCCAAGAATTTCCTGCCCATGGGGCAACAAACCTTACCCCCGAACAAAAGGATTTCCTCCTAGCAAAGGATCAATTGATCACAGCACATGAGAGTATAAGAACCTATAATCCAGAAACGGATATGGAAGCGCTGGTCTTTGAAGACATAGTAGGCTTTCGAGTAAGAGGAGCCCAAGCTAATATTATTAAAAATGTAACGGCCCAACTCCAGACAAACGAGGCCAACGATGAACCGACGGGTGTTACTTTTCAACTTATGATGGGAGGTGGGAAAACGAGTGTTATTCTTTCGCAGTTAGCTCATAGCATAAGCCAGCAGCACAAGATACCACTATTTGTTTGCCACCCATCCCAATACACTGCCATGGTAGGAAATTTGAGATTATTTCAAGAAAGTAGATACTCCCAAGAAGTTATCAGCATCGATGAAAGTAAATCAGATTTACAAGATGCCAGTAAGTTATCGGGTATACTGAAAAAGCTCAAACGGGCTAAGGATGGGGGAGGATGCCTGGTAATCCAAGCTCCGACCCTTAGAGCTATCAAATTGGAATTCATAAGAACAAGCCGATTGGCAATGGAGGGCGAAGATCCTGCGGTTATGACACGGGCGAAACTGCTGGCGGATATACTATCGGAAGTAAAAGAAAATTGTGTACAACTTTTAGACGAAATAGACCTGAATCTTGACATATCAAAGTCAGTAAATTTCCCCGGGGGTGCACGGCGACCACTTGCGAGCTCTCAAATCGATGTTATCGCATCGATGCTGGATATTGTCACAGAAGATCCTGAGTTATATGAGGCATTTTGTAGTGATAAATTCGGAGTCGAAACAACTGAAGGAACACCCGTTGGTAAATTTAAGGAAAAAATTATCGATGGATGCTTTGAACAGATGCATGCATTGGATAGTTCGATTGACAAAGACGATTTTCGAAAATTTATGCTTGGGACCGAAGAGCCGAATGAGGCTTTTAAGCAAGCTTGGGGAAAGATAAAACAAAATCATCCAAAAGAAGCGGAGAAAATTGCACTACAGAAAGGCATGCTGTCCATCGCCGATAGTGCTGCGAAAAAGGAATACAATCGCCACTACGGTTTTAGGGAGGATGGGTCTGTCATTCCGTACCAGGGAGTAGGTACGCCTTCTTCCGGAGAATTTGGTAATGTTTACGAACAAGCGTACTATTTTTTTGCAGCCGTTTTGCACGATGGTATCCAGCTGTCCCAGATGACTTCGCTAGTTGACAAATACATTGACGGATCGTTGCCCAAATCATTGGCGAAGCAACTGGAGTCCGTATGGGAAAAGAGCGATCTTGGAAAACTTAGCGACCTCAAAAAGATGTCCGATGTGCAACGCAATGCAGCAATCCATAAGGCAACCGGACAATTAAATGCCCAAAAAAGATCTCCAGGTTTTATGTTATTTGCAAAAATGTTAGCCGCAAACACAGTAAAATATAATTCCGAAATGCTTGAATGCGATGCGGTGTCGATGGTAGACATGAGCAAAACATCTGTTGGATGTACGGGAACTCCTTGGAATATGCAAACGTACCATGCCGCATTTCAGGGAGACAATAAGGCTATCCTAGAGCTTGGAACTGAAGGTAAAATTTTACAGAAGTGGCGAAAGGATTTCCAGACGGGAGCTTCAAAGATACTAACCCCGGAAGTGGCAACGGTATCCAGCATCCTAGGTGCACACAAAGCTGCCCATACGGAAAATTCTGGAAATTTGCGTGCCCTAATAGATGCGGGAGGAGTTTTCAAAGACAGAACGAATGAGGAAGTCGCCAGAGATATATTAGACTATTATCGAGACGATCCGAACGTGAAATTTGTGGTTTACCTGGGAAAGACGATGACGGGAGAAGAGTCTTTCTTTGTAATGAAACAAAGTGATCGCGACCACCCGGTTCCAATTCCAAATACTACCCCCGACGAAATAGAGAAGGTTGTTGGGAAAGGTGGTATCAGTCGAACATTCGCATATTTTGACGAATTGAGATGTACGGGATGCGACGTACCCTTGGATAAAAATGCCAGAGCCATATTAACTGTAAACCCTGATACTACCCCAATTAGAACGGCATTACAAGGCACCTTGCGCGCAAGGAAATTTCTGGATTCTCAAACGGTAGATCTCTGTGTTCCGCGGGATTTAATACCTCCAGGTGTGGATTTAGATGGTGCCCCCGTGGAGGCTATGACAAAAATATGTTCCTATTGCATAGAAAACCAATCGGCCATGCTGGCGAAACAGACGTATAAGTCCTACAAAGCCCAAATAGCCAATTGTTTAAAAAGTATACTTTTCGAAAGATTGCATGAAAGCATCAGCAAGCATAAGGGGGGGAAAATATCAAAACAAGAACGAGAAATACTGGACCTATGTACCCGATTTATATATTCTTCCTTCGAAGCAGATCCTTTGAAATTATTTGGTGGATTTACTTCCGAGCAAAACGCATATAAGGTATTGCAAAACTACTGCGCCGGTATCTCTGCGGATATTGAAAAACTGGATAGGTCCATAGCTAAGGAATTTAAAGCCCGGACTGAAAAAATACTAAGCCAAGCAGAAAAAGTTTTAGACTTCTCGGTTCAGGAAGGTTTAGTTGATACGGGGACAGAAGTAGAAGTAGAGCAGGAACAAGAGCAGGAACAGGAACAAGAGCAGGAGAAAGAACAAGAACAGGTCACTGAGGATAGTAGCAAGGTTGTGCAAGAAACATCTTGGGATGTTTTAAACGTACGGGCCAGTACCGGTGATGAAGCTCCCGTAGCAAGTGAAGCTCCAGCTCCAGCTGAAGCTCCTGTGGTAGATGAAGCTTCGGCAGTAGCTCAATCCAAAGAAAGTGCTCAGGCAATGGATGTTGCACCACAGGCTCCAAAATCTTTGCAGGAGAGAGCAGAGGGTATGGTGGAAGACTTTCAGTCGAAAGAATTTATGGAAGGATCTACGTTGGAATCCATATTGGAAAAGCAAGTAGAAGGGAATGAAGAGGGTATAAATTTAGTAGATCAAAGGTTGCAAGCAGCGGCACGCAAGAATGGACTTTCCGACAGGGAATTGCTAGGTGTTTTAAATGAAATACACAATCAATCTGAAAGCAATGAAGGGGAGACAGAGGCGTCGCAACAGGATCTCTTAGATAATCCTCTATTGATTGACAAAACCAAGGCTAGAATATTGGCTGAAGCTCCTACATTTGATTCTCTAATTACCAGGGAAGAAACAACAGCTCCCCGCATACTATCTGCCAATGAATGTGCTTCAAGTAAATCCGATCAACATATCTTCGATGACAATGTGCAAATCACAGCTAACCTTGCAAGAAACCTGGAAGGTGCCAAGTGGATGGATGATCCCCAGAGAAAAAATGCACAATTTGTTTTGGTTTATAAATCCGACGATGGGGCATTTAAAACATTGTTTTTAAGTGACCAAGATGCCCAGGAAATTGGAAAATCAATGGCAGATTTGAACGTAAAAGATTGTTGGATGTTCAATGCTGCTGGAATTCCAACATCTGCCAATCCACTGGCAACCATCGAAAGCAGCGTATTAGAGGCAGGGCGTAAAGCAGCCACGGACTTGGCCATTCTATATGGCAATTTCCACCATTTGAACTCCACAGAAGACAATCGACAAGCGCTTCGAAAACATGTTCATTCCCCAGAAGCACGGGAAAGTTTCCTGAAACGGGTACAAATCTTACGACCTCGCGAACATGACAGTGCCACCCAATTTCTTAACGCTGCCTAATGCATATCCCGGTTTAAATTCAACTATTGCCACATATAACTTTGCCGCGAACAGAGAACTTGGTCATTCTTGTCAATCAATTCCACTTTCCATGCTTTGAGATTTTTAACGTCTATTGGCATCGATGTTATGCCGCAGTACATTTCTGAGACGAAAGCATATCTATGGTCGGGAATCCTGCATTTGAACGAAAGTACACCATCCCGTAGGGACGTTATGACATAAATTCTAACAAATATTTCCCTAGGCAACAGGGTAATTGATTTATTAAATCTAACTACGAAATAGGTGCCCGCCCGGATATTTTCGTTATCCCGAGCTATACACCGGAAATAGGAATGTTCCTCTTGGTTGCCGAAATATTCCCCAATTGTTTTAAACGAACCATCGCCAAGTTGGTAAATTGAAACGTGTCGAATTATCACATTGTGTTTCTTGTCACCCTGCATGGTTGGACCGCAATGGGTATCCGTTGCAATTAAAAGCAAACACATGGAAAGGACGAAGGTTCTAAGAATTGACATGCTGAATATATCATTTTGAATCAGAGGCATTTCAAGATTATTATGTATGTTGCACGGCAAACGCGGGAAGAAATTTTTACAAGCTTGGCACCGATGCGAGGTTTGACCACACGCCATTTTATGGATATGTTGTACGACTGTGGAGAACCCGATGAATATATTTCGGAATTTTTACGGGTACATCCTACGGCAACTGTCTCAAACGACATAGTAGATTTGATCGAAAATAGAAAAAGCGTGGCAGATTTGACTATACAATTGCTGGGAAAAGAACCGAAGCATTTTTTAAGAATAGCAAAAGTGTTACAAAACTATAAAATTAAGTCTATTAATTTAAATTGTGGGTGTCCGATGCCCAAAATTGGAAAAAAGGGCGTGGGAGGAACTTTACTAACAGAATTGAATACCATCGATGATATTATTTCAATAATATCAGATAATACTAGCATTCCAATTTCCGTAAAAACTCGTATTGGCTACAAGAGCCCTCAGGAGTTTGACATTATTTTAAGCCACCTAGCACGACATAAACTGGCTGCAGTATATGTACATGCGCGAACCGTAAAAGGCATGTATGGTGAACCCGTTGATTTCGAATGCATAAGCATTGCTAAGGCTGTCCTGGATTGCCCTGTAATCGCAAACGGTGACATAAAAACAGCCCAGGAAGCTGTGGGTATCATCAAAAACACCAACGCCGACGGCATAATGATTGGACGAGCGGCCATATCTAACCCATGGATATTTCGCCAGATTGATGAATTAACCAACGAAACTAAAATCTTTATCCCAACCGGAGAAAATTATTTTAATCTCATAGAAAAATTACAAAACTTTCCCACCAAGCCTGCCCTTACAGATTTTCAAAAAACCTCGTCCGTAAAAAAATATGTCATTCCAATTGCTGATTTCGTAGATCCTTCGGGAAATTTTCCCTACCGTATTCGTCGGGCAACGACGCTGCAAGACCTAACGAACATGTGCGAAAATTTTTTTATGGGAGAATAGAAGGTGCCATATTGTCCTACCATATTTCATAATGGTATGAGGAATTCCATGGGAGATCCTGATCATCGTTTTTATTATCTTTTAAATGACTTGAATTATTGCCAATGGGCTGTAGATGTTTGTCATCTCAATGAGTGAACATGAATCATTACCGCATTACTTGTTTAGCATACGCATGCGAGCTGCAGCCAATGGCAATAATGGAAATGACAGGCAGCATTTGTCCGGTTGTGAACGTTTGGTATCCGACGAGCAAGTGGTTACGGTTGTTCAAAATCTTTTCCAGAGGATTTTAACACACACGCGAGGTGAAGCGGATACCATTAATATTCAAATTGATAAGATAGATAGGGCAACGATTCGCCTGATCCCCGCTTTAAAAGTAGAATCCCTAGAATTTACGACCGTGGATCAAGCTCATAGCAGTGCCATTGCTTCGCTCATTGAATTTGGGGTTTCAAAAATCGCAGCGTGCAAAGGTGTTGAGTTGATCAAGAATTTATCGGCAAGTATGCGGGGAGGAATGGTGTTAGATGCTATCACCGGTGAACGCATTGATAATTCTGGTGTCCGAGGGGTTCGATTGTCACACATGGACTGTGAAAATGAATCTGCATTTTTGAGTTTTTTGGCCGAATCCGGCCTGGGCGGTGAAAAGGTTCGTGAGGCCGTGATATTAGCTTCGAAGGCAGCATTTACAAAGGATTATATGGCAGAGCTGTGTTGGTCAGATGATCCACACTACGTTGCCGGATATGTTGCTTCCAAAGAAATTTATAGGAGATTTTCTCCAATGAAATTGAAAGAGGATCATATTGGTGGCCGTGTGTTCTTTGTTAAACCGAACGCAAATCTCGATGATTTGATTGATTTTTTCGAACATCAGCCGGTATTGGTGAAAGTTTTACGGAAATGAACATGCATAGGCAAACACATTGGCAATCTGAAATTGAAAAATGTCACCGCATGAATTTGACGAGAAATATTCCAGTGCTGAGATTTCTCGATGTAACCCATGGCGTGACCGAGGTTGGCCATAGACTTTTTGTGGCATGTACCAACGACTATTTGGGGCTGCGGTTTCATCCCGAAGTCATAGAATCCGCCCAAAAGTGTATGTGTGGAGGTGGTTTTGGATCCAGCGGTGCACGGTTAACAACGGGGGCACATCCACTGGCGAATCAATTGGAAAGGGAATTGGCAGATTTCAAACGTTCCGAAGCGGCATTGATATTCAACACCGGATACATGGCTAATGTCGGACTAATTTCAACCGTTGGCCGCAGTGGAGATGTAATATTCAGTGATGAAAAAAACCATGCTAGCATAATTGATGGTTGCAAACTTTCCCATGCCAAGGTAGTGGTTTATCCCCACCGCGATGTTGGTCGGTTGCGGGAACTGTTGGATGAGCATCGGAGTATGCAATCGTGCTTTATTATTACGGAAGGGGTTTTTAGCATGGATGGGACCGTTGCCCCATTGCCAGAGTTGCTACAACTGGCAGAAACCTTCGATGCGCATATTATTATCGATGATGCTCATTCGTTGGGTGTTTTGGGGGAAGGAGGCCATGGGACCTTGGAGTACTTCAATATTTTACCAAATCCACGCATCATACAAGTTGGAACATGCAGCAAAGCACTCGGAAGCCTGGGTGGCTTTGTTTGTGGATCCAAATGTCTGATTCAATACCTGTACCAGCGTTCTCGCCCTTTCATATGTTCCACAATGCTCCCAGCCTCCATACTGGCAGCATCGTCAAAGGCTCTACAAATCTTGCAAGGTCAGCCAGAAAGAGTACGTAGACTGAAGCAGCTGTCGGAGATGGCGAAAAGTATTTTTTCAAAATGCGGAATGGTCTTCCCTCCGGAAGCTGTAGCTATTTTACCCATAATCATTGGAGATGAAACAACGACGATGAAAATTTTCGAAAATCTTTACCAGCAAGGGATTTATTTGGCAGCAATTCGCTACCCTTCAGTCCCTCTAGGCCATGCACGCCTAAGACTTTCTGTCTGTTCCGAATATGTGGAAGATGAGTGGAGAGATACATTGTCCTGTATAGTTAATACCATCAAAGCGGTAGTTGGAAACTTCCCAGGATCGGTTCCTACAGAATGACAGAAGAGATAGGGAGGAAAGCCAGAGGAATAGTAGAAAGAAGAGAAAGGATGAGCAGTCTCTTTTGGTCGCCCCTTTTTAGGTTGCATTTTATGATTTATATGGTATTAGTTTGTCACCCTATCGGTGCCACAAAAGTTATGTTTTATGATTGATTATGTTGAAATACTTTACTTTTATTGAAACTTTTGCAATAGTTGGAATATGGGATTATTTTTCGTCCGGAAAGATCTGGAAATTTAAAACATAGATAAGATGATAACGGTCATAGACACCCTAGATGATATCGAGAAAAGGCTAAAGGTTGCCGATAGTAACACTTTGGTGGTGTTTGATTGTGATGAAGTACTAACGACGCTTTCTGAACAAGTTTGGCAAGCTCGAAATCATGATTTTTTCGTCAAATGGTGTGCCGAGAATATTTCTAATTTTTCAGAGGAAGCGCTATACGAAATTGCCACTTCCATTTTAGTATCCAGCAAAAATCTGTTGGTAAATCAGCGAATGCCGGAGCTTGTCGAAAGTTTGCGTGGAAGAGATATAAAATCCATCGTCTTGACTGCACTTTCTACGCAACCCGTTGCCACCATAACGGATCCGATGGCATGGAGAATATCGACATTGGAAAATTTCGGATATAATTTTAGGATGTTTTGGCCTTCATTGCCCGATAAACATTTTAAAGAATTTTTGGGGAAATATCCACCAGCCTATGGTTCGGGCGTAGTTTGCTGTGGAAGTATTCCCAAATCACGATGTTTGATGGCGTTTCTCGCATATGCCAACATTACGCCAGACAAAATAATTTTCATAGATGATAAAGTAGAAAACCTAGAAGATGTTGGAAAGCAATGCGATCTTGCGAGGATTGAATTTCTTGGAATTAGGTATACGGAAGCCCACAAATTGGTCTCTCCTATCCCTTTTTGTGCAAATAAAATTGAGTATCAATTGACAACTTTAAAGGAAAAAAGCGTCTGGATACCCGATAGTGCCCTGGAAGAAAATTTAGCATCGAGCTCTAAGTTTGAATACCAACTGGCAACCCCAAAAGAAGAAATATCGACGCTAAATGCAAAGGAGCAACCTGTTGCGGTCTCGGAATTTAAAATGACGGAGCAAGAAAAATAGTATCGAGCTTATCCACGTAAAATATTCCGAGAAGCCTTTAGTCCCATCATACTGGCCGTTCAACTTTTCACTGGGAAACATTTACCTTGACACAGAAGATATCCCTGTGCAAACTTCTCCTTTGGAGAGCAATTTCAAACCGATTTGTAAATTTTGCTGTAAATGTTTCATAGGCGTTGAAATTGGAAAATTATGAACGTCCATACCGGCCAGGTAGAATCATTTTTGAATGCCATTTCTCATTTAGTTTGGGGATGGCCATTGATTATATTTATAATTGGGACAGGTGTATATTTTTCCATTAGGTTAAGGTTGTTGAGCTTCTCAAAACTGGGATTGTCTTTGAAATACGCAATATCAGAAAACGTCCATGGGAAAACGGGTACAGGAAATATTTCAATATTTGCATCACTGTGCACGTCACTGTCGGCAACGCTTGGAACAGGAAATATCGTGGGTATAGCAGTCGCCATTGCCGTAGGAGGCCCTGGATCACTTTTTTGGCTGTGGGTTTCGTCCTTTTTTAGCCTAGCTCTCAAGTATTCGGAAGGTGTCCTAGCCATAAAGTACAGAAAGGTTGAAAAGAATGGAAATGTTTCCGGTGGCCCTATGTATTATATCCGCATGGGGTTAAATAATGTTTTTTTGGCAAAAGTATTCGCATTTTTTGGCATGATGGTTGCTTTAATTGGGGTCGGGACCGTAGCTCAAAGCAATTCCATCGCAGTTACCCTATCGTCTTTCGGAACATCCAACATCGTTACAACGATCATGCTGGTCATCGTTGTCGGAATGGTAACCATGGGAGGATTACAAAGGATATCCACCGTTGTAGAAAAAATTGTACCCTTTATGACCATATTTTATATCGGGGCTGCCATTTTGGTATTAGCAGCAAATATTACCCGCCTTCCCTCCATATTGTATTCCATTGTTTGCAGTGCATTTTCTCCAAAATCGATTTTGGGAGCGGGGACTGGGATCACTGCCACAATCGCGGCCAGCGTTGGAGCAAGTCGCGGTATTTTTTCCCACGAGGCGGGACTGGGGAGCGCCGCCATAGCTGCAGCTGCTGCAAGAACCGATTCTCCTTGTAGGCAAGGACTGGTATCGATGTCAGGGGCTCTATTGAGTGTGGTCGTCTGTACGATGACCGGCCTAGTCATATTAATCGCAACGGATAGGTCTTCCCCTCTGGAAGGAGCAATACTGACATCGCAGGCATTTGCCCATGGGCTAGGAATGCCAGAAGTTGGCAAGATCATAGTTGGGTTCAGCATCATATTGTTTGCATTTACAACCATTATCGGGTGGAATTATTACGGTGAACAATGTACCCAATTCCTCTTTGGTCGCAAGGCCATAGTGCCCTACAAAATACTGTTTATTTTCTTCGTTGCCATTGGTCCATTTTTCAGGATTAATGCCATTCTATCGTTGGCTGATATCGTAACAGGGTTTATGGCCATTCCAAACCTCATGGGCTTAATCGGTTTGAGAAAGGCAATTCTTCAGGAAACAAACATATTTTTTTCGAATTCGAAGAAACATAACGGATAAAATACAAACAGCGCCTAGACTTCGCACGCTTTACCTCAATTTTTAGCGTTAATTGCCACGAAATAATTTTATTTTAAAAAAAACTTGTAAATTCATTAAAAATAATAATGTTGCCCCCTAGCGCTAGGGTCGGAGGATCTCGTGATTTTTGTTGTATTAAACACAGCAATTTGGCGGAGTTTGTGGATAATCTTCTACTACTCGGGCATATGTTTGTATGCTCCAAAATCATGAAAATGTAATAAATTAATGGACAAAGTTGATATAATTTCCGAATTCGGGAAAAACGAAAAAGATACGGGCTCGAGTTGCGTTCAAGTAGCTCTTCTTACCCACAGGATCAAACATTTAACAGAACACCTAAAGGTTCACAGGAAAGATTTTCATTCCCGCCGTGGTCTCGTCGCAATGACGAACCGTCGTAGAAAATTACTAAGCCATATGAAGCTTAGTGATCCCGAAGGTTATAGGGAAGTAATTCAGAAGTTGAACTTGCGCAAGTAATGTACGAATGAATTTTTCTACAATGGAGCAGGTTGTTGCTAGGAAATCGGTAGCTAAATTTTGGTATTATCAAAGATGATGAAGAAATAATTAAATATAAGGAAATAATAGATGAATCATAAATATGAAGTAGAGGTCGATGAGTTTTCGATGAAATTTTCTGCGGGAACGTTGGCGAAACAGGCGAATGGTGCGGTATGGGTAACTTCCGGCGAAACCACGATTTTGGTGACTGCAACAGCCGCTAACACATTACATCCTAATCAGGATTTCTTCCCATTGTCCGTTGACTATCGCGAGAAATTTTCCGCGGCAGGTCGCATGCCAGGTGGTTACAACAAGCGGGAGGGTAGGCCATCGGAAAAAGAAATTTTAACAGCTAGGATGTGTGACCGTCCCCTACGGCCACTTTTCCCAAAAGGTTTTTTGAACGAGGTCCAAGTCATGGGGACCCTCTATTCGACGGATTTAAAAAATGAAGCTGATGTTTTGATGGTAAATGGAGCATCGGCGGCTCTGATGTGTTCGAATATACCGTGGAATGGACCGATTGGATGTGTCAGAATTGGAGAAATCGATGGCAAATTTGTCGCAGGTCCAACCAATGAACAAATGTTTTCGTCTACCCTCGATTTAATATACGTTGGCAATGAGTTTAATATGATGATGATCGAAGGTAACGCCGATCAAATTTCAGAGGAACGCTTTATCGAAGCCCTAGAATTTGGGCAACAGCAAATACAGCCAATTATCGCTGCTCAAAAAAAATTAGCCGCACTGGTTGGTAAACCAAAGAAACAGTTTGATTTAGTTTTGCCAAAGGAAGAAATTGTCAAAATTTGTGCTACCTTCGTTGACAAACTAAAGAATGCGGTGTTTCAGGATGGTAAGTTGGAGCGTGAAAATGCGGTTATGGTAATTAAAGAGGAGGCCAAAGCTGCCATAGTCGAAAAATTGGGGGAAGCGGAATTCTGCGAAATATCACTCAACATGGCATTCGAAGAACTACAAGAAGAATTATATAGAAACAATATCCTCGACAATGGCCGCCGCGTAGATGGCCGCGGGTTAACAGAATTGCGCCCTATTGAATGTGCGACGGATGTATTGCCAATCGTCCATGGCTCTTCACTGTTTCAGCGGGGAGAAACACAAGCCTTGGTATCGCTGACACTGGGATGCTCCGACGGTTCCCAGGAAATCGATGCCATTACGGGGGGCGTCCAATCAAAATCCTTCTATCTACACTATAATTTTCCACCATTTTCCGTCGGAGAAACCGGTAAAATTGGGACCGTTGGACGGCGTGAAATTGGTCACGGTGCATTGGCGGAACGTTCCCTGTCGCCCATAATTCCATCCGAAGATATTTTTCCCTATTCCATCCGCATAGTTTCTGATATTTTGGAATCGAATGGGTCATCCTCCATGGCAAGTGTCTGTGGCGGCTGTTTAGCCCTTATGGATGCGGGAATCCCCATTACTGGCACTGTGGCCGGTATTTCCATTGGGCTAGTAACTCGTAACGATAAGAACGGAAATATTTCCAAGCACGTAATTTTAACCGATATCATAGGAACCGAAGATCATTTTGGCGACATGGATTTTAAACTCTCTGGGACAAGAAATGGTATTACTGGGTTTCAGCTCGACCTGAAAATTCCAGGATTGCCGATCGAAATTGCCGGAGTAGCAATTGCGCAAAGTAAAAATGCTAGGATGCAAATCTTGGACATCATGGAATCCGTCATCCCTGGCCCACGGGAGAGTTTAAAGCCAAATGCTCCGAAAATTCATAGTATGAAAATTGATCCTGATAAAATCGGGGCTTTGATCGGACCAGGAGGGAAAAATATCAAACGAATAACGGAAATAACTGGGGCTCAAATCGATATCAATGAGGACAATAGTGGAAAAATTCTGGTATTTGCCCCCAATGAGGATGCCCTGGAACGGGCCGTAAAAGAAATTAGTTTGGTCTGTTCCGAAATAGAAGAAGGGCAAGTCTATAGGGGTAAAGTAATGTCAATCAAAGAATTTGGGGTTTTTGTCGAATGTTTACCAGGGAAAGAAGGACTTGTCCACGTTTCTGAAATGGCAGATTTTCGGGTGGAAAATCCAGCGGACATTTGCAAAATTGGTGATGAAATTATCATTAAGTGCATCGGTGTGGATGATAAAGGCCGCGTCAGGTTAAGTCGCCGAGCTGTAATTTGTGAAGCTAAAGGTGTTCCCTATGAAATGACCATGCCAAAATCATCCCATGGCGACAAATTTCAACGTTCCTCAGGACACTCCAGGAATGGTCGATCCTCCGGTGGTGATCGGGAAAGACGGTTCAGGAAAGATTTTCGAAATGAGGGCGATAGGCGCGGATCACAGGGTGATAGGAGAGATAGCCGTAGCGACAGGAGGGGGAATTAAATTCCCCTTTGAAAGGCTCTTTATCGTCTGATATACCACCTAAGAAATTTGAGCTTGGGCAATGGAATGGATTATTCAATGTACTGATTGGCCATTATCGTTGGTTTATTGGCCAGCTGTTTCCATTTTGTCAGAAAATCATACTTGTTGTCTGCAAACATCGGACTTATTTCGATGTCAAAGGGTGGCAATCCATTGGAGTCTGTCGGAATATCCGTTCCTACGGCCAACAACCAGCTGGTGAAAAGCTTCAATTGGTCCTGCAAGCAAGTTTTTAAAGAATCCAGTCCGTCAATGTTTTTTATGGGACTGAAATTGGACAATCTGTCGCTTTCCAGGATAATTGTCCTTTCGGCGAAAGGTAGAATATCAAATATAAACATTTCTAGCTTTAATCCATTGGCTACCTGGGGAATAATAGGCTCACCAAGTAGATTTATGGTTGGAACGGTCTTTTGAGCAATGTGGTATGGAATTTCAGAATGAATATCTTTACCATTGAATTGTTTTATAAATTGGACATCCAGAAGGTGTATCCCCGTGTTGCCTGCACAAAATACAAGATTACCTGCCGCATCACGCAACATGGCCTGTTCTTTGGGTAAATCGGAGTATTCGACAACACAGCTTCTGCCCTTTCTTTCACAAAAGACTCCAACCTTTTCTTCCGGATATAATTTACGAATCATCCGGGAAGATATTTGGGATTGATTTTTTACGTGGGATCCGATAAAATACGGGTCGATGCACCTGGCGAGAGGGTTGTCGATTTGAAAATAGCTTATGATTTCAATGCCCAAGTTTTCTAACATTGCGAGTAAACCCGATCGGCCAAGAGCTTTTAAAGCTCCACCATGTCCGTCTGGGTGCATGGCGATTTTATTCCTCGTTTCCATGATGAATTTCCCATCATTGGTAATCGCCGGCATCTGTCCTTGCTTGACAAAATGAATATTCCCAACCCCAAAGGAATCATTTTTTCCGAAGAATTCCATGGTCTCATTGTGAGTCCGTTCGCTTGTCATTATTATCCAATGGATTGGAGTTTCATATTTTCGCTCAGCAGCTTTTACCTTTTCGGCAAATATTTGGAAAAGCGATTTCTTTTTCAACGATGTTGCTTGCAGTATACCCTTAGGAACTACACAACCTAGGCGCGTCCCTTCGCCTCCTGCCACTGTAAACGCCGCAACTTTACCAGCCCTTATGGTTTGTTCCCCAACGATTATAGTCTCCTTACACTTTTGCCAATCGACTTCGGAATTTGGGAATTTTATAAATTTGGCAGGAGTTATGGCTGTGGTATGCTTGTCGGGTTGAAAGTTTTTATGGAGGACATTTTCTATAATTTGGGATAAATAATCTAAATTTAGACTCTTGGCCTGTTGCAGCAACAGTAACTGTTCTTCACTGGAAAGAATTTCCCAAAATTTGAAAACATGTTCCTGCCCATATTTACAAAATTGCAACCTTAACTCTTTAGCTTGTTTATCGGTCATACCGTTTTAATCCTCAAATTTAAAAACTGTTTCCTTATCCTTTATGTATCCCGTTTTTTGATGGGTTACTTGTTCCATAAAATCTTTATCCGTCAACATTTTTCGCATATGATCCTGCTTCAGAATAAATTGATTTTCCGCAGTTTGTCTCTTCTCAAATAAACCATTTAATTTTTTCGAAAGTCGAATTTCTTCACGCCTCGTGTCGATTAGCGACATTGTCAATTTGATATTGATAAAAGATAAAATCCCAAGAATAAATATGAGAATAACTTTTTGGCTAGTTTTCATCGCTACACGCTACAAAGTATAGCCACGGTAAAAAAATATTAAAAAATTAAAAGATAAAAATGTCATAGCCGGCAGTAATATTCAAATACATAGGGCCTATTTATCTGTGCACGACAAGGACATTTCCTTTTGTCATGGGCAATAGAGGACCAATGGGAACCAATTGTCTTGCAAGAAATTGAACAATTCTATACTCCCATATTCGCACGATGCAAGGGCATACATGGATTTGACCAATCAAACATTTCAGAAATTATCAAATATTGAAGTATGGGAGAAGGCGTTGGATATTTGCAAAGAACTTGCCTATGCCGGTGCCAGGCCATATTTTGTGGGTGGGTGTGTCAGAGACGCCATTCAAAGAAAGCAATTTTCAGACTTCGACATAGAAGTTTTTGGTATGTCGTTGGTTGATATCGAAAAGATCCTGGCATCAAGGTTCGCAATTGAAAAAACCGGAAAGGCTTTCTGTGTTCTCAAAATTCATGGTTTCCCCATCGATGTTTCCGTCCCGCGTACCGAAACAAAAATCGGGAATAAACATAGGGATTTTTCCGTTAATTTTCTTGAAAAGTGCGATGTTAAAACCGCCGCCAGCCGCCGAGATTTTACCATAAATGCCATATATTTCGATGCCATGGATGAAAAAATCATCGACGAATTTAACGGATTAAAAGATCTGAAGTTGGGCACTTTGCGCCACGTTGGGGAAAATTTTTCCGAAGACCCTTTGAGGGTGCTAAGAGGCATGCAATTCGCAGGAAGGTTCAATCTAAAGGCTACCAATGAAACTCTTTGTCTGTGTAAAAATTTATCCCCGGAAGGCCTTTCCAGGGAGCGAATTTTTTCGGAGTGGGAAAAATTGGTATTATATTCCGAAACACCATCCCTGGGACTACGATTTCTCAAAGATGCTGGTTGGTTAAAATTTTTTCCTCAGATTGAAGCTCTTGACAGATGCCCCCAGGATGCCGACCAACATGGGGAAGGGTCCGTATTCGAACATGCATCTATGGCCCTCGATGTGTTTGCTAAAAACAAAATCGGTGATAGGCAAGAAGATCTTATCCTTGGGTTCGCTGCCCTATGCCATGATTTCGGAAAGCCTTATGTGGTGATGCGGGATGCAAATGGGATTCACCACTATGGGCACGATGAAATTGGTGGACCATATGTGGAAGAATTTTTAAAGTCTATCAATGCTCCAAATTATTTAATCGAAGCGGTATTGCCTCTGGTAAGGTGGCACATGGTCCCACGATTTTTATATAGGGATAATAGGGCCGATTCTGCCATTCTACATTTGGCGAATGATGTGGGACGAATGGATAGGTTGATAAGGTTATGTTACATTGATAACATGGGGCGGATAAGTAACGACAAACACAATGGTAAGGTGATAGATTGGCTAGAGGAAACGGCCAAAAAATTTGGAGTATTTGCAAACCAACCTATGCCGATCATTCAAGGTCGCGATTTGATCCAATGCGGACTGTCTCCATCGGACCAGTTTTCTGAAATATTAGATCGATGTTTTATGGCCCAGTTAAATTGCGAATTTTTAGACCACACTTCGGGGATTGTGTATCTGCGAAAAATAATTCAAGATGGTGACACATTGTGAAAGGTTCGAAAAAATTTTCAGAAAATTGTTTGCCCATTGCGGATAAACGACGCAATGTTGCCAGCTATTACCTGCCGTTAGTTTTCATCATTGCATTGATGTGGCTTGTTCCCATATCATTTCAAAATAACATCAAATCTGCTTTTGCCTATGCCCAAATCCCGATCTATGCAGCATCCGTTCAGTTGGAAAATCTGCGAAGTGCTTTTTTCAAAGGGACTCTTGCAAAGAGAGACCTAATTACCTTCTGTGAAAACCTGATGCGGGAAAACGTAGCTTTACAATTAAAAGTCGCCACATTACCGGAGAATATTTCCAGCATTGCCAAATCCGAACAAGAGTATCGTATTGGAAATTTTATGGTGAAGCCAGCCAGAGTAATTCGTAGGGATATTGCTTCTTGGACCAACGAATTGATCGTCGATGTTGGAACAAACCATGGAGTTGCTGAGGGGATGGGTGTAATTTCTCAAAATTATGTGGTAGGTCGCATAAAATCGGTACATGCCAAAACTTCCGTCGTTGAACTAATTTCATCTCCGCAATTCAGGATGGTGGTCCATGCAAGGGAAGATGGCTCCAGGTTTCCCATAGTATTTTCCGGAAATGGGCACAATTTTTTTAGTCAGGCCACTGGAATTGCAACGAATATTCCAACGGAAATTGTGTCAGATGGAGAACCAATAAGTTTCGTCACATCGGAACTATCCGGAGCATTTCCAAAAAATATTTCGGTGGGGTTTATAAAATCTCCAGGAGAACATGGGGGCCGTTTTTTTTCATCGGATGTTATCCTAAATAACGACCTACTGTCAAAACTATACCAGGTTGCGATCCTGATAAATTTAGGAGATTGAAAATGATATCTTTCCTGCTTGTCATTGTCTACTATGGTGTGCTATTTCTGTGTCAACTTTTCAATGGTTTCCTATTATTTCCTGGCGTCCTAGTTGTTTCCGTTGGATTATTTGTTCATGGTCCCTCAATATATCTAAATCCCATTCAGGCCGCAATTCTATACTGTTTGATCGGTCCCATTCTCGATGTAATATTTCCTTTTTTACCATTTGGATTTAGTACGATCTTTTGCATGTTCTTTTACTGTATCCAGAGAGCCATATTTAGTCCGGGGCATCCCGTGTCATCCTCCCATCGAATCGGCCCTGAGCAAGTGGCTAACATTTCATATATCATATCTTTATTTATTTTTCGAAACACACCATTTAGCATATTTCAATTTCTGTCAACGGCAAGTGTTTCCCAGATCTGTACATTTTTGCTATCCGACGGAATGGCTCTTTGCCATAGAAAACTCATGTTTGTCTGTGACAATTACATAAAATACCAACGGTGACCTACGGAAATGGTACCGAATTTGGAACGATTCTAGCAAAACTATTTCTCGCATGGGAAATCAAGAAATCCTTTGCTTTTGCCATATCCTTTGCTGCTAGCACATGCAATTTGGCGGCATTGGTTTTACCTAAAGCCCTAAGCGTGACGTCGAAGAATGACAAATTTCCTTTAACGATAACATTTTCGCCATTTTTATCGTAGGATATCATATTCCAAGAATATATCATTCGGGAATTTGGAGCTAGAAAAAGTGTGTCCCCATCACGCATTTTTATTGCCACACGAATTTTAAAGTCCGCCAATGGCATATTAAATTTACGTACCTGTTTACTTTTCGCACCTACATCTTCAAAAAATTTTTCCATGGAAAAATTTTGTATTAGCAACTTTTGCAAGGATAGGGTAGCCGTATTATCTAGTACGGTACGGGAAAGTTCAAATTTTCCAAATTCCGACTCTACCACATCATATTTCACCGCTGCGGTAATATGTTGTGCGTCATTCGTGGTGAAAAAGAATAGCCTAAATCCATTTTCACCTTCATGTTTGCAAATTTCAAAAATAGGCTGTCCTTTATCAAGAAGAACCATCGATTTCAAATCATCGCTGATATGCGCTAATATATTATTTAATTCTTTACAAATAATTCTTGTCTCATCGGCGGATCGATCACTATCGATGGCCAGGGATATTAATTTTTTCCCGAGAAAAACTATGGTGGTAACCACAAACAATGACAACATTAGTTCCAATAAAGTAAATGCTCTACTGGCAATGTGACATCTAGTCCGACTTGATATGAGTCCCATGGGCCTTCTACACTTTTAGAAAAAAGCGTAGGACGGTGACCAAAATAGTCAACATGATATTTGGATTGTAATATGGCTGAACTTGTGTTGTTTTGGAAGAAAGAAGGAGATGATAGACATTGAAAATTTAACCTATCGAATCGGCAGTCGAATATTATTTGAAGATGCAACACTGCATTTGCCATCGGATGGGAAAATTGGGATAGTTGGCCCGAATGGATGTGGAAAAACGACACTATTTAGAATAATTCTCGGCCAAGATGACATGGATGCTGGAGAAATTTTCATAAAAAGCAAGGCAAAGCTCATTTGTGTAAAACAAGAGATTGAAAATAATGAAATTTCTTTGGTGGATTTTATCATCGGTGCCGATAAAGAATTAGTGCGGCTGCGAACAATTTTAGAAGACAAACAAATATCCGATGAAAATCTTGCCAATGCCTATGATGCCTATGATGCGATTGACGGCTATTCAGCGGAAGCACGGGCATCCAGCATATTGGACGGTCTTGGATTCAAACGGGATGATCTTCATAAAAAATTGAAAGAGTTTTCTGGAGGATGGCAAGTAAGGGCATCTCTTGCAGCGGCACTATTTGCTCCATCCGACTGCCTGTTGCTGGATGAACCTTCCAACCACTTGGATTTGGAAACGGCCATGTGGCTGGAAAATTTTTTGGGAAAAACCAACAAAATGGTAGTCATGATTTCCCACGAAAGACAGTTCTTGAATTCCATTTGCAATTGTATCGTTAGCATTTTCAATAGGAAACTACATCTGTTTAGGGGAAATTACGATACCTACATGGATACGCGCAAGAAACAAGAGGTTGCATTGGTAAGAAACATCGAGGCACAGCAAAAAAAACGAGAACACATACAGAGCTTTATCGACAGGTTCAGGGCAAAAGCAACAAAGGCCAAGCAGGCACAAAGCAGGATTAAAATGTTGGAAAAAATGGAAATTTCGGAAATGCCCAACGAAGAGTGCAAGGTAACCCTATCATTTCCCAAACCACACCCTGAGGTCGATCGTAAATTGATAATTTTAGAAAACGTTGCCGCAGGATACGGGGATAAAACGGTGCTAAGGAACGTAGAATTTTGTGTAAATTCAAATGATAGGATCGCCCTACTAGGGGCAAATGGTAACGGAAAATCTACGCTTGCTAAACTGTTGGCCAATCGGTTGGTTCCCCTTTCGGGTAATATCTTCCACGCAAGAAATTTGAAAATATCATACTTTTCCCAGCAACAGGCCGATGAATTGAATGTGGAATCCTCTCCCGTCGAAACCCTACGCAGGCTTGCCCGTGATTTTTCAGAGACCCAAGCCCGTTCCCACCTGGCAAGGTTTGGAATAACGCAATCCCGTAGCGAAACGCTGATAAAAAATCTATCCGGCGGTGAAAAATCCCGTGTTTTGCTTGCGATAAATTCACTCTTCAATCCCCATGTTATGATTTTAGACGAGCCAACGAACCATTTGGATATCGAAGCCCGGGAGGCACTGGTCGATGCGATAAACAAATACCAAGGAGCAGTAATACTAATCACCCACGATTTTTTCACATTGTCCAAAACATGCCATAGATTTTTTATCATCGATGGAGGAAAGTGTACTCCATTCAATGGATCTCTAGATTCCTATCGAGAAATGTTGCTCTCCAAAGGGGGCAATCAAAATTCTTCTGCCAATAGTTCGAGCAAAATTGAATCCCCCCAACAATCTCGTAGTAATTCAGAGCTAAAGAAAAGGTTGTCGCTTTTAGAAAAAAACATCAGCACTCTAGAAACTGAAAAAAAGGCCCTCGAAGAAAAATTATCAAAATTTCAGGATGCGGAAGTCTATGGGCTATATGCAAAATGCTGTGATGAGCTGGCAAAACTGGAAAACCAATGGCTGGAATTGAGTTCCTAGATTGGAAGCCTTTTTATCAGCTTCCAAAACAGAAACCTCGCACCATGTTTTCCTGCGAGGTTACATGAAGAAATATTAACGCTCATGCAATGGTTATGGACTTATCCAAGTAAACATCTTGGATGGCGTTCAATAGGGCCACACCATCTTTCATGGAACGTTGGAATGCCTTTCGTCCGCAGATCAATCCAGATCCTCCAGCCCGCTTATTGATAACAGCCGTTTCAACCGCCTCATGGAAGTCATTGGCCCCAGAGGCTCCCCCCGAATTTATTAGGCCAGCCCGGCCCATGTAGCAATTTGCCAGTTGGTATCGAGTTAAATCTATGGGATTATCGCTCGTCAATTCCGAGTAAACCTTGTCGTGGGTTTTCCCAAATTTCAATGCTTTAAAACCTCCATTGTTTGTCGGTAACTTTTGTTTGATTATGTCAGCTTCAATGGTTACTCCCAAGTGATTTGCTTGACCTGTCAGATCAGCGCTTGTGTGGTAATCCTTATCGGCCTTAAATGCATTGTTTCTTAGATAGCACCAAAGAATTGTTGCCATACCAAGCTCATGGGCTAACTGAAATGCTTCCGTCGTCTCTTGTATCTGGCGTGTGGATTCTTCGGACCCGAAATAAATTGTAGCTCCAACGGCTGCTGCTCCCATATCGTATGCCTGTTGAACGTGTCCGAAATAGATCTGATCAAATTTGTTGGGATATGTCAGCAATTCATTGTGATTCAACTTTACAACGAAAGGTATCCTGTGGGCGTATTTTCTAGAAACAATTCCAAGCACTCCCAATGTGGATGCTACGGAACTACAACCGCCTTCGATGGCTAATTTTACAATATTTTCGGGATCAAAATATTCCGGGTTTGGAGCAAAACTGGCAGCTGCCGAATGTTCGATGCCTTGGTCTACGGGAAGGATTGAAATATAGCCTGTCCCTCCAAGGCGTCCTGTGTTGCGAATCCGTGATAGGCTATTGAGAACGGCAATGGACCTATCTGATTGTAAAAACACTTCGTTGATAAAATCCGGACCCGGTAAATGTAACCTGGACTTATCTATTGTTTCGCACTTGTGTTTGAGCAACCCTAACCTATCATTTTTTTTAAATTCTTCGACATATTTATTCATAAACATTCCTCAATGTTGCTATTATTTTTAGAATTTTTGTAAAAAAGACAATGGATTTATTACGATCTAACAGGAAATTTAAAACATTGGGGGAAAGCCCATCGCTTTATTTGCCCCTTGAATTAAATTTTTTTGTTAAAAATTTGACATTGTAAATAATATGGATACCATCGGTAAAATTTTTTCGAAAAAGGAGGAATAAATGGATGTTTATACTGATGGAAACCCGCGGACGGAGACTCTCTATGGGATGACAGAGCAATTTGGGACACCGGGGGCTTATCATGGACTACCGGGTCAATTTGAAGCACCGGCAGGAACAGCTCCGGCATTGGAAGGAGTGACTTGGGGACCTAGAGCCGTGAGACAAATGCAAGGCATACAAGAAACTGCCAATAGAAACCAAGTAGCTGAAATGCCGTTGGATGAAAGAGAAGTCACCCTTGTTGTTACCGGTCATATGCATGAAGATCAATTCGTTGTTGACCAAATAGATCCGCGAAACCATTTGAATCCTCAACAAATAACGGCTGTGCAAGGATCCAAATGGGGGAGAATAGCTTTGGGCATCGGTGGAACAATGCTAGGAATAATATTGCGGTCCCAAGGCGATGGGTATAACGCAGCCGCCTATGGTTCTTGGGCAGCTGCATTGGCTATGCTCTGGCCATCCATAGAGAGCATTTTAATAGACAAATGCAAAGCGCCTGATCCCATCTTGAGGGAACAATATCAGGCATGATATACAAAAATGTAGGAGGAAAATTTATCAATAAAACTAATTCTGCCCCCATGGGGCAGATGGTATCTATCAAGGCATAAGCCGATATCAGAAGGTATTTGTAGAAATATGGCACCCATTTAATTTCGTTAGGGCGAAAGCCTTCAGTTGAGATACGGATTACTTTTTTCCTTCGAAATGGTTGTAAATTTTCCATGGCCAGGAATAACCATCGTATCTTGGGGCAATGTTAAAAGTTTTTCCTTTATCCCGGAAACCAGTAACGGTCCGTTGCCACCTGGTAAATCGAATCTTCCAATGTTATCTTTGAACAACGTGTCGCCCGTAAATACACATCTCAGTGATTTGATATAAAATGTTAAATCTCCAGCGGCATGTCCCGGTACCCATCGGCAAAAAACTTCCAGCCATCCATTGATGTTAATGATGTCGTTGTCTTTTACTTCAACGTCGATTTTGCAGGGCATAAGGT